>JAURHM010000001.1 GCA_030833315.1 Burkholderiales bacterium
AGATCGGCCTGCAGCATGCCGCCCCCTTTACCTTTCTGTCGCTGCGTTTCGCCTTTGGCATTCTCTGCCTGACAGCACTGGTACTGGTATTGCAACCGCGCTGGCCGGCGACCCGAACGGAACTCGGTCACGTCATCGTCGCCGGACTGCTGATGCATGCCGTGCATCTCGGCGGCAGCCACTACTCGCAGTATCTGGGCCTGTCCGCAGGGATTACCGCGGTGCTGCTGTCGGTGCAGCCGCTGCTGACGGCCCTGTTCGCGATGCGCTGGATGCGCGAACGGTTGAACGCCATGCAGTGGACGGGGATCATTATCGGACTCGCCGGCGTCACGCTGATCGTCTGGCACAAGATCGATGTCCGAGAAGCCACTTGGGGCGCAGTGACGGCGGTGGCTGTCTCCGTCGCCGGCGCCACTGCCGGAACGCTGTACCAGCGGGTGTATTGCCCCGTCGTCGATCTGCGCGCTGCCTCACTGGTGCAATTCCTCGGCGCGTTCGCCGTGCTGGCGCCGCTGGCCTGGTTTGTCGAGGGCGCGGCGGTGCGCTGGTCGTGGACGCTCGCCGGGGTCATCGTCTTCTTGGTGATCGGCGCGTCGCTTCTCGCCGTGAATGCCTTCCATACACTGATGCGCCGCGGACAGGCCACCAAAGTCACCAGCCTGATCTATCTGACGCCGATTATTGCAGTGGTGCTGGAGCTGCTGATGTTCGATGTCGTACCGTCGATGGTCTCGCTGGCGGGCATCGCCATCACCTGCCTCGGTGTTGCCATGGTGTCCTGGACACGGAAAACGGCATGACCATCCGCTTTGTCCTGATGCTGACGGTGATCCTGCATCTGGCTTTTGCCGGCAGCCGGGTCACACTGTCTCTGTTCGCGCTGCATCTGCAGGCGACGCCGCTGACGGTGGGTATCCTGATTTCTCTGCTCGCCGCGGTGCCATTGCTGTTCGCTGTCGGCTGGGGACGCACCATCGACCGCATCGGCGTGCGCAAGCCGTTGCTGATCGGCACCGGCGCCGTTTTGGGTGCCTTGCTGCTGGGGGCGGCGGTGCCGCGCATTGAAGTGCTGTTCATCGTCAGCGCCCTCGTCGGCAGCGGGTTCATGCTGGTGCATATCTGCGTCAATCAGGTGGCCGGACTGCTCGGCACGCCGGAGCAACGTTCGCACAACTTCAGCCTGCTGGCACTGGCGTTTTCGACTTCCGGTTTCCTCGGACCGGTGATTTCGGGTTTCGCCATCGACCTGGTAGGCCACCGCATGACCTTTCTGCTGCTGGGCTGCAGCGCCGCTGCCGGTATTACGTTGATGCTGCTGCGGCCGATCCGCATGCCCCCGCATCCGGCCTCGACTGCGGGTCACGACCACAAGCGGGTCGGCGATTTATTCCGCATCCGTGGCCTGCGCCGCGCTTTTGTCGCCAGCGCCGTGCTGTCGATGGCCTGGGATCTGTTCACCTTTGTCACGCCGATTCACGGCACCCGGCTGGGCCTGTCGGCATCGGCGATCGGACTGATTCTTGGTTGCTTTGGTGCGGCGATTTTTCTGGTACGGCTGGTGTTGCCGGCGATTGTTCACCGCCTCAGCGAATGGCCGCTGCTGATCGGCGGCATGCTCGCCACCGGTGCCGCAATGTTCATCTTCCCTCTGATCGACAGCGTGTCGCTGCTGATGGCGGTGGCATTCATGCTGGGGCTGGCAATCGGTGGCACGCAACCGATGATCATGTCGCTGCTCTACAACACGGCGCCGCCGGGACGCGGCGGTGAAGTGGTGGGCGTGCGCACCTTCCTGCTCAATCTGACACAGGCCGGCATGCCGCTGCTGTTCGGCATTGTCGGCAGCACGATGGGCATGACGCCGGTGTTCTGGGCGATGGCGGCAGTATTGCTGCTCGGCGGCGCTTATGCCAGCCGCCGCTAGACCGGCTGCAACCGCCTTTTACAGCGGGGAAACCCGGCGCAGCGCCGGGTGCAGGCAAAAAAAACGGGGCGCTGTCGCGCCCCGCTCTTCGTCGCGAAATCCGCTTATTTCAGGTGCTTGTTGACCAGTTTGGTCATTTCAAACATCGACACCTGTTTCTTGCCGCCGAAAACTTCTTTCAGTTTCTCGTCTGCGTTGATGTTACGGCGGTTTTTGCTGTCTTGCAGGCCATGCTTCTTGATGTAGGCCCAGATTTTCTTGGTGACTTCGGTACGCGGTTGCGCGCTGCTGCCGATCACCGCACCGAGCGCTGCGCTCGGCTGCATCGGCTTCATGAATGCAGCATTGGGTTTACGTTTCGCCGCGGCTTTCTTTTTCTTAGCAGCAGGTTTCTTGGTAGCTTTTTTCTTTGCAGCCATCGATGGTTCTCCCGTAAGGTGACTGAATAAATTACAACTTTGATACAGAGTTCAGGCTAGTCTGCTTTGCCGTGTATTGCACGGTGACGAGAGAATGCCGAGGGAAAATACCTTTGTCAACGCTTTTTCAGAGGGAAAACGGCGTCGTACCGCAGGGAAAATACAGTGCGTACCAACCGGTATCCCGTCAGAATCCCGTCAGGATGCTATTCGATTGAAGCGGCACTTCTGCTGCTGCACAATCTGAATGCACTTCCTGCCGCCGCCGGGAGCACCATGCGGCGGCGCAAGAGCAGAAGCAAATCAATGACCTAGTCGGGGAACTTGAATTGTCAGTCTGCATCATCCGCGATCCCGGTTTACGCCGCGCTGCGTCGCCGCAAGGTTACACGGAACACCCTCACTCGGGGTAAGCTTCCACCCAATATGTCGAGACAATTGTCCTTGTTCGAAGGTGCAAGGCCCGGTGCGGCGCGCAGCGCAGCCATCGCGGCGGCGGCACCTGCGCCCGAAGCCCGCGACCTGTCACGGCAGTTGCCTCCCGGCGTACGTCTCGGCACCTCCTCATGGCATTTCCCCGGATGGCGCGGCATCGTCTGGGCCGACACCGTGGCGCCGGGCGATCTGTCGCGCCAGGGCCTGACCGCCTATTCACAACATCCGCTGTTCCGCAGCGTCGGCATCGACCGCTCCTTTTACGCACCGCTTTCTGCGCGTCAATACGCCGCCTACGCCGAACAGGTAACGGAAAATTTCCGTTTTGTGGTCAAAGCGCCGAGTCTGATCACCAGCCCGTGGCTGCCCGGCGAAGAGGCATTCCGCGGCGATGGCAATCCGCAGTTTCTCAATACCGCCTATGCCATCGAGCAGTTTGTCGAGCCGGTACGTTCCGGGCTGGGCACCAAGGCTGGAACACTGCTGTTCCAGTTTCCGCCGCTGGGAAGAACCATGACAAGGGCGCCCGAAAGGTTCATCGCCCAGTTGCAGGAATTCCTCGGCGGGCTGCCACAAGGTCCGCAATATGCCGTCGAGGTCCGCGACGACCGGATGATCACGCGCCGGTTTTTTTCTTCATTGAAGGAGGTTGGCGTGCGTTACTGCGTTGGCGTGCACCCGCGGATGCCGCCGGTGGCGGCACAGGCGGCCGCAATGTCGGGTTTCGGTTCCGGACCCCTGTTGATCCGCTGGAACCTGAAATCGGGTTACAGCTACGAGGAAGCCCGCACGCGGTTCACGCCCTTCGATCAATTGGTCGATGAAGACAGCGCGACGCGGGATTCGATTGCGCAGCTGTGCATGGCAACCATTGCCGCCGGCCATGAATGTACGATCATTGCCAACAACAAGGCGGAAGGTTCGGCGCCGCTGACGCTGGTCAAGCTGGCGCAGGCCATCGTCACTGCCGCACGCCACCGCGCGCAGGCGGGTTGAGCTGTCGTACGGCCGGCCCCTCTACTTCTTAACCCGCGTCGCGAATTTCTGGCGGAACTTGGCGACTTTCGGCGCCACCACGAACTGGCAGTACGGCTGCCGCGGATTGTTCTCGTAATATTCCTGGTGATAGGGCTCGGCGGCATAGAAGTGCGGCGCAGTGGTAATTTCGGTGACGATGGGACATGAATATTCCCGCGCATCGGTCAGGCATTTTATCGTCGCCTCGGCCACGGCTTTCTGCTCCGGCGAGTGGAAATAGATCACCGAGCGGTATTGCGTGCCGATGTCATTGCCTTGGGCGTTGAGCGTGGTCGGATCATGGATCACGAAAAAAACGTCGAGCAGGTCGGTGTAGCTGACCACCGCCGGATCGAAGGTGATGCGGACGACTTCAGCATGGCCGGTGTCGCCGCCGCAGATGTCTTCGTAGGTCGGATTGGCAAGATGGCCGCCGCAGTAACCGGATTCAACGGATTCGACGCCAACCAGGCCGTCGAATACCGCTTCCAGGCACCAGAAACAACCCCCGCCCAGCGTCGCCACTTCACGCACTGCCGTTTTACCCGAGGTATCGGTCATCCTGTCTGCTCCTGTTGAGGTTGATGCTGCATCAGTCGCCGCAGGCGGCGAAACCTGACAGCGCTCAACCCGCCTGGTGATAACCCGTGACGCGCTCGACTTCGTTGCGCGAGCCGAGGATCACGCCAACGCGCTGGTGCAATTTGGTCGGCTGCACGTCGAGGATGCGCTGCGTGCCGTTGGTCGCGGCGCCGCCGGCCTGCTCGACGATCATCGCCATCGGATTGGCTTCGTACATCAGGCGCAGGCGACCTTCCTTGTGTTTGGCGTCCTGGGGATACATGAAAATGCCGCCGCGCGACAGGATGCGGTAGACGTCGGCGACCATCGAGGCCACCCAGCGCATGTTGTAGTCCTTGCCCAGCGGACCGGCCTTGCCGGCAAGGCATTCGTCGATGTAGCGGATGATCGGCGCGCTCCAGTTGCGGCGGTTCGACATATTGATTGCGAATTCCGCGGTATCGGCAGGAATCTCGATTTTCGCTTCGGTCAGCACCCAGCTGCCGGTCTCCCGATCCAGTGTGAAACCGGCGACGCCGTTGCCAACGGTCAGTACGAGGATGGTCGACGGACCGTAGACCGCAAAACCTGCGGCAACCTGTTTTGATCCCGGCTGCAGGAAAGCCTGTTCGTCAGGGGTAACGCCCTCGGGACAACGCAGCACCGAGAAAATGGTGCCGATCGACACGTTGACGTCGATATTCGATGAGCCGTCGAGCGGATCCATCAGCAGCAGATACTCGCCGCGCGGGTAACGATTCGGGATCTGGTGCGGGTGCTCCATTTCCTCAGAGGCCATCGCCGCCAGGTGACCGCCCCATTCATTTGCTTCGAGCAGCACTTCATTGGAAATGACGTCGAGTTTTTTCTGCGCCTCACCCTGCACGTTGTCGCTACCGGCGTTGCCGAGGATGCCGGTCAGCGCGCCCTTGCTGACGGCATTGCTGATGGATTTGCAGGCACGGGCGACAACTTCGATGAGCAGGCGCAATTCCGCGGAAACGACGCCTTTTTCGCGCTGCTGTTCGACTAAATACTGGGTGAGTGTAATGCGACGCATGTTTTCTCCACTAATAGGCAACCGACCGGTGCGCCGGTCGGGCGAGGCCGAATTATCCGATATACTGGTTTTCTACGGGAGACATCAATGATGTACATGATTTTGAAAGCGATTTTCCGGCTGATTTTCTGGCGTTCGGCGCTGACCCTGCTGCTTTGCGCGCCGCTGATGGCGGCGGCGCAGACGGTTAAACCGGCAGCGACTCCTGCGGCAACCGCCATCGCCACCTTCGGCGGCGGCTGTTTCTGGTGCGTCGAGGAAGCCTTCGACAAAGTGCCGGGCGTGATTTCGACGACCTCCGGCTATATGGGCGGAACCCTGAAAAATCCGACTTATCCGCAGGTTTCCGCAGGCAATACCGGCCACAACGAAGTGGTGCAGGTGGTCTACGATCCTTCAAAAGTCACTTATGCACAATTGCTCGATGCGTTCTGGCGTAACATCGATCCGACGCAGGCCAACGGCCAGTTCTGCGACCACGGCTCCCAGTACCGCAGCGAAATCTTCTATCACGACGATGCGCAGCGCAAAGCAGCGGAAGCTTCAAAAGCCGCGCTGCAGAAGAACAAACCTTTCGCCGGCGATATCCGCACGCTGATTAGCCGTGCCGGCGAGTTTTACGTGGCCGAGGACTATCATCAGGACTACTACAGGAAGAATCCGATCCGTTACAACTACTACAAGACCGCGTGCGGACGTCAGGCGCGACTGCTAGAGGTCTGGAAAACGCAGTAATCCTGCAATGCCCCGCAATCTGCTGCTGATCGGCGGCGGTCACAGCCACGTCGAAGTTGTCCGCCGCTGGGGTCTCGCCCCGGAACCGGGCGTCAACGTGACACTGGTCAGCCCCGACCGCCACACCCCCTACTCGGGTATGTTGCCGGGTTACATTGCCGGCCATTACGGCTTTGACGATTGCCATATCGACCTCGATGCCCTCTGCGCGCAAGCCGGTGTTACCCGCATCAGCACCAGCGCCGGCGAAATCGATTTCGCAGCCCGTATCGCGCATTGCGTTGAGCTGCCGGATCAACCCTTCGACATTCTGTCCATCGATACCGGTTCGACGCCGTTGCTGACAAACGTGCCTGGCGCTGACCGTTACGGCATCGCCGTCAAACCGGTCGCACAGTTCCTTGAACATTGGGCGCATTTGCGTGAAGCGGCGCAAACGGCGCCGCGACCGCTGCATGTTATTCTCATCGGTGCCGGCGCAGCCGGCGTCGAAGTGATCCTCGCGATGAAATACCGCATCGACTCCGACAAGGGTCACGCCGTGTTTACGCTGATCGGCGACGGACCAAGCATTCTCGGCGCCCATCCGCGCGGCGTTCAGCAACGCTTTATGAGCATTCTTCAGGATCAGCAGATTGCCGTGCGCCTGGATACCGCCGTCGAGCGCGTATCGGCGGGCACGCTGTTCCTGCGCGGCGGTGAAACACTCGCGTTTGACGAGGTGGTCTGGGTCACCGGCGCAGCAGCACCGGCGTGGCCGCGCGCCAGCGGACTGCAAACCGATACAGCGGGATTCATCGCCGTCGATAAACATCTGCAATCGCTGTCGCATCCGGGCGTGTTTGCCGCCGGTGATATCGCGTCGATGATCGATGCACCGCGGCCGAAGTCCGGGGTGTATGCCGTACGTCAGGGCCCGCCGCTCGCGGAAAACCTGCGCCAGGCTTTGCGTGGCGAAACGTTGCTGGAATATCACCCGCAAGCGCGCGCATTGGCGCTGATCAGCGCCGGAGAGCGTTATGCAGTCGCGTCTTACGGACCGTTGGCGTTAAGCGGCGCGTGGGTGTGGCACTGGAAAAACCGCATTGATAACGCGTTTATGCGGCGTTACCGCGTTGCCGGGTGACACCCCAAGTTCATCAATAAGAATTTGATTTTATTGACTATTTTTTTAGCTGACGCTGACGCGCGCAAATTTGCGCTTGCCGACCTGCAGCACCACGCTACCGCCGCGCGCGATTTTCACCGACTTGTCGGTAACTTTCTCGCCGTCCATTTTGACGCCGCCCTGTGCCAGCATGCGAAGCGCATCCGAAGTGCTCGCCGTCAGCCCTGCCTGCTTCAGCACGGCGGCAATCTGCAGTCCATCACCGTCGGCCTGCAGCGTGACTTCCGGCATGTCGGCGGGAATTTCATCGCGGCGGAAACGCGCTTCGAAATCAGCCAGCGCTGCAGTGGCCGCTTCAGCGCCGTGGAAACGCGCCACGATTTCCTGTGCGAAACCGACCTTGATGTCGCGTGGATTGCGCCCCGCTTTCACGTCATCGCGCCAGCTGCGGATGGTTTTCAGCGGCTCAAAGGACAACAGTTCGATGTAACGCCACATCAGCTCATCGGAAACCGACATCAGCTTGCCAAAGATTTCGTTCGGCGCTTCCTGGATGCCGACATAATTGCCCAGCGACTTCGACATCTTGTTGACGCCGTCGAGGCCCTCGAGTAGCGGCATGGTGAGAATGCACTGCGGCGCCTGACCGTGGTGTTTCTGCAATTCGCGGCCCATCAGCAGATTGAATTTCTGGTCGGTGCCGCCGAGTTCGATATCGGCCTTCAGCGCCACTGAGTCATAACCCTGCACCAGCGGGTACATGAATTCGTGAATGGCAATGGGCTGGTTGCCGCGGTAACGCTTGGAAAAGTCATCGCGTTCGAGCATGCGCGCCACGGTATGGGTAGCGGCCAGCTTGATCATGTCGACCGCGCTCATCTTGTCCATCCAGGTCGAATTGAATACGACCTCGGTACGTGAGCGGTCGAGAATCTTGAACACCTGCTCGGTATAAGTCCGGGCGTTGTGCGCGACTTCTTCTCGGGTCAGCGGTGGGCGGGTGGCGTTTTTGCCGGTCGGGTCGCCGATCATGCCGGTGAAATCGCCGATCAGGAACAGCACGTGATGCCCCAATTCCTGGAACTGGCGCAGCTTGTTGATCAATACCGTGTGCCCGATGTGCAAATCCGGCGCGGTCGGGTCGAAGCCGGCTTTGACGCGCAAAGGACGGCCGGTCGCCAGTCTTTCGCGCAATTCCGGTTCGCGCAGCAGCTCGTCGCAGCCGCGGCGGATGATTTCAATCTGGCCGTCGATGGTGGTCATGGATTTCTGGGACTTTTCCGGGGTTTTTCACAGGCAAAACTGCACAAAACAAGAGCAAAAACGGGTTTTCGGACTGCGGGGTTTCTGCTAAGATCCGTGCTGAAATTCCGGTTTAACCCCCGGGCCACCGATCCGGCCCCAATCCGCAGTAAATCAAGCTGCAAATCACGTTGTAATTCAACAAGGAAGCGCATGCCCCAAGCGCGATTCGCGATTTTAGCGCAAAAGCTCAGCGCCCTGCTTCACGGCAGCGTGTGGCGTCGCGTATTGCTTGCGCTGCTGCTGCCATTCGTCGGCATCATGGCGGCCTTCGGTATTGCCCCGGATACCATCACCGACACGGTTGAACGCAGCAACATCGTTGAACAGATTGCCCTGCCTGCGCTGCCTGTATCGGGAGACATTAACGAAAGCTACTGGCGCGAAGCGCGTATCGAACGCGGCGACACCATTGCCTCTGTCCTGCAGCGACTGCAGATTGACGACAGCAGCGCCGCGCAGGTCATGCAGCGCACGACCGAAGCCCGCGCCCTCTACCGCCTGATTCCGGGTCGCACCATCCGCGCCCACACCACCGCTGCCGGCCAACTGCTGGCACTGCGCTACCTGAACGGGACGCAGTTACTGAAGATCGACCGCGAAGGCGATGCACTGGTGATCGCTGAAGGCGCCGCCGACGTCGAAACCCGCCTGCACATGCGCTCAGGTGAAATCAAAACCTCGCTGTTTGCCGCCACCGATGCCGCGGGCATTTCCGATGCTGTGGCGGTGCAGATTGCCGAAGTATTCTCCACCGACATCGACTTCCACCGCGACCTGCGCAAGGGCGACCGTTTCGCCGCCGTGTATGAAATACAGTATCACCAGGGTGAGCCGGTCAAGACCGGGCGCCTGCTCTCCGCCGAGTTCGTCAACAACGGCAAAACCTTTCAGGCCGTCTGGTTCCAGAACCCCGACGGCGAAGGCGGCTACTACACACCCGACGGAAAAAACTTCCGCAAAGCCTTCCTGCGTTCGCCGCTGGAGTTCTCTCGCGTGAGTTCGGGCTTCACGATGGCGCGCTTCCATCCGGTGCTGCAGACCTGGCGCGCGCACAAAGGCGTCGATTACGCCGCGCCGACCGGCACCCGCGTCAAAGCCACCGCCGACGGCGTCATCGAATTCGTCGGTAAACAGGGCGGCTACGGCAACCTAGTCGTGCTGCGCCATCAATCGAAATTCACCACCTGGTACGGTCACCTGTCGGGTTTTGCGCAGGGTATGCAAAAAGGCAAGCGCGTCGCCCAGGGCGATGTCATCGGCTTTGTCGGCAGCACCGGCGTCGCCACCGGCCCGCACCTGCATTACGAATTCCGCACCAACAATGTTCATCAGGATCCGTTGCGGGTGGCCATGCCGCCGGCACCGCCTCTGGCGCCGCAGCACCGCGCCGCGTTTGAAGAAAACGCCCGCCCGCTGGCCGAACGCCTGGCCCTGGTGCGGCAAGTGCGCACCACCGCCGCACAATAATTCCTGACGTGAAGCCCGGTCTGTACATCGGGTTGATGTCGGGCACCAGCATGGACGGCATCGACGCCGCGCTGGTTGAATTCGGCGGCAAGACCTTCAAGCTGCACACCCTGGTTCACCAGCCTTTCCCGCAGCAGTTGCGCGATACCTTGCTGGCCCTCAATCAGGCCGGTGACAATGAACTGCACCGGGCGGCACAGGCCGCCAATGCGCTGTCATTGGGTTATGCCGCGATTGTGCAAACCCTGCTCGCGAAAACCGGTACGGCTGCAAAAGACATCAATGCCATCGGTTGTCACGGCCAGACCGTGCGCCATCAGCCTCAGCTCGGTTACACCACGCAACTGGTCAACGGCGCGCTGCTGGCCGAACTCGTCTGCATCACCGTAGTCTGCGATTTCCGCAGCCGCGACATCGCCGCCGGCGGTGAAGGCGCGCCGCTGGTGCCGGCCTTCCATCAGGCCGTGTTTGCATCACCGCAGATTTCCCGTGCGGTCATCAACATCGGCGGTATCGCCAACATCAGTGCTCTGCCGTTGAACGGCGAGGTCACCGGTTTTGATTGCGGTCCCGGCAATGCCTTGATGGACGGCTGGATCGCCGCGCACCGGAACCAGCCCTACGATGCCGGCGGCGCCTGGGCTGTCAGCGGCCGCGTGTTGCCCGAACTGTGCGAACGACTGCTGGCGCATCCCTTTTTCAAACGCCAGCCGCCGAAAAGCACGGGCCGCGAAACCTTCCATCTCGACTGGCTGCGCAGCACGCTGTCCGGCCATGAACGCGCGGAAGATGTGCAGGCAACTTTGTGCGAACTGACTGCAGCATCGATTGCACAGGCGCTGGCCGCACATTGCTCCGATGCGAAGGAAATTTATCTCTGCGGCGGCGGTGCACGCAACACCACCTTGAACGCACGCCTTGAAGCCCTGCTGCCTGGAAAACGCGTTGCCGCTACCGACACACTGGGCATCCCCGCCGAAGCGGTCGAGGCTGCGGCCTTTGCCTGGCTGGCCGCACGCACGCTGGCGAAGCAACCCGGCAATCTGCCCCGGGTCACCGGCGCACGCGGCCCGCGTGTGCTCGGCGCGATTTATCACGCCTGAAGCCGCAAAACACAACGGGGGCCGAAGCCCCCGTTGTGCGGTAAACCGGAAACCGGTTTAAGCGGAGAACGACGAACCGCAGCCGCAGGTGGAGCTGGCGTTCGGGTTCTTGATAACGAACTGCGCGCCTTCAACGTTTTCCTGATAATCGATCTCGGCACCGGTGAGATACTGCAGGCTCATCGGATCGATCAGCAGCGTGACGCCGCCTTTGTTCAGGGACGTGTCGTCTTCGTTAACGACTTCATCGAAGGTGAATCCGTACTGGAAACCCGAGCAGCCGCCGCCCGTGACAAACACGCGCAGTTTCAGTTCGGTATTACCCTCCTCATCGATCAGCTGCCGAACCTTGGCGGCCGCATTTTCGGTGAAGACCAACGGTTCCGGCATCACAACTTCAGAGACTGCATTCATGGCTTGCTCCTGATTCGGTAAAACGCCGACAGGGATCATTATCCCCGTCGCTGCCGCTGCGGGTCAATCCGCCGAGGCGGGTTTGAACTGAACAACCTTGTCGGTCTTGGCCTCGTTCTGGTAAACCAGCCGACCCTGCACCACCGCACCCAGATGCATCTCCAGCGTACGGTAATAGACATCACCAGTGACATTGGCTTTGCTCTGGAGTTCCACGTAATCGGCGGCGTACACCGGGCCGACTACCGTACCGTTGATAACCACATGCGAGACGCGGATTTCGCCCTCGATCCTGGCGGCTTCCGACAGCACCAGCGTCCCCGGTTTGCCGTCAACCGAGATTACGTTACCGTGAACGCAGCCATCAACACGCAAACCGCCGTCGAATGTCATGTCGCCCTTGATTTCAGTGCCGGCACCGATCAGGCAATCGATGCGGTTCTGCGGTTTATTGGGTTTGTTTTTGTTGCCGAACATGGAAGCCTCCCGCTAGGAAATAGTGACGTTGTGCGTCAGTTTCGGTGTATCGGAATTGCCTTCGAAAATCCGGACCTGCAGCCCTTTGACCGTGGCATTCGGTGCGATCCGGAACAGTCCTTCGACCCGCTGGAACAGCTTGAAATTGACCAGATATTCTTTGCCGGCATCCGCACGGGAGTTCTCCGGCAGCATCAGGGTCACTTTACGTCCATCCTGCTGCAGATTCAATACAAACTGCAGCCGCCCGCGGAATTCCTTGGCACGTTCTCCCGCCTGCACCAGCAGCAGCTGATACCGGTATTCCCCCGGCACCGACTCAGGAACCATGCGGAAACGGTTGACGCTGATGGCGCCTCCTTTCCCGGTTGCGGTCAGCGACTGGAAAAATGCGAGGTCTTCCTTCAGCGTGGCGTTTTCCTGCTCCAGCCCCTTAACCTGCTTGGCCAGATCGCCATACGTCGCGCGCTCGATCTGCAGCTGCCGTTCGGCCGCGGCGGTGCGGGCATTGAGTTCGGCGAGCTCTGCCTGCTGACGGCGCACAGTCTCATCCAGCTGCTCGCGCAACTTGGTCGCTTCGCCCTTGCGGAAGCCGGCGTATTCCAGACCGAAATCATAGGTGAACCAGGCAATGCCGCATGTCCCGGCAACGATCGCGACCATTCCCATCCAGCGCCAGTACCAGGGCATGTGCGGACGCACCGACAACTGCGGCGCATCAATGCCGAAGCGGCGTGCAAACGTTTTGAGTTTGCGATTCATGCCGTTACGGCAACAGCGCGACCTGTTTGAGGCCGGCGTCTTCGGCGAGGCCGAACATCAGGTTCATATTCTGCACTGCCTGACCGGCTGCGCCCTTGACCAGATTGTCGATCACCGACAGCACAACCACGGTATTGCCACCCTGCGGGCGATGCACGGCAATGCGGCAATGATTGGCGCCGCGCACCGAACGCGTTTCAGGATGGCTGCCCGCAGGCATCACGTCGACAAACGCTTCCTTGGCGTAGCGTTTTTCGTACAGCACCTGCAGATCGACTTCCTTGGTCAGCTGGGCATAAAGCGTGGCATGAATGCCGCGGATCATCGGCGTCAGATGCGGCACGAACACCAGATTCACGTCGCGGCCAGCGGCACGCGCCAGTCCCTGGGAAATCTCCGGATGATGGCGATGCCCGCCCACACCGTAGGCCTTTAAATTGTCCGCTGCTTCGGCGTGCAGGATATGTGTCTCCGCCTTGCGCCCTGCACCAGACACGCCGGACTTGGCGTCGGCGATCAGGTGATCGAGATCCACGCACCCCGCTTCGATCAGCGGCAGGAAACCGAGTTGCACCGCAGTCGGGTAGCAGCCGGGGTTGGCGATGACGCGCGCCTTGCGGATCTGCTCACGATTGACCTCGGGCAAGGCATACACCGCCTCCACCACCAATTCGGGGCAGGCGTGTTTCATCTTGTACCACTGCTCCCAAACCGCAACATCGCGAATGCGGAAATCCGCCGCGAGATCGATGATGCGCACGCCGGCATCGACCAGCGCGCGTGCTTCCTGCATCGCGACGCCGTTGGGCGTGGCGAAGAAAACAACGTCACATTTTTCGAGGCCTGCGGTCGCCGGCTCGCTGAATTTCAGATCGACGTGACCGCGCAGATTCGGAAACATCTCGGCCACCGCCATCCCGGCTTCCTTGCGCGAAGTGATCGCGCGCAGTTCGCTGTGCGGATGCTGAGCCAGCAGTCTCAGCAACTCGACACCGGTATACCCGGTGCCCCCTACGATACCAACCTTGATGGTCTTCCCAGTCATGCTTGCCAACTCCTCAACCGGTCATAACGCAATATTTGATCGTCGTACTGCAGTCAAGATACCGCCAGAGACGACAAAGCCGCCCTGAGGCGGCCTTGTCCGGACTTCGGTTCTTCCAGAACGCGTTAGCGCTTGGAGAACTGCTTGCGCCGCCGCGCTTTGCGCAAACCGACTTTTTTGCGCTCTACTTCGCGGGCGTCGCGCGTCACCAGACCTGCTTTGCGCAGAACAGATTTCAGGGTTTCGTCGTAATCGATCAGGGCACGGGTGATGCCATGGCGCACCGCGCCGGCCTGGCCGGACTCACCACCACCGGTCACGTTGACGGCGATATCGAAGCTGTCGAGCTTTTCGATCAGCGCGAGCGGCTGGCGAACAACCATGCGGCCGGTTTCACGCGAGAAAAACTCGTCAACCGGCTTACCGTTGACGACGATAGCGCCCTTGCCGGGCTTCAGGAACACTCGGGCCACTGCGCTTTTGCGGCGACCGGTGCCATAGTTCTTTTGAACTGCTGCCATGGTGTTTTAATCCTAGATTTCGAGGGTCTTGGGCTGCTGCGCGGTGTGCGGATGATCCGTACCGGCATAAGCCTTCATCTTTTTCAGCATCGCGTAGCCCAAGGGACCCTTGGGCAGCATGCCTTTGACGGCCTTTTCGAGGACGCGCGCCGGATGTTTGGCTTGCATCTTCTCGAAATTGGTCGTGTACAGGCCGCCGGGATAACCGCTGTGGCGGTTATAAAGCTTGTCCTTGGCTTTGTTGCCAGTGACACGCAATTTCTCGACATTGACCACGACGATGAAATCGCCGGTGTCGATGTGGCGCGTGAACTCAGGCTTGTGCTTGCCACGCAGGCGGTGTGCGATTTCAGAGGCGAGACGGCCGAGCACCTTGTCGGATGCATCGACGATGTACCAGTCGCGTTTGACTTCGCTCGGTTTTGCGGAATAGGTCTTCATTGCGGTTCCTGCGCGTTCTTGGCGATTCTGGGAAACCGCGAATTCTATGGGAAATCAAGTGGATGTGTCAAACTGCTGTACTGCAACAAAAAAGCACTGCCGTAGCCCGGTCGTTAATAAATTTTCATTTATAAACAAATAGTTAACATGATTTCCTGGTTGTTGACCAACGCCCTGACCGCGCTGCTGATCCCCCCGGGATTTCTTTTTATTGTTCTCGCCGCCGGTCTGACCCTCCGCCGCAGGCTCCCGCGGACCAGCCGGGGCCTGCTGATCGCCGGAACGGCAAGCCTTTATCTGCTGTCGATGCCGCTGACCGGGAGCTTTCTGCTCCAGCAATGGGAAACCCCTCACGTCACAGCACCGGAATCCGCGCCGGCCCAGGCCATCGTGGTACTGGGCGGCGGCCGTTACCCTGTCGCGCCCGAATACGGCGGCGACACCGTGTCTTCAGCGACGCTGGTGCGACTGCGCTATGCCGCACAACTGCACCGTGAAACCGGACTGCCCCTGCTGGTCAGCGGCGGCAGCCCGGACGGCAGCAAAATCAACGAAGCCGAACTGATGGCACAGGCGCTAGAGCAGTCTTTCCGCGTGCCGGTGCGCTGGCGGGAAGGGCATTCGGCCAATACGCTGGAAAATGCGCGGCTGAGCCGTGAGACCCTCGCGCAGGAAAACATCCGCCGCATCTATCTGGTGACACACGCCTGGCACATGCCGCGCTCGGTCCTGGTTTTTGAGCGCGCGGGATTTGAAGTCATACCGGCAACAACGGCGCACGCCACCGGCGAAACAGCCAAACTGACCGCGCTGGATTTTCTGCCGAACTTCACCGGCCTGCGTGACAGCTCGATTTTTTTTCACGAAACCATCGGCATGGTCTGGTATCGTTTGCGCCTTCTCGCGCAAGCCTGACGGGGGATTTCATGAAAGCACGCATCAAGTGGGTTGAGAATGTTTCATTTGTCGCCGAATCCGGCAGTGGCCATGCCTTTGTGATGGACGGCGCACCGGAAGGCGGCGGCCGCAATATGGGTCCGCGACCGATGGAGGTGGTGCTGATGGGCACCGGCGGCTGTACCGCTTATGACGTGGTGCACATCCTGCGCAAATCACGCGCGCCGGTGAGCGACTGCGTTGTCGAAATCGATGCCGAACGCGCGGAAGAAGACCCCAAGGTCTTCACCAAAATCCATTTTCATTTCATTGTCACCGGCACCGGACTGAAGCCGGCGCAAGTCGAGCGCGCCGTGCATCTGACCGCTGAAAAATATTGCTCAGCATCGATCATGCTCGGCAAAACCGCCGCGATCACCCACGATTTTGAAATCCGCGAAGCGGGCGCCTGAGCAGCCCGCTGCAACAAAATAAGCCGCTACAGGAAGTAAGCGGCTCCGGTCATCACCTTCGATGATACCTGCATCGCCGCCTTCACCGGCGCGGGCAGATCGGCACCGCCGTGATCCAGTGCAGTAGTGGCATGACGCGCTTCGTCATCGCGCATCTGTTCGACAATCGCGCGGCTTTTCTCATCGGCGGCCGGCAGCCGGCCGAGATGACCTTCAAGATGGCGCACGACCTGACGCTCGGTTTCGGCGAGGAACCCCAGATTCCATTTGTCCCCCAGCAAGCCGGCGGTGGCGCCGATTGCAAATGAACCGGCATACCAGAGCGGATTGAGCAGGCTCTTGCGGCCGCCCAGTTCGTTGATGCGGCGTTCGGTCCACGCCAGATGTTCGGTTTCTTCCTGTGCCGCCTGCTCCAGCGCGGCGCGTGCGCCGCTGTCGCGTGCGGTCATCGCCTGTCCCTGATAAAGGGCCTGGGCACAGATTTCACCGCTGTGGTTGACGCGCATCAGCGCTGCGGCCTGCGCGCGCTGTGCGGCATCCATCTCCGCCTCGGGGAGCGACTCCCCGGGGACGGGCCGCACGCTCCGCGCCTGCGCAAATACCGTACGCAGACCCTTATCGAAACCGATGATCAGATCGTCGATACGCAGCATCTCAGGCCACCTCTTTTCCGTTCATTTCCCGAATAGCCGTTCGAGTTCAACGCCGGGATCAGGTGCGCGCATGAACGCTTCACCGACCAGATAACCATGCACCTGATGGGCACGCATCCGTTCCACATCCTCGGGCTTCAGGATACCGCTTTCCGTAATCACCAGACGATCTGCCGGCACTCTCGCCAGCAGGCCGATGGTCGTGTCGAGCGTTGTTTCAAATGTGCGCAGATTGCGGTTGTTGATGCCGATCAAAGGCGACTTCATTGTCAGTGCGGTTTCGAGCTCCGCACCGTCGTGAACCTCGATCAGCACCGACAAACCGAGCTCGAAAGCCAATGCTTCGAGTTTGTGCAGCTTTTCCGCACTCAGTGCAGCAACAATCAGCAAAATGCAGTCGGCGCCGGCTGCACGGGCCTCATAGACCTGATACGGATCCATCATGAAGTCCTTGCGCAGTACCGGCAGTTGGCAGGCGCCTCGCGCCGCTATCAGATCGTCGAGCTTGCCCTGAAAAAACTGGCGGTCGGTCAGCACTGACAGACAGGCAGCACCGTGACTCTCGTAACTGGCAGCAATAGAGGCCGGATCAAACTGTTCACGCAGCACACCCTTGCTCGGGCTGGCCTTCTTGACCTCGGCGATTACCGCGGATCGGCCGGCGGTGATTCTGCTGCGCATCGCCCCGGCAAAATCACGGGCCGGTGCCGCAGCGCGGGCCGCTGCCTGTACCTGCGCGAGCGGCAGTTGCTCCTGCGCAGCGGCAACCTCTTCGGCCTTGACGGCCATGATCCGCTGCAGGATGTCAGCCATGACTTTTTGTGAAGGCGACGAACTGGTCGAGTTTCTGGCGTGCAGCGCCGCTCGCCAGCACTGCCAGCGCCTGCTTCACCCCGTCCACCAGCGTCGGTGCCTTGCCGGCGATGTAAATGCTGGCGCCGGCATTCAGCGCGACGATATCCCGCGCAGCGCCTTCCTTGTTGTCGAGCGCCGCCAGCATCATGTCGCGCGACTGCTCGACGCCATCGACACGGATCGCTACGTTGTTGTGGGTCTTCAGACCGACATCCGCCGGAGCCACCATGTATTCGCGCACCCCGCCGTCCTTCAGTTCACCAACAGCCGTCGGCCCGCTGATCGACAGCTCATCCAGTCCTTCCAATCCATGCACGATCATCACGCGACGGCTGCCGAGGCGCTGCAGCACGCGCGCCTGGATGCCCACCAGATCCGCATGGAACACGCCCATCACCTGCTGTTTTGCGCCAGCCGGATTGGTCAAGGGACCGAGAATGTTGAAAATCGTTTTGACGCCCAGTTCACGGCGCACCGGCGCAGCGTGTTTCATCGCGCTGTGGTGGTTGGGTGCAAACATGAAACCGATACCGGTTTCAGCAATCGACTGCGCCACCGCTTCGGGTTTCAGATTGATATTGGCCCCCAGCAGTTCCAGCACGTCAGCGCTGCCGGATTTGCTTGAAACCGAACGTCCGCCGTGTTTGGCGATTTTTGCGCCGGCCGCGGCCGCCACGAAAATGGCCGTCGTCGATACGTTGAAGGTATGCGCAGAATCGCCGCCGGTGCCGCAGGTGTCGATCAGTTCCGGCACATCCGGAACCGGCACATGGGTCGCAAACTCGCGCATCACCGTCGCCGCGGCAGCGATTTCGCCGATGGTTTCCTTTTTGACACGAAGACCGGTTACCAGCGCCGCAATCAGCACCGGCGACACTTCACCGCTCATGATCTGCCGCATCAGCGACAGCATTTCATCGTGGAATATCTCGCGGTGTTCAATGATGCGCGTCAGCGCCTCCTGCGGCTTCATCGCGGTGCATCCTCCAGGAAATTTTTCAACATCTGATGACCGTGCTCGGTCAGGATCGATTCAGGGTGGAACTGCACACCCTCGACCGCCAGCGTCTTGTGGCGCACGCCCATGATTTCGCCGTCATCCGTCCACGCCGTCACTTCCAGGCAATCCGGGATGCTGGCGCGCTCGATAACCAGCGAGTGGTAGCGCGTCGCTGAAAAGGGCTGCGGCAGGCCACGGAACACGCCGAGATTGTTATGCTGGATCAGCGAAGTCTTGCCGTGCATCAGCTGTTTGGCGTGAATGATTTTGCCGCCGAAAGCCTGGCCGATACTCTGATGGCCGAGGCAGACGCCGAGAATCGGAATTTTTCCGGCAAAGGCCTTGATCGCCGGCACCGACACGCCCGCCTCGTTGGGCGTGCAAGGCCCGGGCGACACCACGATGCGCGCCGGCCTCATCCGCGCGATGTCGTCGACCGAAATCTCGTCGTTGCGATGAACGGCCACTTCCTCACCGAGTTCGCCGAAATACTGCACGAGGTTGTAGGTGAAGGAATCGTAATTGTCGATCATCAGTAACATGGCGATCCCCTCAGTCGAGCCGCGTATCGAGGCCGGCTTCAGCCATTTCCGCTGCCCGCAGCAGCGCCCGTGCCTTGTTCTGCGTTTCCTGCCATTCGGCCTCGGGCTGTGAATCGGCAACCACGCCGCCGCCCGCCTGCACATGCAGCCTGCCGTCCTTGACCACTGCAGTGCGCAGGGCAATGGCCACGTCCATATTGCCGTGGAAACCGAGATAACCGACGGCACCGGCGTAAATGCAGCGTTTCACCGGCTCCAATTCATCAATGATTTCCATCGCGCGCACCTTCGGCGCACCCGATACGGTGCCTGCCGGAAAGGTCGCGCGCAACACGTCGATCGCATTCAGTCCGGGCTTCAGCCGCGCCTCGACGTTGGACACGATGTGCATTACATGCGAATAGCGCTCGATGACCATCTGCTCGGTGACACGCACGCTGCCGGTCTGCGCCACGCGGCCGGCGTCATTGCGGCCGAGGTCGACCAGCATGATGTGTTCGGCACGTTCCTTGGCGTCGGCCAGCAGTTCATCAGCGAGCGCCGCATCTTCTTCCGGCGTAGCGCCGCGGCGGCGGGTACCGGCGATCGGCCGCACGGTGACGGTGTCGCCTTCCAGCCGCGCGAGGATTTCGGGGGAAGCGCCGACCACATTGAAATCGCCGCAGTCGAAATAGAACATGTAAGGCGACGGATTCAGCGTGCGCAATGCCCGATACAGCGACAGCGGCGTCGCGTGGAAAGGCTTGCTCATGCGCTGCGACGGCACCACCTGCATGATGTCGCCTTCGAAAATATAGTGCTTCGCGCGGTCCACTGCCTTGTAGTAAGCCGTCTCGCCGAATCCGGATACGGCGGGCTCTGACTTCGTTGGCAGGCTTTCCGGCAGTTTGACCGGTGCGCGCAGCCTGGCCAGTAAATCAGCAAGCCGCTGGCGCGCGGCAGCATAGGCGCCAGGTTTTCCAGGTTCGGCGTAAACCACCAGCGAGAGCTTTCCCGACAGGTTGTCGACAATGGCAATTTCTTCCGACACCAGCAGCATGATGTCGGGTGTACCCAGTTCATCACGCTTGTTAGCGCCGGCGGCCAGACGTTTTTCGATATAACGCACGGTGTCATAGCCGAAATAACCGACCAGCCCGCCACAGAACCGCGGCAGTCGCGGATCGGTGGCGACCTTGAAGCGCTGCAGATACTTCTCGACAAAGCTCAGGGGATCATCGGCGCGCTCGCGCAGCACTTCGCGGCCATCGGTGATTTCGGTGCACTCGTATCCCCGCACTTCAATGCGGGTGCGCGCAGCCAGTCCGATGAAGGAATAACGGCCGTGGCGTTCGCCGCCGACCACGGACTCCAGCAGATAGGTCTGCGGCTGGTTGGCGAGCTTGAGATAGATCGACAGGGGGGTGTCGAGATCGGCGTAGGTCTCAAGCACCAGCGGCACGCGGTTGTAACCCGCTGCGGCGAGGCGATTGAATTCTGATTCGGTCATGTCTTACTCCACGAAAAAAGTACGAAAGGGCGGTCCGGCAGCAAACGCGTGTTCAGCAGCGCCAGCGCCAGGCTCCGGTCCGGTTTTCGCACTTCATCGAGAGCAGCATGATTAAGGCTTTCTAATCAAAGGGATACAATCGGTCAGCGCGCCTACTATAGCATCAACATCAAGGCTCTGCACGTCGTGGCCCTCGTTGTAGCCATAGGGCACGCAGAACACCGGACAGCCTGCCGCTCGCGCCGCTAGCGCATCGTTTCCGGAATCGCCGACCATCAGCATGCGGGCCGGGGCAATACCGAACTGCCCGCAAACGTGCAGCAACTGCATCGGATCCGGCTTTTTGCGTGCCAGGGAATCGCCGGACACCGTCTGCTCGAAAAAAGTCGCCAGACCGGTGCGCTCGAGCAGCGGCAGCGTAAACGCCCCCGCCTTGTTGGTGACGCAGGCCAGCCGGAAACCGGCAGCCCGCATCTGCTCCAGACCTTCACGCACGCCCGGATACATCGTGGTGTGGCGGCCGTTGACCTCGGTATAGAAGCGCTCGAACACCGGCATCGCACGGGCCATAGCCTCAGCAGTGGCTGTCCCGTCGATGTCGCGTGCCAGTGCACGCTCAACCAGCCGCGGGATGCCCTTGCCGACGAAATTACGCACGGTATCCAGCGGCAGCACGTCTTCGCCAAGTGCTTCAAGCATCAGGTTGGTGGCCGCGGCGAGATCCGGAATGGTGTCGAGCAGCGTGCCGTCGAGATCGATCATCACGGCTTCGACGGTGAGAGGAAACTGTTTTTTCATGTTTGCGGTAACAGGACAGGCTTGCGCAGCGAATGCCGCGCGTGACAGACGGAAAATGAGACGGAAAATGAAATCAGGATTTGGCGAGCGCAGCGCGCATCGCGGTAATCGTCGCCTTGTAGTCCCCGGCGCCGAAAATGGCCGAGCCGGCGACAAAGGTATCAGCTCCCGCCTTGGCAATCTCGGCGATGTTATCGGTTTTGACGCCACCGTCGACTTCCAGCCAGATATCACGGCCGCTGCGTGCGATACGCTCGCGCACGGCTTTGATCTTGGCCAGCGCGCCGGGAATGAACGACTGCCCGCCGAAACCCGGGTTGACCGACATGATCAGCACCAGATCCAGCTTGTCGAGCACATGGTCGAGGTAATGCAGCGGCGTCGCGGGATTGAACACCAGCCCCGACTTGCAGCCCTGCTCCTTGATCAAGCCGATCGTGCGGTCAATGTGTTCGGAGGCCTCGGGGTGAAAGGAAATGATATTGGCGCCGGCCTTGGCGAAATCCGGAATGATGCGGTCGACCGGTTTCACCATCAAATGCACATCGATCGGCACCTGCACCAGCGGACGGATCGCCTGACAGACCATCGGCCCGATGGTCAGATTGGGCACGTAATGGTTGTCCATGACGTCAAAATGGATGATGTCTGCGCCGGCAGCTACAACAGCCTTCACTTCTTCGCCAAGACGGGCGAAGTCGGCAGACAGGATGCTGGGCGCGATGCGATGGGTCATGGCGATATCCGGATTCAGTTCAGGGGAATTTTACCTGTTCTGGCGGTCCAATGAAGGCATTGCCAACTTCCGCCACCGAGCGGCGAATGCGAGAATAGGGCCATGACCGAATCCAAATACCAGATCAGCGTATCGCCCCGCGCTTTTTACATCGCGGAGCAGTCCGATGCCGACGCCGGGCGATATGCCTTCGCCTATACCATCACCATCACCAACAACGGCGCCGTACCGGCGCAACTGATCAGCCGGCACTGGATCATTACCGATGCCAACAACCTGGTGCAGGAAGTCAAAGGCCAGGGCGTGGTCGGCGCCCAGCCCAAGCTGAAACCCGGCGAAAGTTTCGAATACACCAGCGGCTCGATGCTGGCGACACCGGTGGGCACGATGCGTGGCAGCTATCAGATGGTCGCCGACGACGGCACCCGTTTCGACGCGTCCATCCCCGAATTCACGCTGTCGGCGCCGCGCGTGCTGCACTAGGCAGCTGCGCCAGGGTTACGCGCGCATGTCGCTCCGCAACAGTTACACGCTTCTTGCGCCGGTCTATGACTGGCTGATCGGTCCTGCGCTGGCCCGCGTACGGGCACAAAGCCTGGCCCGCCTGCCATCGGCCGGGGCGCACATCCTGATCAACGGCGCCGGCACCGGACTTGATCTGCCGCTGTTGCCGGCAACTCACCGTTACACCGCCCTCGACCTCACCCGCGCCATGATCAACAAGGCACAACCGCGCCGCGGCCGGCTGGATCTGCAATGGGTGCAGGGCGACAGCCAGCGGCTGCCGTTCCGCAATGACAGTTTTGATCATGTGCTGCTGCATCTGATCCTAGCCATTGTTCCTGACAGCCGCGCTGCGCTGCGTGAGACCGCGCGTGTGCTGTGCACCGGCGGCAGGGTATTTTTGCTGGATAAATTTCTGCGGCCCGGCGAAATCGCGCCGCTGCGACGGCTGTTCAATCCGCTGATGCGGCGGATTGTCACGCGCACCGATGTCGTTTTCGAAGACGTTCTTGCCGGATCACCCGGTCTGCGCGTGATTGACGATCAGCCGGTGATGGCCGGCGGCTGGTTCCGCATGATCACGCTGGAAAAAACTGCGGCTCAGGATTTGCCGGGCGGATCCTCACCGGCATCATCCTTTTCGGGACGCGGCCAGGTCAGCCAGACAACACCGACCAGCAGCGATACCGCCACCGCCACTTCCAACAGAAACCAAATCAATCCGTTCATTGCGCCCCGTCTTTTGCCTGGATTTGCCGATGCATCAGCCCGACTGTAACAAACTGCCTTTGCGTACGCTGCTCGCCGCCCTTGCCGGCGTATCGGTACTGCTTGCATGCCGCGCCACGCCGGAAAAACCCGCAGAGCCCCCGGTGCCGCCTGTGGCAATCGAACCCGCACCGGCCACTCCGGCAAAACCCGAAGTGCCGGCCATCGTTCAACCGACGCCACCGTTGCCCGCCAATCACCTGCGCCGCGGTGCGTGGAACGATCTGCCGGGCTGGCGCGACGACGATCCGGCAGCGGCATGGAATGCCCTGTTGACCAGTTGCAGCACCTTGAAAACACAGGAGTCCTGGCGAGCAGTCTGCGCGGCAGCGGCGGCGCTGCAACGCCCCAACCGCGAACAGGCTCGACGTTTTTTTGAAACCCAGTTCAACCCCTACCAGCTGTTGCAGCCGGATGGCGGTGTCGAAGGACTCGCCACCGGTTATTACGAACCGCTGCTGCGGGGTAGTCGCACGCCGACGGCGCGCTACCGTTATCCGGTTTACGGCGTACCCGATGACCTGCTGGTACTCGACATGCCGGCATTCAGCGCCGAGCCGCGGGATTCGCGGGCCCGGGCGCGTATCGACGGCAAACGCGTCGTGCCTTATTTTGACCGCGCGCAGATCGAAGCCGGCACTGCACCGGTCCGCGGCAAGGAAATCGCCTGGGTCGACGATCCGGTGGAACTGTTCTTTCTGCAGATTCAGGGCTCGGGCCGCCTCGATCTCGAGGACGGCAGCGTGCTGCGCCTCGGGTATGCCGATCACAACGGCCAACCTTACCGGTCCATCGGCCGGCTGCTGATCGACCGCGGCGAACTGACCGCGGATCGTGCGTCGATGCAGGGCATCAAGGCCTGGGCGCAACAGAATCCGGCCAAGCTGCGCGCAGTTCTCGATTACAACCCGCGTTATGTGTTTTTCCGCGAACTGCCGCAGGGCCTGAGCGGCCCTCTCGGCGCGCAAGGCGTGCCGCTGACCGCGCGCCGCTCGATCGCCGTTGATCCGCGCTTTGTACCGCTGGGTGCACCGGTTTTCCTCGCCACCACCTGGCCGCTGAGTGCAAAACCCCTGAACCAGTTGATGCTCGCGCAGGACACCGGGTCGGCGATCCGCGGCGCGGTACGCGCAGATTTCTTCTGGGGTTATGGCGACGATGCTGGACGCGAAGCCGGACGCATGAAGCAGCCCCTGCGCATGTGGGTGCTGCTGCCGCGCGGCTATCCGGTCAACGGCGCTGCCGACTGAATACAGCATCGTCATGTTTGACCGTACGCAACGTGCCCTGCAATCGATACTCGACAGCGCCGGCTGGCGCGATGCCCCGCTGTCGGCACTGCGGATCACACCCTCGCCCAATGTGTTACCGACCACGCTGCCCATCGGCCCGCTCGCTGCGGCAACGCTGGGCGCCACCGGCCTCGCCGCCAGCACAATGTGGCAATTGCGCAGCGGTCGGCTGCAGCAAATCACCGTCGATACCCGTGCTGCCGCGCTGGCGATGACCTCGGCCACCTATTTGCGGGTCAACGGACAGCCGGTGAAATCCTGGGATCCGATCACCGGCTATTACCGGGTGCGTGACGGTGAATGGGTGTATCTGCACGGCAATTTCCCGCATCTGCGCGACGGGCTGCTGAAACTGTTTAACGTACCGAACGATCCGGCCGCTTTGCGCGCGGCGCTGGTGAACCGGTCTGCGACCGACATCGAAAATGCAGCGGGACGTCTGGGTCTCTGCGGCGTCCATGTCCGCCGGCGCGAGCAATGGGAAGCGCATGCGCAAGCGCTCGCCACCGCGTCATTGCCGCTGCTTGAAATCACCCGCATTGGTGATGCGCCACCCCGCCCGCTGCCGGAAGCCGCGCGCCCGCTGTCGGGGATACGCGTGCTGGATCTGTCGCGCGTGATCGCCGGTCCGATGGCCGCACGCACGCTGGCTGAACACGGCGCCAGCGTATTGCAGGTCGGTGCGGCGCATCTGCCGTCCATTGAATCACTGGTCATCGACACCGGCTTCGGCAAGCAGTCCTGTGCGATCAATCTTGATACGGCGGCCGGCAACAACACATTGCATGAACTGATCACCAGCGCCGACGTGTTTCTCAACGCCTACCGCCCCGGTACGCTGGATCGGCGCGGTTTTTCGCCGGCGGCACTGGCCGAGCGGCGACCCGGCATCGTTTATCTGACCATCAGTGCGTTTTCACGCGCCGGTCCCTGGGCGCAGCGCCGCGGATACGACACGCTGGTCGCCGCCGCCAGCGGCCTGACCCGCTCCGGCAATGAAGACCCGGCACGGCTGCCCTGCCAGCCGCTGGATTACCTGACCGGCTATCTCGGCGCTTTCGGTGCGATGCTGGCCTTGCAGCGCCGTGCGATGGAGGGCGGCGCCTGGCATGTGCAACTGTCGCTGGAACGCACTTCGGCGTGGATCCGCGAAATGACTGACGCCCTGGGTCGCGAAACTGGGGTCGCATCCGAGGTCCCACACACGGCGACCATCAGCGATCTTTATGCCGAGTCGGCCTCCCGCTTCGGACTGCTGCGCCATCTCAAACCGGTGGTGCAGATGGCAGAAACGCCGGCGCGCTGGGAATGTCCACCGGTGCCGCTGGGCAGTGATCCGGCGCGCTGGGCTGATTGATCCGGCGCCGCCGGAAACCTTGCCAGCATCGTTGATGTGAGCGCACGCTAATTTATAAATACTTGTTTTTAATGAATATTTTTTAATACCCCCTGAAACCGCCCATAGCGCAGCCCAATGAACATTGTTGTCCTCGGTGCCGGGTCACGGGCATTGCGATGGCCTGGTATCTGCGTAAAGCCGGTCATGAGGTCACGGTCATCGACCGCCGCGAAGGCCCTAAACTCGCCGCCGCCCTTCTTGTTGAGAATCTCCATCACACCGACCTTGTTTCCGCCACGCGTGGCGATCAGCATGCACAGGATGTTGCGCGTGCGTTAGCCGGTGTCCCTGACCACGGCCTGGTTGAAGCGCGGATCGGCGTAGGCATCGGGAATGATTTCACCTGCGCCGCTGGTGAACACGGAACCCGCAATGCCCTGACCGGCGGGAAAACGCACTTCGCCCACGGTATTGCCCTGCATCACCCGGGAAAACAGTTCGCCGGTTTCAGCATCGTGCAGAAACAGCGAGCTGCGCTCGGCATCGAGCGACAGCGTATCGGAAACGCGGTTGGCGACATCGACCAATACGGCATTACGCCGGGCAACCACGGCGATTCGCAGCAAGAGCTGGACCTTGCCCGCATCCGGCAACCCGGCGAGCAACTGCTCCACGACAGCCGGCGCCAGACGGCGCCAGACGGCGCCAGACGGCGTTCAAATATGCCGCGGATGATCTCGGCACTGATCTCCGTTTCGGCACTGCCCTCAGCCAGCTTGCTCATAGGTCGGAAAGCCGCAGTTTGGCGAGACCCGAACCGCTTTGCTCGAAAACCAGAATATCCTTCGCGGTCAGCGGCTCGCTGACATGCCCGCCCTGCACGCGTTCACAACCGAGGCCCAGCAGCGCGACTACAGTCTGGCCGTCGTTGACGCCTTCAGCGGTCAGCCGCAATCCCAGGTCGCGGGCAAGGCGGACCAGCGCGCGAACCAACTTGCCGTGGACGGGCGACTGCTGCATGTCGGAAACAAAACTGGCGCTCAGCTTCAGTTCATCGAAGGGCAGTTGCGCAAGATTGCTAAGCGATGAGGCGCCGGTGGCGAACCCGTCGATACCGAGGCGCACGCCAAGACGCTTCAATCGCGCCAACGCATCCCTGACGGGGCCGAGATCGCCGGCGATTGCGGTCTCATGAATGCCGATGACCACGCGACCCGGCGGCACACCCCAGGTCCGCAATGCGCGGTCGACAAATTCCGGAAAGTCCGGCTGCAGCAGTCCGCTGGCGGAAACCGTCAGTCCGAGTTTGCACTCCAGCCCGGCGCGCGCAAACTCCGCCCCCTGTCGTAACGCATTGTTGAAAATCCACCAGGTCAGTTCACGGATCATCCCCGCGGTTTCCGCGGTTTGCAGCGCCTGATCTTCCGACATCTCGCCGAGTTCGGCATCGTTCCAGCGCAGGATGCAGTCCAGTCCGCCGATGCGGCCCGACTGCGCATCGAGCTGCGGTTCAAACAACAGATCCAGCGTGCCCTGATCCAGCGCATGGCGCAGGCGGCCTTCGTAACGCATCTCGCGTTCTTCGTTGGCGCCGTGTGCGGGGTCATAAACCGCGGTACGGACCTGGGCGTTACGCGCCTCGCGCGCCGCCAGCTTGGCATTGCGCACGAGAGTCTGCGGATCGGAACCGTGTTCGGGAAACACCGCGATGCCGATTACCGCGTCGCTATCAAAGGAACGGTCGCCCAGCGGAATCGGCGCCTCGAGTGTGCCGAGCACCTTGTTGGCAGCCAGTATCGCCACACCCTCGCCAGCGATACGCGGCAGCAGGCAGGCAAACTGGTCGCGGCTGACACGGCCCAGCTGATCCTGCTTGCGCAGCACGCCTTCGCGCATGCGCCGCATGACCCGCAGCATGAATGCCTCGCCTTTCTGCAAACCCAATTGGCGGTCAATCTGTTCAGTCTTGCCCACCTGCAGCAGCAGCAGCGCCAAATGCTTGCCGTCCTGCTTGTGGGTTTCGATGGCAACACGGAAAATTTCCATGAACGCCGCGTATTCGGGCATCGGCAACGTGCGCACCACGCCGCCTTCATCCTGCCCGCGCGACGCCAGCGATGCCAGCAGCGCCAGTTGCAGAAAATTGAAACGCTGCAGCGCGATCAGGCTTTCGCTGCAACGTTCGGGTTCCGCGGCATAGAGTCGCAGCGCGCCGCGCGTCATTGCCGCCTGGAAGCGCTGGCAATCGCGACGCATGCGTTCCAGCGGCTCGCCTTCGGCATCCAGCGCCCACTCACCCAGTGCGGCGATGACCGGAGCGGGATCGGTGCCGCCTTTGGCAAACGCGGCGTCCAGAGCGCCTGCTGCAGGCACAAACAGATCGGGAGCGCGTTCGCAGACATCGGCAACCACGCTGGCCACGGTGGCAAAGGTGTCGGGGCCCGCGCCGAATTCCTCGGCAAGCCGGGCAGTCAATGCACCCAGGCTGGATGCTGCTTCGCCGCCTGACGGCTCAGAGGAAGAAATCGGAGGGATCGATGTTGACACTGCCCTGCTCCAGCGTGCGCTTGATGCGATAGGGAACGCCCGGTGCGGCCTTCGGTTCCTGCGCCAGGTCGAGGATCATCTGCGGGTGCAGCGGATTGCCTTTTGCGTCGAGCACCACCATCACCCGCGGCAACAGGCGCCTCACCATGTTCTGTGCGATCACGATGCCAACCTCTCCGGAGTTCAGCTCGACCAGCGCGCCGACCGGGAAGATGCCGATGCATTGCACGAACTGTTCGACAAGCGGGCCGTCGAACAGGGTGTTGCGCGAGTTATACAGGAAATTCAGCGCGTTCGACGGCGAATAAACCTCACCGTAGGAGCGTGTATTGATCATCGCGTCAAAACAGTCGACCAGGCCGGCAATCGCGCCGAACAGACCGATCTGGTCGCCCTTGAGTCCCTTTTCGTAACCGCTGCCGTCATAACGTTCATGGTGCAGCGCGGCCAGAGCAGGCAGTTCGGGTGGCAATCCGGGCGTATCCCTGAGGATCGCCACCGAATGAGTGGTATGACTGCGGCAGACCATCATTTCGACCTTGCTCAGCGCCCCCTTTTTGGTGACCACTTCCTCGGGCACCGCGGTCATGCCGACGTCCTGCAGCAAACCAACCATGCCCAGCAGATCGAGCTGTTCACGCGGCAACTGCAGGAAGCGGCCGAAGGTCAGCATGTAAATCGAAACACCGAAGGCACGGTCCAGCGTATGGCCACCCCTCTGTTTGAGCTTGGCCAGCAACATCATCGCATCCGGATTGCGCACCACGCTGTCCGTCATGCTTGTCACGGCCTCCTGCACGCGCGGCGCATCCAGCGCCTTGCCGGCCTCGATGTTACTCATGATGTCCTTGAGCACCGCCTCGGTCTGGCGCTGCGCGGTCCGGGCGACAGGCAGTTCCTCGTCAACGGTAGCCTGCTCGCGATAGGTAACCTTGGCCTTGATGGTGGCCAGCACGCTGGGGCCCAGCGGGGGCGGCGGCTTCGGCGGTCCGCCCACATCACCGGTCTGCAGCTGACTGCGGTCCGGCAGGTCAGGGCACTTGTCGAGGTCGATATAGACTTTTTTGCAGTACTTCTTCAGCGCTTCCAGCTGCTTTTCGTCGCTGAGTATGAAACCCTGGTACATGAACGGTGTTTCCGTCCATGGCCGGTCCAGTTCGGAGATGAACACCCCGAACTCGAGTTTTTCGACTGGAACCTCTTTTTTCATTTTTGAATTGAAATGCCAGCGCTGTGCCGACGATACCCCTCTGGGAATTCTCCGTCCTCACCGGCAGGCGCGCAAGCCGGGCCTGCACCAGCATCAGAAGTCGAAAACCTGGTTGTTGTGAAGCAGCCGCGGCGGCACAGGTGTTGAAAGTTCCTCAATCTCCTGCATCGTAAGCTCGATTTCGCTGGGCTTAAGGTGGGTTATATAGACTTCAGCCGGACGTTTGAGTTTGGCCAGTTGTTCACCAAGCATCGACGGGCAGAGATGCAGGGCCAATTCGGCCAGCCGGCGGTCCTTGTCGGAAAATGCGGTTTCAATAATCAGGTATTTGAGATTGTCGACGCCGTTGACGATCTCCCACAGCGCGTCGTTCGGACCGGTATCGCCGCTGAACACCAGGCTGCTCTTGCCGCTGTTCAGCCAGTAGCCGACTGCCGGCACGGTGTGATTCGCGGGCAGCGCGGTAATCGTGCGTCCTTTGCCGATGTCGATGACGTTACCCACGGCGATTTCCTGATACTGCATGAACGGCTCCTGGGCCGTTGGAATCACCGTGAAATCCGGCCAGATGTCCCAGTTGAACAGGTTCTTTTTCAGGATTTCGATGGTCGGTGCCGTGGCATGGACCGTCAGCGGCTTCGGCCGCATTGCACCGACCGAATCCAGAATAAAAGCGATGGAGTCCACGTGATCGAGATGGGAATGCGTGACAAACACATGGTCAATCAACGCCAGTTCCGGAAGCGAGAGCTCACCAGCGCCGGTTCCGGCGTCTATAAGAATATCCTGATCAACCAGGAAAGACGTCGTCCGGTGCTGTTGTCCGCCAATGCTTCCGGAGCAGCCGAGTACGCGAAGGCGCATGTTGTGCCGGGCCTAAGAATTTACCAATGGCGCCCGCAGGCACGTGGGGCCGAAAACAGCGTTTTGGCTTCCCGACGGGGTGCTCATGAAACACTTTCACAAAATTGGGGGGAGCAGCGATTTTAACACAAAGCGACGGCGCTTCTAAGGCGAATACGGGTCAGGGTCCGTAACGCAATTCCAGCAGAATCCGGCTCTTGACAGGGCGCTCGTTCTTGAAGCCCGGTGAAAACCGCGCAGCCAGCAACAAGTCGCGCGCAGATGCCGCCAGCGCCGCCGGCAAATCTCCCGTGATCACCTCTGCCTCGACCGCGTATCCCGTGATGTCGATGCTGACCCAGAAACGTACGACGCCGACGCTTCCCAACCCGGTCCTCAGATCCAGCGGCATCAACGGAACCGGAAAACGATCGAGCTCGCGCGCCGGATAAATGCGCAGGTCAGGCACTGCGGCGCCGGGACTTTCTGCAGGGCGTATATCAGCGGCTGACACGACAGCCGGCAGCTTCTGCGTAATACGATTCCGTGCAGGCTCTGGCACTGCTTCCGGCAACAATGGCGGGTTCTCCGCAACCGCCGTTTCCGTCGCTGCCATCAACACCGCGGGCAACTCCAACTGCGCCTGCAACTGCGGCATCACGACAGGGAACTGCGGCGCGCCGCCGGAAGGCCGCCAGCCGTCAACTATCAGGTAATGCACAAGGGCCGATACCATCAGCGCCGGCAACAGACGCCGCCATGGCCAGCGCACTTCCAGAGAGAAATGCCAAGCGGCGGCGACCATGTACCTACTACATTCTTTACTTCACGGCCGCCAGCGCCTGCTCCAGCTTGTCGGCAGGCATATAACCGCCAACTTGCTGGCCGTTGGCGAGATAAACCGCCGGCGTGCCGCGTACGCCGAAACGCTTCGCCAGCGCCTCGTTTTCCTCGATCGGCGTTGCGCAGTTCTTGGGTCCGTTGGCCGGCAGAAACGCCTTGTTCATCAGATCGTCCCAAGCGCGCGAGCGGTCCTTAGAGCACCACACCAGCTTCGACTTCTCCACCGAGTCCGGCGACAGGATCGGCAACAGGAATGTGTAGACGGTGATGTCCGTCATTTTGTTGATTTCCTTCTGCAGTTCCTTGCAGTAACCGCAGTTCGGATCCTCGAAGGTATACACCACGCGTTTGCCGTTGCCGCGCACCCGCTTGATGGCGTTGGCCTGAGCGCCTGCCAGTGCCCCGGATGCGATCTGGTCGCGCCGTTCACCTGTCAGATTACGTTGCTTCGAAGAGCGCAGGTCAAACAGGTTGCCCAGCATCATATAGGTCAGTTTTTCGTCGCTGTAGACGACCTGTCCATCAAAAACAATCTCATACAACCCCGGAAAGGGCATGCGGGACACCGACTCGATTTTCATTTCGGGGAACCGGGCCTGGAAACTGCGGCGCACGCTGGTTTCGTCCGCCTGCACCGTACTGATGAAGATCATTGCAGCGCAAAGCGCTGACATCATGCGAATGAACATAGGGAATTTCCTGAGCTAAAGGCTCGTTATTGAAAAAAACAGCAAAAACTGCGGCCGGAAAAAGCGCCACTCACGCCACCGCGTGCCGGATCAGCAGGTTTTTCAGGACCGGCAACTGGTTCAACGCGCCAAGGCCGAAATTGCGTACCCCGGACAACAAGACCGATTTTGAGCCAAAAAGTTTCTGCAGCGCATCGGTGCTAATCGCGATCGAAGCAATATCCTCGCGCCGTGCACGCTCATAACGGCGCAGCAGTGTCAGATCGCCGCAATCCTGGCGAGGCGCGCGGCAAGCCAGCACTTCGGCCAGCACCCGCGCATCACGGAATCCGAGGTTCACGCCCTGTCCGGCCAGCGGATGCACGTTATGTGCGGCATCGCCGGCGAGCGCGAGTCGCGGCGCGATCAATCGCGCCACATGCGCCAGCCGCAAGGGAAACGCCGCTGCCGGCGTGATCCGCTGCAGTTGGCCGACGGCGCCCTTGCTGGCTTCCGCCACATGCTCCGCCAGCGACTCCGCCGACAGGGCGAGCAGTGTTTGCGTGTGCTCTTCGTTGGTCGACCACACCATCGACACGCGATTGCCAGGCAAGGGCAGCAGGGCCAGGATGCCGTCGTCACGGAACCACTGGGATGCCGTGCCGTGATGCGGTTTTTCGGTGTTGAAATTGGCGACGACCCCGGATTGCCGGTATTCGCTGATAGCGGCGTCAATGCCGGCCTCACGCCGCACCAGCGAATCGCGGCCATCGGTACCGACCACCAATTGCGCGTCCAGCGACGCTCCATCCGCCAACGTAATCTGCGCAGACTGTTCGCTGATGGCCAGTCCGGCCGCCTGGGCGGGACAGATCATGCGAATGCCATTTGAATCCGCAATCACCTCAAGCATCGCGCGTTGCATGGCGCCGCTTTCGACGATATAGGCCAGTTCCGGCAGACCGGCGTCGTAGGCACTGAACTGCAGGCGGCTGTCGCGCCGGTCGCCGGCAATCGCCATGGTCTCGACACGCTGCACGCGCTGCGGATCCAGCCGCGACCAGACGCCGAGGTCTTGCAGAAATGCAGCATTTCCAGGACTGATCGCATAAACGCGGCTGTCCCAGGCGCCATCCACCGGTGCCGCAGCAGGCGCCTGCGGTTCAATCAGTGCGACCTGCAAAGCGGACGGCTGCAGGGCCAGCGCCAGACTGGCCCCGACCAGCCCGCCGCCGACGATGGCGACGTCGCAATGGTCAGGCATGTTGTCGGGCTTGTTTGCGGTATTCATGATGTTGCCGGTTGTGAGTATGGAGGGTGGCCAATCTGCAAAAAACGGTCAAGGCCCGGATTTTTCAGGGAAATCCGGCATTTGCTGCGGTTTTTCAGCTTGACAAGTTTACCCTCGCTCCTTAGACTGCCCGGCCTTCCCGTGGCGAGTTAGCTCAGTGGTTAGAGCAGTGGAATCATAATCCATTGGTCCGGGGTTCAAATCCCTGACTCGCCACCATTTCTTTTTTCCGCCGGCCGTTGCGTTGCCGGCCCAAGCCTCTCGTGTTATCGTGTGGCTATGCGTAAGTTTTTGCTTTTATTGACTTTTTTAGCCGTCTCCCTGCCCGTCCCGACGATGGCTTGGGAACAGCGTACGCTGCCCGCCAATCTCAAGCGGGCCGAAATCGGCGCACAGCAGATGCTGCCGTTGATCATGCTCGACAAGGATTTGCGCCGGCTCGCGCCGGGGGGCATCATCGTTGACGCCGCCAACCGCAAGATCACCCACGGGCAACTGTTGCCCGGCGCCGAAGTGATCTACGAACTCGATCGTAATGGTGAAATCCTGCGTATCGTCGTCCTGACCCCTGAGGAAAAAGCCCGGCTCGACCGCGCGAAGAAGTAAGCCGTGGGCAAGGTTTACATCAAAACCTTCGGCTGCCAGATGAACGAGTACGACTCGGACAAAATGGCGGACGTGCTGCGCGTCGGTGAAGGCCTGACCCCGACTTCAGATCCCGCCGAAGCCGACGTCATCCTGCTCAACACCTGCTCGGTGCGTGAAAAAGCCCAAGACAAGGTCTTCAGTGACCTCGGGCGCATCAATGAACTCAAACAGGCGAAACCCGGACTGATCATCGGCGTCGGCGGCTGCGTCGCCAGCCAGGAAGGCGCAGCCATCGTCAAACGCGCGCCCTATGTCGACGTCGTATTCGGTCCGCAGACACTGCACCGCCTGCCCCAGCTGATACGGGCGCGCCGCCAGTCCGGCAAGCCGCAGGTCGACATCTCCTTCCCCGAAGTCGAAAAATTCGATCACCTGCCGCCCGCCCGTGTCGAAGGCGTCACCGCCTTTGTCTCGATCATGGAAGGCTGCAGCAAATACTGTTCGTTCTGCGTCGTGCCGTATACCCGCGGCGAAGAAATCTCGCGGCCCTTAGACGATGTGCTCACCGAAGTTGCCGAACTCGCCGCACAGGGGGTCAAGGAAGTGACCCTGCTCGGCCAGAACGTCAATGCCTGGCGCGCGCCGCTGGACGGCGAAGCCGACGGCGCCGATTTCGCGCTGCTGCTGGAATACGTGGCCGAAATCCCCGGCATCGAACGCATCCGCTACACCACATCACACCCCAAGGAATTCACGCTGCGGCTGATCGAAGCCTATGCGCGCATACCGCAGCTGGTCAGTCATGTACATCTGCCGGTGCAGTCGGGTTCCGATCGCGTGCTGGCGGCAATGAAACGCGGTTATACGGCGCTCGAATACAAATCGATGATCCGCCGCCTGCGCGAAGCGCGGCCGGACATCTGCATCTCGTCGGATTTCATCGTCGGTTTCCCCGGCGAGACTGATGCCGATTTCCAGGCAACGCTTAAACTGATCGATGACATCGGTTTCGACGCCAGCTTCAGTTTTGTCTACAGCCGGCGTCCGGGCACACCCGCCGCCGATCTGGCCGACGATACGCCGCAGGCCGTCAAACTGGAACGCCTGCAGCAGCTGCAGCAGAAAAACGATGCGCAGGCACAAGCCATCAGCCGCCGCATGGTCGGCACCCGCCAGCGCGTGCTGGTTGACGGCGCTTCCCGCCGCGATGCCACAGAACTCGCGGCACGCACCGACAACAACCGTGTCGTCAACTTCGCCGGCCCGCGCGAACTGATCGGCAACTTCATCGAAATCACCATCACCGACGCGCTGGCGCATACGCTGCGCGGCGAACCCGTAACTAAAGACTGCGCCGTTACCCATTGAAACCCTCTGAAATCAGCTTTACCCCCGTCGACAACCACCGCCTCGCCAATCTCTGCGGTGCGCTGGACGAAAATCTGCGCCAGATCGAAACCGCGCTGGATGTCGGCATCACCCGCCGCGGCGAACATTTCGCGCTGACCGGTGCGGTCGAGCGCACGCGCATCGCAGCCCAGGTTCTGCGCAACTTCTACGAAAAGGCGGCGGACCCGCTGTCGCTTGACGCGATTCAGCTGGCGCTGATCGAGGCCGGGCATCAAGGTGCCGCGCATGCCGCCGTACCCTCGCCGGCACTGATCACCCTGAAAAAAGACCTGCGCGGCCGCACGCCGCGACAGAACGAGTATCTGCTCAACATCCAGAAACACGACATCACCTTCAGCATCGGCCCCGCCGGCACCGGCAAAACCTATCTCGCCGTCGCCTGTGCGGTTGACGCACTGGAACGCGATGCCGTGCAGCGCATCATCCTCGTGCGGCCCGCGGTCGAGGCCGGCGAGCGCCTCGGCTTTCTGCCCGGAGATATGGCGCAAAAAGTCGATCCTTACCTTCGCCCTTTGTATGACGCACTCTACGACCTGATGGGTTACGACAAGGTCGCCAAGATGTTCGAACGTCAAGCCATTGAAATCGCACCGCTCGCCTTCATGCGCGGCCGCACGCTGAACCACGCTTTCATCATCCTCGACGAAGCGCAGAACACCACGCGCGAACAGATGAAAATGTTCCTGACCCGCATCGGCTTCGGCAGCAAGGCGGTGGTTACCGGCGACGTCACCCAGGTTGATTTGCCCAAGGGCCAGATCAGCGGTCTGGTTGAAGCGCAGGCGGTGCTGAAAAAAGTGCGCGGCATCGCATTCACGTATTTCGATTCAACCGATGTCGTGCGCCATCCGCTGGTGCAGCGCATCGTCAATGCCTATGACAAACACGGCAAAACCGACAAGCGGCGCAGTCACGAGTGAGCGCGACCCGACAAAAACGCGCACCGCAGATCGCGGTGCAGAATGCCTCCACCGCGCGCAATGTGCCGACGGCGGCACGTATCCGCCAGTGGGCGCGCGCTGCACTGGGTGTTGACGCAACAGTCACCATCCGCATCGTCGGCCAGACCGAAGGCCGGCTGCTGAACCGCAGCTACCGTCGCAAGGATTACGCCACCAATGTGCTGACTTTCGTGTTCCGCGATAGCGCACCGCTGGAAGGCGATCTCGCGCTGTGCGCACCGGTCATCACCCGCGAAGCGCGTGCGCAACGCAAGACGGTGGCCGCGCATTACGCGCACATGATCATCCATGGCCTGCTCCATCTCCAGGGCTACGACCACGAGAACGACAAGGACGCCGCAGTGATGGAAAAGCGCGAACGCACCCTGCTCGCGCGGTTCGGGTATCCTGATCCCTACAAATCCCCTGAAACATCCGCCGTTCGCGGCAGATGAAACGCAACAACCGCCCCCATGGACGAACCGCACAAACCCACGCTGCTTGAACGCCTGTCCGCTTTCCTGCTGCGCGAACCCGAAGACCGGGAACAGCTGCTGACGCTGCTGCGCTCGGCCCATGACAACAATCTGCTCGACGCCGACGGCCTGGCGATGGTCGAAGGTGTGCTGCAGGTTTCGGAAATGCAGGCACGCGACATCATGGTGCCGCGCGCACAGATGGACGTCATCGACGTCAACGAACCGCCCGACCGTTTCATTCCGCTGGTGATCGAAACCGCGCACTCGCGCTTCCCGGTGATCGGCGAGGGCAAGGATGATGTCATCGGCATCCTGCTCGCCAAGGACCTGCTGCGTTATTACGCCGGCGAGGAAGAGTTCGATGTGCGCGACATGCTGCGCCCGGCGGTGTTCATTCCGGAATCGAAGCCGCTGAACGTGCTGCTCAAGGAATTCCGCAAGAACCGCAACCATATCGCCATCGTCGTTGATGAATACGGCGGTGTTGCCGGCCTGATCACCATCGAAGACGTTCTGGAGCAGATCGTCGGCGACATCGAAGACGAATACGATTTCGACGAGGCCGAGGACAATATCGTCCAGGAAAAACGCGGCATCTACCGCGTCAAGGCACTGACCGAAATCGCCGACTTCAACGAATCCTTCGGCACCGACTTCAGCGACGAGGAGTTCGATACCGTCGGCGGCCTGGTGCTGAAGCGTTTCGGCCGCGTGCCCAAACGCGGCGAACAGCTGACAGTGGATCAGTTGAGCTTCCGCGTACTGCGCGCCGACAGCCGCCGCGTCTACCTGCTGCAGGTGACGAAAAAGCTCGACAAGCCGGCCGCGTAACAAGCGTCTGTTTTTATTGAATCTTTAGCTCAACCACCCTCGCCACCGATGCCCGCGCCGACGCCACGCCGCACCGCCGAGTGGGCCATCGCCGCAGCACTGGGTGCACTAACCGTCACCGGCTTTGCGCCGTTCTGGCTGTTTCCGCTGCCGATTCTGACCTTCGCCGGACTGTTCGTGCTCTGGCAGCGCGCAGCCGATGCCCGTGCCGCGGCAATCAGCGGTTTCGCTTTCGGCCTCGGTTGGTTTGTCGGCGGTGTGTCCTGGGTCTATGTCAGCCTGCACACTTTCGGCGCGATGCCGGCACCGCTGGGTGCTGCGGTCACCCTGCTGTTCTGCGCTTACCTCGCATTGCATCCGGCGGTCATCGGCTATCTGAGCCGTCGGCTCAAACTGTCACCGGCACTGAACTGGATCGTATTCGTACCCGCGGCCTTCACGCTGATCGAATGGCTGCGCGGCTGGCTGTGGACCGGTTTTCCATGGCTCAACCCCGGTTACTCGCAGGCACCTGACAGTCCGCTGGCCGGTTATGCGCCTGTACTGGGCGTGCACGGTATTACCTTGCTGCTGCTGGCTACCGCCGGCGCGCTTTCCGTGCTGGCTGATCCGGCAATACGTTCGCGTCTGCGCAGCCTGTGGCCCTGGCCCGCAGCCCTGCTCGCGCTGTGGATTGCCGGCGCCGCGCTCAAAACCGTGGCCTGGACCGAAGCAACGGGCACGCGCGTTACTGTCAGCCTGCTTCAGGGCAATATTGAACAGGATCTGAAGTGGCGTGAAGACCATCTGCGCAGCACGCTGGAAACCTATCTGCGCATGGTGCGCACCAGCGATGCGCGCCTGATCATCCTTCCGGAAACTGCACTGCCGCTGTTCCTGCGCGATGTGCCGGCCGACTATCTTGAGGCGCTGGCTGCGCAGGCACGTCGCAACAACGGCGATGTATTGCTCGGCGTGCCGGAACGCAAGACGGATGACGGTTATTACAACAGCGTCGTGTCGCTGGGCAGCGCGGAGAGCCAGACCTACCGCAAGGACCACCTCGTTCCCTTCGGCGAATTCATCCCTCTGCGTCCACTGCTCGGTGCGATCGTCTCGCAACTGGCCATTCCGCTGCAGGATTTTGCGCGCGGCGGCAGCGAACAGCGGCCGCTGGCAGTGGCCGGCGAACAGGTGGCGATCAACATCTGTTACGAAGACGCCTTCGGCGAAGAAATCATCCGTCAGCTGCCGCAGGCCACGCTGCTGGTCAATGTCAGCAATGTGGCGTGGTTCGGCCGCTCGATCGCGCCCCCGCAACATCTGCAGATTGCGCAGATGCGTGCGCTGGAAACCGGTCGTTACATGCTGCGCGCCACCAATACCGGCGTTACTGCCGTCATCGCAGCAGACGGCCATGTTGAAGCGGCAGCCCCGGAATTTACCCGGACCACGCTCACGCATGAGGTTCCCGGCATGCGCGGCGCAACGCCTTTCGTGCGCTGGGGCAATCTGGCGGCGCTGGCGCTTTGCGTTTTAGCCATCGGCATCGCCTGGGCCCGCCGCTCAACACCGGGGAAATAACACCGGGAAAATGACAGGCTGCGCCTTTGGCGCGCTGCAGTAAAGGCTGTAAAATTCGGCACTTATCCCGCCTTTCTCCGCAATGCTCGTTTGTAGTACTCATTGGTAATGCTCATCGGCAATGCTTAGCTTCCAGCAAATCATCCTCAAGCTGAACCAGTACTGGGACCGGCACGGCTGCGCCCTGCTGCAGCCCTATGACATGGAAGTCGGCGCCGGCACCTTCCACACCGCCACGTTTTTGCGCGCCATCGGCCCGGAACCGTGGAAAGCAGCCTATGTGCAGCCGTCGCGCCGCCCCAAGGACGGCCGCTACGGCGAAAACCCGAACCGGCTGCAGCATTACTACCAGTATCAGGTCGTACTGAAGCCGTCGCCGCAGAACATTCTGGAGTTGTATCTCGGCTCGCTGCGCGAGATCGGCATTGACCCGCTGCAACACGACATCCGTTTTGTCGAAGACGACTGGGAATCGCCGACGCTGGGCGCCTGGGGTCTCGGCTGGGAAGTGTGGCTTAACGGCATGGAAGTCACCCAGTTCACCTACTTCCAGGAAGTCGGCGGCATTCCCTGCAAGCCGATCATGGGCGAAATCACCTACGGTCTGGAACGGCTGGCGATGTATCTGCAGCAGAAGGAAAGCGTCTACGACCTCGAATGGGCACCTGGCGTGCGTTACCACGACGTATATTTCCAGAACGAGGTCGAACAATCGACCTACAACTTCGAACAGGCCAATGTCGACGTGCTGTTGCAGCAGTTCGGCCAGTTCGAAGGTGAAGCCAAACGCCTGTTCGAAGCCGGACTGGCATTGCCCGGCTACGAAATGGTGATGAAGTGTTCCCACAGCTTCAATCTGCTCGATGCGCGCGGCGCGATTTCAGTGACCGAGCGCGCCGCCTACATCGGCCGCGTGCGCACCCTGGCGCGGCTGGCGGCGCAGGCCTATTACGCTTCGCGCAAAGCCCACCGCTTTGAACGCGCCAGTGTCGAAGCGCTGCAGGCCTTCCTGCCGGCCGAGGAACGCGATGAAGTGCTAGCCTCCCGCGCGGGGGCCCAATCATGAGCAAAGCGCTGCTGGTTGAGCTGTATACCGAAGAACTGCCGCCGAAAGCGCTGCGCAAACTGGGCGAAGCATTTGCTTCAGGTATTGCCGCCGGGTTGAAGCAGCGCGGTGTGCTGGAACGCGACGGCCATACCGTTTTCGCAACACCGCGGCGTCTGGCCGTACTGTTTGATGCGGTCCTCGACAAGGGCCTTGACCAACCGGTCGAACAGAAATTGATGCCGATGGACGTCGTGCGCAAACCCAACGGCCCGGCAGCGCTTGAGAAAAAGCTGGCCGCGATGGGCCGCGGTCATATGGCCGCCCTGTTTCCCGACGGTCGCGACGGATCGGATGCATTCGTCATCAAGCAGGAAGGCAAGGCGGAGTTTGTTTATTTGCAGACCATCGCCAAAGGACAAACGCTTGATCGTGCGCTGGAAGAATCGCTGAACGAATCGATTGACCGCCTGCCGATTCCCAAGGTCATGACCTATCAGCTCCCGGACGGTCTGACCACGGTGAAATTCGTGCGGCCCGCCCATGGCCTCGTCGCCCTGCACGGCGACAAAGTCATCAAGGTCAACACGCTGGGTCTGACCGCCGGACGCACGACCCACGGTCACCGTTTCCTCGGCAATGCCGACATCGAACTGCAATCCGCCACGGATTACGAAGCCGCACTGCAGGACAGCGGCAAAGTAGTGGCCGGCTTCGACAAACGCCGCGCCCTGATCGAAACCCAGCTGCAGGCCCAGGCCAAGGCGCTGAACGCCAGCCTCGGCGACTACTCGGTCTTGCTGGATGAAGTCACCGCGCTGGTCGAATGGCCGGTGGTCTATACCGCGAGTTTTGACGAAGCGTTTCTGGAGGTGCCTCAGGAGTGCCTGATCCTGACCATGCGCACCAACCAGAAATATTTCCCGCTGTTCGACAGCGCCGGCAAGCTGACCCACCGTTTCCTGATCGTCAGCAATATGCAGGTCACCGACCCCGTACACATCATCAGCGGCAACCAGCGCGTGGTGCGGCCGCGGCTCGATGACGCCCGCTTTTTCTACAACCAGGACCGCAAGGAACGCCTGGAGGCGCGTATCTCGCGCCTGGGCAAGGTGGTCTATCACAACAAGTTGGGCACGCAGCTGGAACGCGTCGAGCGCGTCGCACAGATCGCCAGCGTCATCGCCGGCGCACTGGGCGCGGATCATGTCGCTACCGGCCGCGCCGCCCGCCTTGCCAAGGCCGATCTGGTCAGCGGCATGGTCGGCGAGTTCCCGGAACTGCAGGGCATCATGGGCCGCTACTACGCGTTGCACGACGGCGAACCCGTGGAAATCGCCAACGCTATCGCCGAACATTATCAGCCGCGTTTCGCCGGCGACCGGTTGCCGGAACAGCCGATCTCCTGCGCCGTCGCCATCGCCGACAAACTGGAAACACTGGCCGGCCTGTTCGGCATCGGCCAGCTGCCCACCGGCGACCGTGATCCCTTCGCACTGCGCCGCCATGCGCTGGGGGTGATCCGTATCCTGATCGAACGTGATCTGCCGCTGTCGCTGGCCGATCTGGTCAAAAATGCATTTGAGGCCTTCCCGAAGCATCTCAAGCTCGCCGATGCCGGTACCGAACTCCAGACTTTCGTATTCGAACGCCTGCGCGGCTATTTCGCCGACGCCGGTTACACCACGCAGGAAATCGATGCCGTGCTGAGCCAGCGGCCGCAGCTGCTGCACAAGGTGCCGCTGCGGCTGGCTGCGGTACGCGCCTTTGCCGGCCTGCCGGAAGCCAAGGATCTGGCCGCCGCCAACAAGCGGGTGCTGAACATCATCAACAAAAACGAGGACATTGCCGGAAAGACCGTCGCACCGGACCGCGCACTGATGACCGAGACAGCGGAAATTGCGCTGATGGACAGCCTGGAGCAGATTGCACCGCAGGCTGAAAAACACTTTACCGCGGGCGAATTCCAGGAAGCCCTGCTGCTGCTGGCCAACATCAAGCCGGCGGTGGACCGCTTTTTCACCGAAGTCATGGTGATGGTGGATGACCCGGCAGTACGCAACAACCGTGCAGCCCTGCTGCAGCAGCTGGGTACGCTGATGAACCGCGTTGCCGACATTTCCAAGCTTGCGGCATGAAACTCGTCATCCTCGACCGCGACGGCGTCATCAACCACGACAGCGCCTCGTACATCAAAAGCCCGGATGAATGGAAACCCATTGCCGGCAGCCTCGAAGCGATTGCCCTGCTCAACCAAGCGGGCTACCGTGTGCTGGTCGCCACGAATCAGTCCGGCATTGGCCGAGGGCTGTTCGACATGGCGACGCTGAACGCGATTCACGACAAGATGCACCGCGCGCTCGGCCTCGTCGGCGGCCATGTGGACGGGATTTTTTACTGTCCGCATGCCAACGATGCCGGTTGCACCTGCCGCAAGCCCCGTCCCGGTCTGCTCGACGAGATCTCCAAGCGTTTCGGCGTAAGCCTTGAAGGCGTGCCGTTTATCGGTGACTCGCTGCGCGACCTGCAGGCCGGCGCAGCAGTTGGCGCGCAGCCGGTGCTGGTGCTGACCGGTAAAGGTAAAAAAACCCGCAAGGACGGCGATCTGCCCGAAGGCACCGTGATTCATGCCGATCTTGCCGAGGCTGTGCGCAGCCTGCTGCAATGATTCTGGTCGTCCTCCGTTCCAGCCTGTTCGCCGCATTCCAGCTCCTGCTTACCCCCGTTTTTGCCGTCATCGCACTGCTGACGTTCCCGCTGCCGGCGTTGACGCGCTACCGCATCATCACTGTCTGGACACGCTGGGTGATGTGGGCCTCGCGGGTGATCTGCGGCATCCGTTACCGGGTTGTCGGTGCGGAAAATATCCCCAAAGACCCCTGCATCATCCTCGCCAAGCATCAGTCGGCCTGGGAAACCATGGGCTTCCAGCTGATTTTTCCGCCGCAGGTATGGGTATTGAAGAAGGAATTGCTGCGGGTACCGTTTTTTGGCTGGGGTCTGGCCATGCTGTCACCGATTGCCATCGACCGCAGTTCGCGCCGCCAGGCGCTGCAGCAATTGGTCGAACAGGGTCAGCACCGGCTGGTTGCGGGATTTTTCATCGTCATTTTCCCGGAAGGCACACGCATCGCCCCCGGCAAACGCGGCAAATACCGCGCCGGCGGCGCAAGGCTGGCCGTGCAGACGAAAACCCCCGTGCTGCCGGTGGCCCACAACGCCGGCCTGTGCTGGGGCAAAAATGCCTTCCTGAAATATCCCGGGCTGGTCACCGTCAGCATCGGACCGCTGATCCAGCCGGATGGCGACGCGGAAACGCTGGCGCGTCGTGTCGAAGACTGGATCGAGAATGAAATGCAGCATCTCGATGCACGCTGAACGGCGGCCGGAACCCCGATGAGCGCCCTTCAGCGGCAAAAAATCACTGCAGCCGCCGAAGAATTCATCGAGCTGGGCGAGCAGCGCGTCAGCTATACCCTGCGCCGCAGTCCGCGACGCCGCTCCATTGCATTGTTGATCGACGAACGCGGTCTGCGTGTCGCCGCGCCGCTGGCGGCGCCGCAGCAGGCGATTGACAGCCTCCTCCGCGAACATGCGGCGTGGGTGTTGCGCAAAGTCGGTGACTGGCAGCAGAAACGGCCGCCGCCCCGTAACTGGACTGCGGGTGAACAGATCATGTTCATCGGACAGCCCCTGTCGCTGGTGATGCGGTCTGGCATTGAGGCGCCGCAAATCGACGGCGACTGTCTGCTGGTCGGACCTCCGGCACTGGCGCCCAAGGCTGTCGAAACCCGGGTCAGAAACTGGCTGAAACGGCAGGCGCTGGATCTTTACACACAACGCTGCGCCGATTTCAGCATGCAGCTGGGGCTACCGGCGCCGGCAGTACGCCTGTCCAGCGCGCTAACGCGCTGGGGCAGTTGCCATTCCAGCGGCCGCATCAGCATTAACTGGCGACTGATCCAGGGCCCGCAGGCATGGATCGATTACGTTGCAGCACATGAAGTGGCGCACCTGCGCCAGATGAATCATTCTCCGGCGTTCTGGCGCACGGTCGGCACGCTTGTTGCTGATTACGCCGAACGGCGCACCGCACTGCGCCGCGAATCGCAGCGTTACCTGCTGTTATGAACCGGCCGCAGGAAGGCGCTGTGCTAAACTTTTTGTCACTCTTATTGCAACATCCTGCATCGAGCCCATCTTGAATTCCAAGCTGCTGTTCCTGATCGTCGCCCTGTTGCTTGCCGGTTGCGGCCACAAAGGCCCCCTCTACCTGCCGGGCCAGAAACCACCTTCCGGAAAACCGGCCACCACCCAGTCCGCGCCGCCCGCCGACACCACAACGACCCAACCATGAGCCAATTCCAGTATCGCGACGGCATGCTGCATGCCGAAAACGTGCCGCTCGCCCGTGTTGCAGCGCAGTACGGCACGCCCTGTTATGTCTACTCACGCGCAGCGCTGACTGCAGCCTGGCGCGATTTCGATGCCGCCTTCACCGGACGCGAGCATCTGGTTTGTTACGCCGTCAAAGCCAACCCCAACATCGGTGTGCTCAATGTTTTTGCCCGCCTCGGCAGCGGTTTTGACATTGTTTCCGGGGGTGAACTGGCGCGGGTACTCGCCGCCGGCGGCGATCCGCACAAAATCGTATTTTCGGGCGTCGGCAAAACTGCGGCAGAGATGCGCGCCGCGCTGCAGGCCGGCATTCTGTGCTTCAACATCGAGTCCGCACCGGAACTGGAACTGCTGAACCGGGTTGCCGGCGAAATGGGTGTGACCGCGCCGGTCAGCCTGCGCGTGAATCCCGATGTCGACGCCAAAACCCATCCCTACATCGCCACCGGACTCAAGGACAACAAGTTCGGCGTCGCCTACGACGATGCGCTGACGGTCTACCGCCGCGCCTGCGAATTACCGCACCTGCGTATTGAGGGTGTCGATTGCCATATCGGTTCGCAACTGACCGAGGTTTCACCCTTCGTCGCCGCACTGGAACGGGTGCTGGCGCTGGTCGATGCGCTGGCTGCCGACGGTATCGCAGTGCACCACATCGATCTGGGCGGCGGTCTGGGCATCCGTTATCGCAATGAAACACCGCCGCCGGTTGCCGAATATGCGGAATCGGTACTCAAAACACTGGGCAGCCGCACGCAGAAGCTGCTGTTTGAACCGGGTCGCCTGCTGACAGGAAACGCCGGCGTGCTGCTCAGTGAAGTGCTGTTTCTCAAACATGGCCAGGACCGTAATTTCGCGGTGGTCGATGCCGCGATGAACGATCTGATGCGCCCGGCCCTGTATGAAGCCTGGCACGATGTGCTGCCGCTGCGTGCAACACCCGACGGTGGCCGTGTCTACGATATCGTCGGACCGGTCTGCGAAAGCGGCGATTTTCTCGCCCGTGATCGCCAACTATCCGTAAATCCGGGGGATTTGATTGCCATCGCGTCCGCCGGCGCGTACGGCATGAGCATGTCTTCCAACTACAACACCCGTCCCCGCGCCGCTGAAATCATGGTCGATGGCGACCGGATTTTCCCGATCCGGAATCGTGAAACCGTTGCCGAGTTGTTCGCCGGCGAACATCGTTTGCCGGATTGATGGCATGCAAAAACGTGGATGGATCGCGTTTGTTCCTTGCCTTGCCTGTGGTACGCAACCCACAACCGGATTCACGAAATCAAATATTCTTTACAAAGGTGTTGCATTTTTTTTTCGGCATAGCATAGAATTGCCGCACCGCACACGGTTTTCACCAATTTTTTTGGTGGAACACAGTAACAGCAATGTGAAATGTTCCGGAGAATCGTGAGATGGTAGTGCGGAACAAAAGCCGCACTCAAACGATGCCTAAGTTAACTTTTAAGGAGACGAATATGGCAGCGAAGAAAAAAGCGAAAGCTAAAAAGAAAGTAGCCAAGAAGAAAGTAGCCAAGAAGAAGTAAGTAGCATTTGTGCAGAAGCCGGGTAACCCCCGGCTTCTGCATTTTCAGTTTCAGTTTCGCAAAGTTTTTCTCAAGAACTCACCCGCGCAGTTTCATTTGTTCGGCATTTTTTGTGGCTTGTACTTACATGCCGCCGGTAGCAGCTCCCATCAGACTGCCCCGCGCCGAATAAAAATTAACCAATAAAATCAAATATTTAAATGAAGACCGCCGAGCGGGGCCGACGAGCGCCCGGTCCGGTGCAATCAGGGATTGAGTTGCTGATACACCGCGTCCGCCACTCGCAGCAATTCGCCGCGATCCGTTTCACCGGATAAGGCATAACCCAGCCGGCCATCCAGCCAGTAGAAAACGCCAACGCCGTTTTCCAGCGCGAAACGGAATGCGGTCGGTGCGTGCACGTCATTGCTGACGCGCACATACAAAGTCAGTCGCTGACCCTTGGCATCCTGATACATGAACTGTGCCGCGGGTCCGCGTTCACCCGGCAACAAACGTCCACCGACCAAAGCAAAACTTTGCGGCGCGAGAGACGGAATTTTCAGGCTGGCGCCCAGCCGCTTCGACAACCAGCTGACCAGTTGCTCTTCCTGATCGGCGCCGACTTCCACCGGATGCCGGACTTCGGGGCTGTAAACAACATGGGCTATCGCCGCCACCCGGGCAATCTGGGTCGCCTGGATACGGGTACCGGCAACCCGCTCATGCAGATGCCAGCCCGCGGTTCCGCTGGCCAGCATCAACAATACCGCCGCCGCATACGGATACCAGAACCGGTGCCGGGTCATCTTTCCGGTACGCAGACGTTCGGGCAGCGTCTCGACGAGTAATTCATCGTAGGCATGCAACTGGCCGTTTTGAGGGCGATAGGCCGCGACGCGCTGTGCGGCAGCTTCATTCTGCGCCAGGTATTCGTTGATTTCGGCCGCGCGAACCGACGGTAAGACGCCATCGACGTATTACTGCAGTCCCGCTTCAGTGACCGGAGCCGCGCTCATTTGACCACCTTCGGCGGGTTGGACGCGGGCAGCCCCTGCAACAGCCGCCGCAAACGCTCATGTCCGCGCGACAGCCGGGACATGACCGTGCCGATAGGCACTTCCAGGACGCGAGCCGCCTCTTGGTAAGTCATCTGCTCCAGTCCGATCAACAACACCACGGCACGCTACTCCTCCGGCAAAGCCTGTAGCGCCACATCAAGATCACGGATTTCCAGCCGGTTGGCAGCAGCACTGCGATCTGATTGATGAAAATGTTGTGAATGACGGTAAACAGCCAGGCGCGCAGGTCTGTTCCTTTGCGCCACAGGGATTGTTTGAGCAGGTCACCGGCAATGGTCGGAAAAAGCGGATTCCACAGTCATGACAAGCCGGCGCACCAGCAGTCAGACCAGAAAAATCGTGGCCAATCCCAAAAAAATGAAAAAGCCACCGCTGTCAGTGATGGCGGTAATCATCACACTGGATCCGATGGCCGGATCGCGGTCGAATTTCTGCATCACCAGCGGAATGACCACGCCCATGATTGCCGCAAGCAGCAGATTCAGCGCCATCGCGCCGGTCATCACCAGCCCGAGCTGCCAGCTGTGATAAATCAGGAAAGCAAACAAGCCGACGATGCTGCCCCAGATCAGACCGTTCAGCGCCGACACACTGATTTCCTTCAGAAACAGCGCCTGTGCGTTGTCGCGGGTGATCTGCCCCAGTGCCAGAGCCCGGACAATCATCGTCGTCGTCTGATTACCGGAATTACCGCCGATACCCGCGACAATGGGCATCAGCGCCGCCAGCGCCACCAGCTGCGAGATCGAATTCTCGAAAACGCCGATCACCCGGGAGGCGATAAACGCCGTGACCAGATTCACCGCCAGCCATGCCCAGCGATTCCGCACGCTTTTCCAGACCGACGCAAACAGATCCTCGTCTTCGCTCAGACCGCCGGCTGCCAGCGTCTCTGTATCTTTCGATTCGCGGATGAAATCCACCACAGCATTGACCGTGATGCGGCCGACAAGGCAACCCTCGGCATCAATTACCGGGGCAGAAACCAGGTCGTAGCGCTCAAACGCACTGGCGGCATCGCGCGCATCCTGCCCGGGCATGAAACTGGTGTAGTCGCGATTCATCACCGCAGCCACCATCGCATCAGGATCGCCGACCAGCAGCCGGTTCACCGGCAGCAGGCCCTGCAGGCGCTCTTCCCGGTCAACGACAAACAGCTGGTCGGTATGGTCCGGCAACTGATCCAGCCGGCGCAGGTAACGCAGCACCACCTCCAGCGTCACGTCCTCACGGATCTCGATCATTTCGAAATCCATCAGCGCACCAACGGCCTCCTCGGGGTAGGACATCGCCGCGCGCAGCTGCTCCCGGTCTTCGGTCGACAGCGACTTGAACACATCGAGAATGACCTCGCGCGGCAGATCGGGGGCAAGGTCGGCAATTTCGTCGGTATCGAGCTGTTCTGTGGCGGCAACCAGCTCGTCCTCGTCCATGTGCGCAATGAGCGTCTCACGGACGGCATCCGAGGTTTCCAGCAGGATCTCGCCATCGCGTTCCGCCTTGACCAGATCCCAGACCACCAGACGCTGCTCCAGGGGCAGCGCTTCGAGGATGTAGGCGATGTCCGCCGGATGCAAACGATCCAGCAGCTGCTGCAGCTCGTTCAGGTACTGGCGGTGAACCTGCGACTCAACGGAGCCGTTGGCATCCCCCTCGCGGGACACCTGATTTTCGACCAGCTCATGCCGATGCAGCAGCTCGACCACCTGCTCAAGGTGCATCTCGGTAGCGGTTCGTTTTTCCTGTTTTTCAGCCACAGGCGCTTTCAGTGGGGGTGCGATTGCGGAATCAGCGGCGACATTCTAGGTAGATCACGCCGCAGTGTCCAAGCATTCGTTGGCAGAATTGCGCCCAGTGTAAAACGGACTGTCAGAACGCAGACAGATCGCATTGAAAAAGGTATCTTTTGACCTGCCTAAAATTATTAATCTGCCCAGCCAGCTTATGCCTCCATCACTGAATAACAAGCTACGCCATGCCCGAGATCTGCTGAAGCGCGGCGATCTCGCAGGTGCGGTGACCCTCTGCACGGAAATTCTCGCTAAGGCGCCGCGTAATCCCGAAGCACTGACGCTGCGCGGCATCTCAGCGCTGATGGGTGGGGCGCCCGCAGACGCTGCTAGGGATTTACGCCAGGCATTAGTCGCCGAGCCCAGCAATGGCACGTTACTGGAATACCTTGGCCTTGCATTGCTTCACCTCGGCACTTTTACCGAAGCTGAGCAGCTTCTGCGGCGCGCCTCCGCCATAGATGGCGCACCCTGGTCAGTATGGATGCGCTTGGGAATTGCCATGCTACGTCAGGGACGTGCGCATGAAGCCCTGACACCTCTCCAGCATGCAGTCAACATGGCCCCACACGAAACGGACTGCCTGCTGAACTTGGGCCAGGCAATGGGTACTACCGGGGATCTGATGGGAGCCGAAAAACAATTTTTGTTCATTCTGGCACTGTTACCAAACCATCCAGACGCGTTGTTCAATCTGGGCGTTCTGAAAATGCAGGCTAATCGCCTCGCTGAAGCAGCGCAGTGGTTCGCCCGGGTTCTTGGTGTCCATCCGCAGCACCTGGACGCCTTGATCAATCTCGGCGTTATCGCTGAGAAAGACAAAGATCCGCAACGGGCCCTAGGATTGTTCCAGCAAGCTGTGACAGTCAATCCCCACAACGCCCATGCGTTGACCAAACTCGGCAATGCCTTAGCCCGCGTCGGACAACATGCACTGGCCTATCGCCATCTGCGAGCCGCGGCAGACACGCAGCCGGAGTTTATTGAGACTGTGGAGGGCCTCGCTCACACCTGCGCTGCACTGGGACGTTTCAAGGAAGCCATTACTTACTTTAAGCGGGCGCTGCTACTGGAGCCTGAAAACCCAGTTATCACCGCCGCTCTGGCAGCCACTCACCTGCAACAAGGCAACCTGGGCGATGCACGCCACTACGCCAAACAGGCAATCCATACCGATCCAAAGCTGCCCACTCCCTATCGAGTGCTTGCGGATACTTTTTTTTTCCAAAAAGAGCTCGCTGAAGCCATTGTAACGCTCGAACAAGGCTACGCACAGACCGGCGACAGTCTGTTGCTTGGCATGCTAGCCGCAGAACTGCGCCGGACGTGTCAGTGGGATAAATGGTTACTGATTTGGCCGGAAATTCATGCCCGACTAGACGGTAAAACCGCGTTGGGCAGCCCTTTTGCATTGCTTGCACAACCCACAACGGCCGAGCAGCAACTCAGCTATGCAAAACACTGGGCATCCAGATTCCCTGTCCATGCTGCGGCGATTCCCGTTGTAAAGAGCTCTTTGCGGGAGGGAAAACGATTACGCATTGGATATCTTTCCAGAGATTTTCACGAACATGCAGTCGCCTATCTGATAGCGGAAATCCTAGAACTGCATGACCGCACTAAATTTGAAATTTTCGCCTATTCATACGGTCCGGAAGACCACAGCCCCATGCGCGCGCGACTTCGCGCGGCATGTGAGCATTTCATCGACATCGCATGGGATCCAGACGATATCGCTGATCGCCGCATCAGGGATGACCAGCTCGATATTCTGGTCGATCTCACGGGTTACACCATGGGTTCACGCACGGGGCTGCTCGCGGCTCGCCCCTGCCCGATCCAGATCAACTGGTTGGGTTACCCCGGAACCATGGGGGCACATTTTATTGATTATGTCATTGCCGACCCGGTAATCATTCCGCCAGACATGGAAACGTTTTACAGCGAGCGGATCTTACGGCTGCCGCACACATACCAGCCCAATGACCGCCAGCGCACCATAGCGGAGGCTCTTTCACGCCCCGAGTACGGCCTGCCCGAGAACGCCTTCGTATTCTGCTGTTTCAACCAGACCTTCAAGATCAGCCCGGAAATTTTCGCCTGCTGGATGCGTATTCTGCAGCGCTTCGACACCGCTGTGTTGTGGCTATTGGATGACAATCCGATCGCAACTCAAAATCTGCGTACAGCGGCAATTGCGCATAATGTAGCACCTGAGCGCCTGGTGATCGCCCCGCGCCTGCCCTTACCCCTCCACCTCGCACGCTATCGCGTTGCCGATCTTGCTCTGGACACTTCCCCCTATGCCTCACACACCACGGCCAGTGATGCGTTGTGGTGTGGCTGCCCGCTGGTCGCCTTGCGCGGTGAGACGTTTCCGGCGCGCGTCTCCGCCAGCATTCTCACTGCATGCGGACTGCCGGACCTGATCACTGATTCCATCGCGATTTACGAACAGAAAATATGCGAGCTGGCTGCATCTCCCGAGGATCTTAGCAACATCAAGAGACGTATCATCGCCGCTCATGATAGTACGCCTTTGTTTGATGCCATTGCGTTCACGCACGACCTTGAGGCGCTTTTCCTCGACATACACTCAGGCACCACCGGCGTTACCCCATAAAAAAACGGGCGCCGAAGCGCCCGTTTTAACGATCTTACTGCCTTAGATGCTTAGAAGCGGTGGCTAACGTGGAGACCGTAGGCTTTCTGATCCTTACCGACAGTCGAGGCGTTGTTACCCAATGCATAGCCAGCGTTGAGATCATTGTTGATCCGGGTATATCCAACCCTCGCGGTGGTACGGTTAGACAACTGGTTCACATACCAAAGTGAAATCTGGTTACCGCCGGTGTCGGCGCCCGGAGCTTTCACGCCTTGACGGCTGGTGCCTTGGACCGCGGCACCATTACCCTTGGTGTCTCCGGCCACAGCATACTGGCCCTCAATGCTATGCGGGCCACTCAGTTTGTAGCTCGAGCCGATGGTGTAGGTCTTTTTCTTGGTGGTACCGGTGGCACTAGTCTCATATTCGGCATCGAGCATGGTTGCACCGACTTTGAGATTTCCTACGGTGTAGGAAACCGCAAGACCGACAGCCGTGTCATCACCCTCGAATTTACCCTGGCCGGCGAAATTCTTGTGAATTTCGTAAGCTACCGCAGCTTGCAGTGGGCCAGCGCTGTAAATACCCGCAAAAGACATCACACGCGGCTTCGCACCTGTGGTGCCGGAGGCCTGGTCAATGCCGCCTTTGCCATCCGTAATGCCAGCGTGAAGCGTTAATCCGCCAAAGCTGTTCGAATCGAAGTTGGTGATGGAGGTTTCACGACGCTTCCAACGTGCACGGCTGTTAGAGGTCTGGTCTGCAGCCGCTTGATCATTAGCACCATTCGCATCGGCACCTCCCGATCCACCGAAGGCCAGGAACGATGCGCCCAGTGCGCCGGTTTCCGTGGCGCCAACCGTGCCAACATTCAGGGCGCGCTTGAAGGGGGTATCCCAGCGGCCGTGATAGATGTTACCGAAACCGCCCTTGAAACCGATCGCGCTGTTTCGGCTGCAAAAACCTACCTGATCGACGCCGCGGACGTCAGCAGAGGTTTCGCACTGGAACCATGCCGACAGGCCGCCGCCTAATTTCTCCTCGCCTCTGAAACCAATGGCCGAACCGCCGGGCACATCGGACTGATCCGAGCTTACGCGTCCCGGGATGCTGGTAAACGCATATTCCATGGTAATGTTTCCGTACAGATTAACGCTGCTTGTTGCCTGGGCTAAGGCCGACAGCGGAGTTGCCGCGATGCTTGCAACCGCAACGGCGATCAGTTTTTTGTTCATTAGTCTCTCCTAATCTTTTTAAAAAAGGGATTTTCAACCACGTCAATCCCGATGCAGTCCGTAATATCGATCTATACTTTTCATGGACTGCTCGTATCCTTGCGCACTTAGCACGGTTCAATCAACTGTTATCCGTTTTTAAACCCATCAAAAGAACTCTTTGTTGCCTTTTTGCAACATTGAAGGAAAAGTACTCTTTGTTGCCTTTTTGCAACAGTGAAAGCTGTCGTATGAGATTCCGGTTCTGAGATCCAGACAAGCATATTTTGTGAAGCAACTGACCACCAAGCACCAGGGGTTAAGCTGAACAACCTTATTGATGGTTCTAATTGCGATAGCCTTGACACCATCGAAGATACAACCCAGGCAGATCCAGAAATAATACCCATACAAAACAATATGTTAAAAAATATTTTTGACGGTTCTCATTCATGCCAAGTAATTGAGGTTTTTTGAAATGGGGCGCTCAGATTCCCCCCGTTCATGCCAAAACTGCACAGCCTGTTGCGACGGATGGCTGAGAATCACCATCCAAGGACAAGCCGTCTACCCCGGCAAGAAATGTCCTTTTAGCACCGGCACGGGCTGCAGTGACTACCCAAACAGGCCCATCCAGCCTTGCAGGCAATTTGACTGTGGCTGGCTTATCAAAGGCAGCCCTCTGCCGGACTGGATGCGCCCGGATACGGCAAAAGTCATCGTGCTTTTCAATGAATTGGTTTTTAGCGGCATCCCAATTGATGTTGCTGTACCTGTCGGCAGACGCATTCCGCCTCGCGCGCTGCAATGGCTGAAGTATTTTGCAGAGCGCGAACGGCGAGTGTTGATTTATTCCGAGCAAATCGTGGCGAACAAATCATTCACCGGGGAACAATCCATTGCGGCATTTGGCCCGCCCGAACTGTCGAGGTTCATGCCCGAGATCATTGAAAACTACATTTCGAAAAACATGTAAATGACTGCCATCATTCCTGTATTCATTGGCTTCGATTTACGCGAGGCAATCGCCTACAACGTGCTGGCCTACAGCATTCATCATCGATCATCACTGCCGGTATCGGTGACACCGTTGATTCTGTCGCAATTGCAGGGTGTTTTTCATCGCGAGCGGCATCCGCTACAGTCGACTGATTTTTCCTTCTCGCGCTTTCTGACGCCTTACCTGTCCGGCTTCGGCGGCTGGTCGGTGTTCATGGACTGCGACATGCTGGTACTCGACGATATTGCCAAACTGTGGGCGCTGCGCGATGACCGGTATGCGGTGATGGTGATCAAACATGATCATGTGCCCAAGGAAGAACGCAAATTCCTCAATGAGCCGCAAACCAAATATCAGAAAAAAAACTGGTCCAGCGTGATGCTGCTCAACAACGCACGCTGCAAGGCGCTGACGCCCGAATACGTCAACACCGCCACGGGTCTTGAACTGCATCAGTTCAAGTGGCTGGGCGATGACGGCCTGATCGGCGACCTGCCCAAGCGCTGGAACCACCTCGTTGCTTACGATGAGCCGCGTGCGGACGCCGCCCTGGTGCATTACACGCTGGGCGGCCCCTACTTTGATGAATTCCGCGACTGCGAATACTCGAAAGAATGGTTTGCCGAGCGTGACGCCATGCTGCATGCCGGCGTCAAGACGCGCTGAGCAGCGAATTCAGATTATTTCGCCGCTAGACCCTCGAGCCACGGGCGCCAGTTCGGCGTCTTCACGGCCGGGTTCAAACTCAGATGCCCAGCGCTTTCAGCTGCTTCTCCGGATAACGCGTGCCGGCGGTGACGCCGGGCGGAAAGGCGGCGGACAGTTGCGCGAGTTCGGCAGCACTCAAGGTGAGCGAAATTGCTGCCAGATTCTGTTCCAGATAGCTGCGCCGTTTGGTGCCTGGGATGGGCACGATGTCTTCGCCCTGGGCCAGCAACCAGGCCAGCGCGACCTGCGCCGGGGTTGCTTTGTGAGCACTTGCTATCGTCTCGAGGGAAATAAGTAAGTTATTGTTTTTATTGATATTTTCTGGCATGAAGCGGGGGTGATCGCGGCGCCGGTCCTTGGCAATCAGGGCATCGACGCTTTTGATGGTTGCCGTCAGATAACCGCGGCCCAAGGGGGCATAAGCCATGTAACCGATGCCCAGTTCACGGCAGGCGGGCAGGATTGCGGTTTCGACATCGCGGCTCCACAGCGAGTATTCGGTTTCAACCGCAATGATCGGATGCACCGCATGCGCGCGGCGGATGGTCTGCGCACCGGCCTCCGACAGTGCGAGATAACGCACCTTGCCCTGCTCGACAAGGCGTTTCATCGCGCCAACGGTGTCTTCAATCGGCACCGCCGCATCGACACGATGCAGGCCATAGATGTCGATGACGTCCACGCCCAGCCGTTTCAAACTGGCCTCACAGGCTTGCACAACATAATCAGGGTGGCCGCCGGATAGCGCCGGGGCTCCGCCACCGTCACGCGACGCCAGCCCCAGATTGCCGAATTTGGTCGCGATCAGCACCTGGCTGCGCCGACCCTTGATCGCCTGCGCGATGAGACTCTCGTTGATGCCATTGCCGTAGGCGTCGGAAGTCACCAGCAGATTGCAGCCGAGTTCGATAGCACGGTGCATGGTCGCGATCGACTCAGCATCATCGGGTTCGCCGTAGCTGATCGACATGCCCATGCAACCGAGGCCGAGCGCCGGAACTTCGGGGCCGTTACGGCCAAGTCTGCGTTTCTGCATTGTTATTTCCTCCTGGTAAGCGGTAAGCAAAGGGACCTCGAACCGCGGCATCTGTTCTGCTTTTCTGCTGACTGCTTACTGCTGACTGCTTACTGTTCACTGCCGGCCACAGCCCCCGTTTTCCGATGCAATCCGGTGATCAGACGAGAAACTTTCTCCAGCAGCAGAAAAACACCCTGATCCGGTGGAAGATATCCAAGATCCGCCGCAATCAACAATTGCGTTTCCATCTCGCTCAATGAGCCGCGGGCAATACCCGGAAATCGGGCAAACTCTCTTGGACCATCCCTACCGGCACCCTCAGCCAGATTGCTCGGCACCGAAACTGCCGCGCGTCTCAATTGCGAAGTCAGTCCGTAGATTTCTTCCTTGGGAAACAGACGAGTCAGATCATAGACCATGCGCACCAGTGCCATGGAATCCTGCCACGCCTGTAATCGGTGGTGCGGTTTGGGAGATCCCACCGGGAATCCTTTGACGGCTCGATCTCCCAAAAAACGCCGACCACCACCCCACGGTTTACCGCTTGCGGCTCACCGCTTACCGCTCACTCTTACTTGGCGTAAGTGACAGTCAGGTCGCCGACACCTTCCACATAACCTTCCAGCTTGTCGCCGGGTTTGATCGGGCCGACGCCGGCGGGGGTGCCGGACATGATGATGTCGCCGGGGCGCAGCGTGATCAGGTGCGAGAGGTAGGAAATAGTTTCCGGAACGTTCCAGATCAGTTCCGACAGATCGCCCTTCTGCTTCACTTCACCATTCACCTTCAGCCAGATCGCGCCTTTCGCCGGGTGGCCGACCATCGCCACCGTTTTCAGCGCGGTGCACGGTGCGGAGTTGTCGAAGGCTTTGCCCATTTCCCAGGGCCGGCCCATTTTTTTGGCTTCGCCCTGCAGGTCGCGGCGGGTCATATCGAGGCCGACGCCGTAACCGAACACGTGATCCAGGGCTTTTTCCACCGGAATGTTGGCGCCGCCCTTGCCGATGGCAACGATCATCTCGATTTCGTGGTGCACATCCTTGGTCATCTGCGGATAGGGAATGGTCGCGCCGTTCTGCACGATGGCATCCGCCGGCTTCATGAAGAAAAACGGCGGCTCGCGGTCCGGGTCATGGCCCATCTCGCGCGCGTGCTCGGCATAGTTGCGGCCAACGCAGTAAATGCGGCCGACGGGAAAGGCTTTGCTGCTCTCAACCACCGGCAGGGTGACGACACCGGCGAAATCAATGACATAACTCATCTTCTTTTCCTTAGGTAAATGAATCTGCGAAACGGGATCGGTAGGGATCTGTAAAAACAGCCTGGAAAGTTTATTTCTTGAAAATCGATGACTTCAGTACTCTGCGCAATATCCCCGCGTTATAGGGGTTCGGCGCTGCAGCAGGCTCCTCCGCCGGGAATGTGTCCGCTTTGCGCTGGACGACAATCCAGAAGCCCTGGGGCATGGACTGAAAAACCTTTAACTCAAAACGGCTCATGAATTTGGGCAGCCACCACGACGCGGGTTCCTGGATCAGATGCGCATTACGGCCATCCGGCAAAATCTTCACTGCCGGACCCGTGTGCACCGTAAAAAATCCGCGATCCAGGGTGACGCGCCGCAAGTCATCCAGCACGTTATCCAGCAACTCGGGTTCGATGTGTTCCAATACATCGATACAGGTCACAAAAGGTGCGGGTTGCGGCGTCGCCGACCATTCCGGGCGAGAAGGCTCGTAGTGACGGATCTGCGGCGGATTCAGCATCAGGGTCTGCAAGGTCTCGCCGAGACGGCCCTTGCCCGCGCCGTAGTCGAGCAATTCGGTCGAGCCGACCTGTTTGAGGATCTCAGCGACGGTCGGCGCATACTGAACCGAGGCTACCCCGTAATTGGGGTTCTGATGCAGGGCGGCCTGCATTTGCCGGTATTCTTCAGTAATCAGGGTGCTCATGATGTCGGGGATCCGCAATTAACCGGCTAGCCGGTCGGCAGGACACCGGAGTTTAATGAACCCCGGGCTCCAGTTCAAATTATTGCTCCCGGGGAAAACCGCCGTTTCGCCGCATTCGGGCCGGCCGGTGGGAGACCCCGCGTAGTAGACTGCCGCCGACAGAATGCATGTAAGCGAGCCTCCCCTTAAAGAACCGGGCTCCCCGTTCTGACGATCATCCTTCTTGTGCAGCAATCGGTCTGATACAACACATTCCACCTTGGACGTATCCATCACTCTCGGCACTCTGTTCGCCAGCAGTTTTCTCGCCGCAACCCTGCTGCCGGGCGGGTCCGAGGCCGTGCTGTTTGCCGTGCTCAAACTGCATCCCGAGCAGTTCTGGCTGGCGCTGGGCGTGGCCACGCTGGGCAATACGCTGGGCGGACTGTCGTCCTATCTGCTCGGCCGGCTGATTCCGCAGACCAAACCGCTCAAAGGGCTGGCCACGGTGCAACGCTGGGGCAGCCCGGCACTGCTGCTGTCCTGGGCGCCGCTGCTTGGCGATCCGCTGTGCGTCGCGGCCGGCTGGCTGCGGCTCAATCTCTGGTGGTCGACGCTGTTCATCGCCATTGGCAAATTCGGACGCTACTGGGTCATCGCCGCACTGGTTACATGAAGCCTGTGCTGCATTGCGCTAATATGCTGTTTCTTCAGGAATTCCTATCAGCGCGCGCGGCGACCCGCCGCTGATCATCGCTGATTTTTCATCTTCCGCTTCCCGCAATGACCGCCCGCCTCAGAGAAATCCCCTACAACTACACCTCGTTCTCGGATCGCGAGATCGTGATCCGGCTGCTTGGCGCCGAACGCTGGCAACTGCTCAACGAACTGCGCGCGCAGCGTCGCACCGGACGTTCGGCAAAAATGCTTTACGAAGTGCTGGGCGACATGTGGGTCGTCAAGCGCAATCCGTACATCGAGGACGACCTGCTCGGCAACCGCAAACGGCGCACCGCGCTGGTGGAAGGCATGCGCAACCGGCTCAACAGCATAGACGCACGACATGACGGTGCGGACCAGCGGGTATCGGAGTTGCTGGAGGCGGCGAGGCGCGCGGTCGACGGTTTTGAAGCCGAATTCGAGAATACGCTGGCGTTGCGCCGGCGCGCGATGGCGCGGCTCGCACGCACCACGCGCCGCGACAATGTGCAATTTGATGGATTGGCCCGCGTCTCCCATGTCACCGACGCCACCGACTGGCGGGTGGAATATCCCTTCGTCGTCATCAATCCGGATACGGAAGAGGAAGTCCTTGAAGTCGTGCGCGCCTGCATTGAACTCGGACTGACCATCATTCCGCGCGGCGGCGGCACCGGCTATACCGGCGGCGCGATTCCGCTGACACCGCTCTCGGCGGTGATCAACACTGAAAAACTTGATGCCCTTGCAGCCATTGACCGCGTTGCACTACCCGGTGTGGCGTCCCGCGTCCCGGTCCTGCGCTGCGGTGCGGGCGTGGTGACCCGGCGGGCGATGGAAGCCGCGGAATCCGCGGGGCTGGTGTTTGCCTGCGACCCGACGTCGGCCGACGCCTCCTGCATCGGCGGTAACGTCGCGATGAATGCCGGCGGCAAAAAAGCCGTGTTGTGGGGCACCGCGCTCGACAACCTCGCGTCCTGGAAAATGGTCACGCCGGATGCGCAATGGATGCTGGTCGAGCGCCTTGATCACAATCTCGGCAAGATCCACGACCTCGCCACCGCGCGCTTTCGCGTCACGCGTTACGCGCGCGACGGTAAAACGGCCGACGGCGCACCCGAAATTCTCGAAATCCCCGGCTCGACCTTCCGCAAGCGCGGCCTCGGCAAGGATGTCACGGACAAGGTGCTGGGCGGACTGCCCGGCATCCAGAAGGAAGGCTGCGACGGCATCATCACCCAGGCGACCTTTGTCCTGCATCGCATGCCGCCCGCAGTCCGTACCGTGTGTCTGGAGTTCTTCGGCCAGGTCAGCGAAGCCGTGCCTTCGATTGTCGAAATCAAGCGCTATGTCGACGGCAACCCCGACGCCATTCTCGCCGGCCTCGAACATCTCGACGCGCGATATGTAAAAGCCGTCGGTTACGCGACCAAATCGCGACGCGCCGGCCGTCCGAAAATGGTGCTGGTCGGCGACATCGTCGGCGAAAACGAAGACGCCGTGGCCGCCGCCGCCTCGCAGGTGGTGCGCATCGCCAACGCCCGCGGCGGCGAAGGGTTCATCGCGGTGTCGGCGGAATCGCGCAAGACTTTCTGGCTCGACCGCGCGCGTACGGCAGCCATCGCGCGCCACACCAATGCCTTCAAGATCAATGAAGACGTGGTCATCCCGCTGGAGCGGCTGGGTGATTATTCCGACGGCATTGAACGCATCAATATCGAACTTTCGATCCGCAACAAGCTGCGCATCCTCGATGCCGCCGAAGCCGTGATTGCCGGCGAACTGCCGGTTTTACAGACCGAGCCCGGCGTTTCTGCGGCGGATGTTCTCGGCGACCGCGTCGAACGCGCACAGGCACTGATTGCAGATGCGCGCAGCCGCTGGACGTGGTTGCTGGCGCATATGGACGACCCGGTCGACAAGCTGAAGCCGGCACCGCATCAACTGCCTGACGCAGCACTGCAGCGCGCCGCCGGACAGACCCTGTTCCACGCCCTGCAGGACCACACGCTGCGGGTATCGTGGAAAGAGGAAGTGCGACTGCACCTCGCGGGCATTTTCAGCGGCAGGCCTTTTGCCAAAGTGATGGAGGCCATCGACGAAGCCCACCGCCAGACCCTGCGCGGCCGCGTCTTCGTCGCGCTGCACATGCACGCCGGCGACGGCAATGTGCACACCAATATCCCCGTCAACTCCGACAACTACGAAATGCTGCAGGAAGCCGCCGAAGCGGTGGCTCGCATCATGCGACTGGCAGAATCGCTGGACGGCGTGATCTCCGGCGAGCACGGCATCGGCATCACCAAGCTGGAATTCCTGCCGCCGGAACGCATTGCCGCGTTCCAGGCCTATAAACAGCAGGTGGATCCGCAAGGCCGCTTCAACAAGGGCAAGCTGATGGCGGGCGCAGACCTCGGCAACGCCCACACGCCGAGCTTCTCGCTGCTCGGCGCGGAAAGCCTGATTCTCGAACATTCCGATGTCGGCTCGATTGCGAATTCGGTCAAGGACTGCCTGCGCTGCGGCAAATGCAAACCGGTCTGTGCCACCCATGTGCCGCGCGCCAACCTGCTTTACAGCCCGCGTAACAAGATCCTTGCCACGAGTCTGCTGATCGAAGCTTTCCTTTACGAAGAACAGACCCGCCGCGGCATTTCGCTGGAGCATTTCGACGAATTCGGCGACGTCGCCGATCACTGCACGGTCTGTCACAAATGTGCAAACCCCTGCCCGGTGGACATCGACTTCGGCGACGTGTCGGTGGCGATGCGCAATTTTCTGCGGCAGCACGGCAAGCGGCGTTTCAACGCCGGCGCGAAGGCATCGATGTTTTTCCTCAACGCCACCGAGCCGCGCACCATCAACGTCGCGCGCAAGCTGATGATCGACTGGGGTTACCGCGCGCAGCGACTGGCCGCCAAGACCGCAAAAACGCTGGGCCTGACCGGTGAACAGACCCGGCAGCCGCCGGCCACCACCGGTAAACCGGCGATCCGCGCGCAGGTCATCCACTTCATCAACAAGCCGATGCCCGGCGGGCTTCCGAAAAAAGCCTCCCGCGCGCTGCTTGATATCGAAGACGCGCGCATGGTGCCGGTGATCCGTGATCCGGCGAAAGTCACCGAGGATTCGGATGCGGTGTTTTATTTCCCGGGCTGCGGCTCGGAACGCCTGTTCAGCCAGGTCGGCCTGGCCACCCAGGCCATGCTCTTCGACCTTGGCGTGCAGACTGTGCTGCCGCCGGGTTATCTGTGCTGCGGCTACCCGCAGACCGCCGCCGGTGAAGAAGCCAAGGGGCATGCGATCACCACCGCCAATCGTGTGCTGTTCCATCGCGTCGCGCACACGCTGAACTACCTCGATATCAAAACGGTGATCGTTTCCTGCGGCACCTGCATGGACCAGCTGCAGAAATACGAATTCGGAAAAATTTTCCCCGGCTGCCGCCTGCTCGACATCCACGAATACCTGCTCGAGCGCGGCGTGAAACTCGAAGGCGTCAGCGGCACGCGCTACATGTATCACGACCCCTGCCATTCGCCGATGAAAACGCATTCGCCGATGAAAGTGGTGAACGCGCTGATGGCCTCGCCGGTTGCACTGAACGAACGCTGCTGCGGCGAATCGGGCACGCTGTCAGTGACGCGGCCGGACGTTTCGACGCAAGTGCGCTTCCGCAAGGAAGAGGAAATGCGGCGCGGCGCGGCGAAGCTGCGCGAAGGTGGCGATGGCCCGCTGAAAATCCTCACCTCCTGCCCTTCATGCCTGCAGGGCCTGGCGCGTTTCACGCCCGATACTGCGGTGGAAGCGGATTACATCGTGGTGGAAATGGCGCGTCATCTGCTCGGCGCCGACTGGATGGAAAACTATGTGGCGCGCGCCAACAACGGCGGCATCGAGCGCGTTTTGCTGTGATGCGTGACATCCGTCACACGGGAAGACACGGCAGTTGTCATGGATCAGCGACATATGCCATATTTACTTGTCCCGCCCGCCCAACAACCGGATTATTCGTACCCGCTCCATTTGGGGTACGTCATGGCTACCGTCTTGAGTGCTAAACAGGGTTTGCTGAAAATCGCCGACGCTTCTGCAGCGCGGGTGTTTATTGCCCAGCTGACGGGCGCAACGCCTGCGCAACGACAGGCGCAACTGCTGATGCAGTTGCAATTGCTCAATGAAGCCGGCGTCACCGGTACACCCCGCCTGCAGGTTCTGGAACTGCTGCGCGAGACGACGCTGGAAGCCCAGCACGCCCGCAGCAAAGAGTGCTGGGGCCGCCCAGTGCCTTTCGACCACGAGACGCGCGACATTTTCAATCGCAGCATTTCGCTCTGGCGCGCACTGGCTGATGCCTACGAATCGCTGATCACCGACATGGCGGAATCCTCCCCGGAGGTCGCTGGGCACGCCGCACTGGTGTGTTACCGCGCATTGCGCTACACAGGCTTCGGCATGAACGCCTACAACCGCGCTTACCATGCAGTTCCCGGATTCCTGTGGGAGCAGCTGCACTGCCTGTATGCCTTCGCCGAAAGCGCGGGCATCATTGATACGCCGGTCGCCGAAAGCGCCGACGGCAAGAGCACGGTCAATCTGGCATATCTGCACATCGTTCTGACCCAGTGCGCGAGCCCTGACTCGCTTTCGCTTTTGCAGATGGATATCATCGACCGGGCGCTGGCACAGTGGGTACCGCTGGGCGGGATATCGATGACGCCTGTCGCCACCGACGCCAATGTGGCCCTGGGCATCGACCTTGGCTCATCGGAAGGCGCTCACCGCCTGAAAAATCTCAAGGGCAACAATCTGCGCTATCTCGATCTTGAAAAAATCGGTGACAAACTGCGCAAGACCGCGGTCGCCCTGAAAAGCCAGAGCCCCGACAAACTGGGGCTGGGGCCAGTTCCGCGTGAAGCCTGCGAAAGGCTGATGCTCCACCTGCATTCCCAATGGATCGCACCGGGCACCGGTCGCGTTGATGAGCGCAAGGTGGTTTCCTTCAATGCGCTGGTTTCTTACACGATGGCGGCCATGCATTACAACATCAGCGGCAAGCCCTTCTCGGCACCTGATGCAGGACTGCATTCCCGAGCGCGTTTCGAGATGGCCGGATTTCAGCGTGTTGACGGGCCTGTTGTTGGTGAAGCTTCGGTACGCAGCCGCACGCTGGAAACCTGGACGGTCGTGAACCAGAGCGCATCCGGCATCCTCGGCATGTGCCATAAACTCACTGAAAACACGCGTCTCACCCACAACCAGTTGCTGGGCCTGGTCGCACCCAACGGCAATAACTATCTGGGTTTCGTGCAGCGGCTGAGCGTCGATACCGAAGGCATGACCTGGCTCGGCCTACGGCTGCTGCGTGCGAAAGTACAGCCCATCGCCGCACGTGTCGCCGACAACCAGACTCCCTATGACAGGGCTTTGCTGCTGGCCGACGTTCCTGGCGGCGAACCGCAGACTGTGTTGGTAGCGCCCGGCACTTACAGCCCCGGCCGCGTTCTTGATATCCACGACGGTAAACCGCGGCAGATCCGGTTGACCGCACTACTTGAAAGTGGCTCTAATTTCGAGCGCGTCACCTACAACACAGCCTGAACCGGCGCCTCCTGACCCGGGGGCGGCATTGTTTTCAGCCGACTATGCTACGGCGCGCGCACGTTTCCGCGCCTGCTTCCCGGCATTGATCTGAAGTTCGTCCTGCAGGAAATCGGCACCTGGTCATCGCTGCATGTCTTGCAGGCGCTGCGCGACGAAAATCGCTGGCACCACCATGGCGGCGGGCGTCTTGATCACCCCGAAAAAAGGCAACTCCGTGAAGCGTTATGCCCGGCCTCAACGGGATGGCGCAACGCGGCAGTCGCAAACGGCCGCGATCTGGTTTATCGTGCGGCGGATTACCTGTTCGGGAGAAGTAGGGCATGAACTGCGAGTTGTGTACAACGCCCGGCGGAACCTTCCTCTGGGAAGACCCGCGCTGCCGCGTCGTCCAGGCCGATGAGCCGGGGTATCCGGGATTCTGCCGGGTTATCTGGAAATCCCATGTGCGCGAGATGACCGATCTGTCGCTGGCTGACCGTCTTCATTGCATGAATGTGGTTTTCGCCGTTGAACGCGCGATGCGCGATGCGCTGTCCCCGGCAAAAATCAATCTCGCCAGCCTGGGCAATTTTGTGGCACATGTACACTGGCATGTAATTCCGCGTTTTACCGATGATCCCCATTTTCCGCAGCCGGTCTGGGCAACGCGTCAGCGCGACAACCGTACTGCGCCATTGAACCTGGGCGCACTGGCGGAAAAGATTTGTGCGGAATTAATGCAGCTTTGAACGAAGCCGGGGCTTAGGGAAAACTAGGCGCTGCGGGCAGCCTGGACAGTGCTGCGCTTTTCGTCAACACGGCTTGCGGGGAATACGACACTGAAACAACTGCCCCGCCCGGGCTCGCTGGTCACCTCCAGCTTTGCGTCGTGCCGGTTGACCACATGCTTGACGATCGCCAGTCCGAGTCCGGTGCCGCCGGTTTCACGCGAACGACCGCGGTCAACGCGGTAAAACCGTTCAGTCAGTCTCGGCAGATGCTGTGCTTCGATGCCGATGCCGGTATCACGCACCGAAAATACCGCACCGCCGTCGGCGCCTGCCTTCCATGACAAACGGACCTCGCCACCGGCCGGCGTGTAGCGGATGGCGTTGCTGACCAGATTGCCGAAGGCGCTGCGCAACTCGTCTTCCGCACCGTTGACCCACGCCGGACTCTCCAGCAGCAACATGACCTTGTGGCGAGCAGATGACAGTGCCAGCGCATCGTGATACAGGCCGCGCGCAATATCCGGGACATTCACCGGCTCTTCGCGCGCCGGATTGCCTTCGGATTCGAGTCGCGACAGCGTCAGTAGATCCTCGACCAGCGTCTGCATGCGTTTGGCCTGGTCGCTCATCAGCGGCACCGAACGGCAGATCAGTTCCGCATTCGGTGTCTCCATATCGGCGATGGTTTCGAGAAACCCGCCGATCACCGTCAGCGGTGTGCGCAGTTCATGCGACACATTGGCGACAAAATCACGACGCATGGTTTCGACGCGTTCGCGATCCGTGACGTCGCGGCTGATGATCAGCTTCCGGTTTTCCTCATAGGGAACAATCAGCACCGACAGCACCAGATCGCCGCCATGCGCACGAAGGGTAAGCGGCTCGGTATAACTGCCACCCAGCGCTTCCGCAAACTCTGGCTGCCGGGCCAGATGCGTCACCAGCTGTCCGAAGTCACGCTTGGCATCAAGCCCGAAATGCTGCTCGGACTTCGGGTTGCACCACTCGATACGATTGGACCCGTCGAGAATGACCAGTCCGTCGGGCATGGCCATACCTGCGCGCTGGAAGTCATGCAGCGTGGCGGTCAACTTGGATTCGCTGCGCCGTTGCCGGCGGAGCATATGATAAAACGCCGCGAATACATCTTCCCAGATGCCGCTGCCGGAAGGCAGTGCTTCGGGTCGGGGGTCAGCAAGCCACTTCGACAATCGCGCCAAGTGGCGCGCATGGTGCAACACCATCAGCAACAGCGTGCCGGCAACCAGAGACAGCGCAACAACAATGCCGTCAACCATCCAGGCCGCGACAGCGAAACCCGCGAGCAACGCCAAGCGAAAAGCCAACGGCCACCAGATTCCGCTCATCCGGACAACCTGTGATTGAATGAATCCGGCATTCAGCCCCGGCTCAGTTCGTGGAAAAGCGGTAACCGGAACTACGCACGGTCTGAATCAGACGGTCATGTCCGCTCGGTTCCAGCGCCTTGCGCAGTCGGCGGATATGCACGTCAACTGTTCGTTCCTCGACAAATACATGATCGCCCCAGACATGGTCCAGCAGCTGCGCTCGCGTGTAGACGCGCTCGGCGTGCGTCATAAAAAAATGCAGCAGGCGGAATTCCGTTGGCCCCAGCTGCAACGGTTGACCATTGCCAAGAACCCGGTGGCTGTTCGGATCCAGCTGCAATCCCGCAGCCTCGACCACATCATCAGTCGCCTGCGGCGAGCGCCGGCGCAGCACGGCTTTGACCCGGGCATTCAGCTCGCGCGGCGAAAACGGCTTGGTAATGTAGTCATCGGCGCCGGTTTCGAGTCCGGCCAGCTTGTCCTGCTCATCCGCCCTTGCAGTGAGCATGATCAGCGGCACCCCCTGGGTGCGCTTGTCGCCACGAAGGTGCCGGGCGAATTCCATACCGTTGATGCCGGGAAGCATCCAGTCGAGAACAATAAGATCCGGCAATTCTTCGCGGACCATTTGCATCGCCTGCTCCGCAGACTCGGCACGCAAGGTGCGATGCCCGGCGAGTTCCAGGTTGCAGGCGACCAGTTCCTGAATGGCTGGTTCGTCTTCCACAACCAGTATTGTTGCTGCCATGCATGCTCCAGAGGGGTTTTTACCCTCCGCATATTATGAACCTGTTGTTACGGCCGTATGACAGTCAACGGCTACTCATGTGCAAGTCCTTGGTGTACAAGCAGTTTTCTTGAATGCCGGCGGTCTCGGTTATGATGGCTGTCACTGCAACACCAACCGTATATGGAACAATCATGGCCGGACTGAACAAGGGTGTGCCCCTGCCCACCGAAATCACGCTGCATCAGGCGTCGCGCGCGCTGGAAATCGCTTTTGCCGACGGTAAAAGCTTCCGCCTGCCCTGCGAATTCCTGCGCGTCCATTCGCCCTCCGCCGAGGTGCGCGGCCACGGACCTGGGCAGGAAACGCTGCAGACCGGCAAAAAGGATGTGACCATCACTGCCGTTGAGCCTGTCGGCCAGTACGCCATCCAACTGCGCTTTTCCGACGGCCACGACACCGGCATCTATTCCTGGGACCTGCTCTACGATTACGGCATCAAGCAGGAATCGATGTGGCAGGAATACCTGCAGCGCCTGCAGGAAGCCGGCGCCAGCCGCGAGGCCTGAATTCAGTCATGAGCAAAACCACCGATTTCGGATTCCAGAAGGTCGCGGAGGACGAAAAAGCGCGCAAGGTCGCCGAAGTTTTTGATTCGGTCGCCTCGCGTTACGACCTGATGAACGATCTGATGTCTGCCGGCCTGCACCGCCTGTGGAAACGATTTGCGGTTGAACAAAGCCTGGTGCGCCCGGGACAGCGCGTGCTCGATGTCGCCGGCGGCACCGGCGACCTGACCAAACTGTTTTCGGAACGGGTCGGCCCCAGCGGCTCCGTTGTCATCACCGACATCAATGGTCCGATGCTGCGGCGCGGCCGCGACCGCCTGCTCGACAACGGGAAAATCATTCCAGCGGTGCAGTGTGATGCCGAGAAGCTTCCTTTCCCCGACGAATATTTCGACTGCGTCTGCGTCGCCTTCGGCCTGCGCAACATGACGCACAAGGATGCGGCCATCGCGGAAATGCGCCGTGTGTTGCGTGCCGGCGGCCGTTTGCTGGTACTGGAATTTTCGCGGGTGTGGCAGCCGCTGGCCCCGTTGTATGACACCTATTCCTTCCAGGTGCTGCCCCGGCTCGGCAAAATGATCACCAACGACGCAGACAGTTACCGTTATCTGGCGGAATCCATCCGCATGCACCCCGATCAGGAAACCCTGAAAACCATGATGCAGGATGCCGGTCTGGAACGTGTTGAATATTTCAACCTTGCTGCCGGTGTGGTGGCTTTGCACCGCGGCATCCGCTTCTGAAACATCCAAGTATCGCCGGCAAGACGTCATTCATTAGCGCTACTATTACAGTTTGCAATGAACAGCCGGCGATCCATCCCTATAATTGCGTTGTCCAAGTTGCACCCTTAACACGAGGAGCTCGAACATGAAAATCCTGATATCTGTGCTAGCCCTGTTTTGCGGACTTGCCATGGTCGGCGTTGAAGCCGAAGCTGCCAAGCGACTGGGTGGCGGCAAAAGCATGGGGACCCAGCGCAACACCACGCAACAGGCGGCGCCCAAAGCGCCAGCCCAGCAGCAACAGGCTCAGCAAGCCGGTGCACCGGCGCAACAACCTGCCACCGCGGCCGCACAGCCGGCGGGCAACAAGTGGCTGGGTCCGCTGGCCGGTCTGGCCATGGGCGCAGGCTTGATGGCCCTGTTCATGAACAACGGCATCGCCGGCGCACTTTCCGGTCTGTTGCTGGCGTTGGCCATTGCCGCCGTCGCGGTGCTGGTCTTCCGCGCCCTGCGCAGCCGCACCGCCCAGGCACCGATGCAATATGCCGGTCACCAGGGCACGGCCGCACCCGAGCCGATGGCCATGGGCGGTGCTGCCGCGCCGCAGTCCGTTGCTGCGACCGCCGGCCGCTGGCCCGCTGATTTCAACGCCGCAGAATTCCTGCGTCATGCCCGCCTGAACTTTGTTCGCCTGCAGGAAGCCAACGACAAACGTGACAGCAGCGCGCTCGCTGACTTTCTGACCACCGATCTGCTGACCGAAATCCAGGCGCAATGGCAAAGCGAAGGCGCGGCAAACGGCAAAACCGATGTCGTCACGCTGGAATCAGAAGTACTGGAAGTCGTCAGTGAGGGATTGTTGTATGTCGCCAGCGTGCGTTTCTCCGGCCTGATCCGTGAAGACGGCGCCGCTGAAGCGCAACCCTTCGCTGAAATCTGGCATCTCGAGAAACCGATGCGCGGCTCCGGCGGCTGGCTGGTTGCCGGGATCCAGCAGGCCTGATTTCGGGCATGGCTGCTGCAGGCTCACCGCTGGATGTTCTGCTTGGCGCGCCGCTGAATCATCTGCTGCGCGCCAACGGCTGGGCGCGGGAATCACTCAAACCCTACGCCGGCAAAACAGTCTGCGTGCGTTGCCTGCCGTTTTCCGCCAGCCTGCGGATCATTGACTCCGGCGAAGTCACCCCGGCAAGCGCCGGCTCAACGCCCGACGCCACCCTGACCGTCACGCCGGCGCTGCTGCTGCGCATGGCGACCCGCGATGACACCGCCTGGCGCGGCATCACTGTCGAAGGTGATATGGCGCTGGCCGGTGCGGTGAACCACCTGTGGCGCCATCTGCGCTGGGATGTCGAGGAGGACCTGTCGCGCGTGTTCGGCGATGTGGCCGCGCATCGCATGACCGGTTCGGCGCAGGCAATGGCGCAGTGGGCAACAATAAGCGGCGAAAACCTGATGCGCTCCTTCACCGAATACTGGACCGAAGAACGGCCTGCCGTTGCCGCCGCCAACGATCTCGCCGGTTTCGCCGCCGGCGTTGACCGCTTGCGCGACGACCTTGCCCGTCTCGAAAAACGCATTTCGAAGCTGGCCGCAGGCTGATTCCGGCGGTTCCTCCCCCGCATTCCCCTCGGGCGGATAAAATGCACGGGTGCGCCTCCTTCGCCTGCTGAAAATCCTCCGTGTTTCACTGCGTTTCGGACTCGACGAGTTCCTGCTCGGGCATGAACGCGTGCGCGCGCTGCGGGCTGCCGTCAGCACGCTGCTGTTCTGGCGCGATCTTTCTGCCCCCCGCGCCGTTCGCCTGCGCCACGCGCTTGAAACCCTGGGGCCGATTTTCGTCAAATTCGGACAGGTACTGTCGACGCGACGCGACCTGATTCCTCCGGACATCGCCGAGGAACTCGCCCGGCTGCAGGATCAGGTGCCGCCCTTTCCCGGCGCCGACGTTGAACGCATCCTCGCCGCAGCCTATGACAAACCACTTGGTGAGGTGTTTTCGCACTTTGACCGGACGCCCATCGCCAGTGCTTCCGTCGCCCAGGTACATATCGGCAAACTTGCTGACGGCAAGGAAGTCGCGGTCAAGGTGTTGCGCCCGGGCATCGCCGGCGTCATCGCCAAGGATGTCGCTCTGCTCGACGCCGGCGCCGTGCTGCTCGAATGGCTGTGGCTGGACGGCAAACGCCTCAAGCCGCGCGAGGTGGTCGCCGAATTCGCCCGTCACCTCGAGGATGAACTCGATCTGATGCGCGAAGCCGCGAATGCCAGCCAGCTGCGGCGCAATTTCCGCAATTCACCGCTGCTGGCCGTGCCGGAAATCCACTGGCAGCACTGTTCGACTGAAGTCATGGTCATGGAACGCATGCACGGCATTCCCGTCTCTGCCGTTGCCGAAATGCGCGACCGGGGCATCGACATTCCGAAGCTTGCGCGCTCCGGTGTTGAAATCTTTTTCACCCAGGTGTTCCGCGACGGCTTTTTCCATGCCGACATGCATCCCGGCAATATTCTCGTCGCCGCCAACGGTCAATATGTCGCGCTCGATTTCGGCATCATGGGCACGCTGACGGAAACCGATAAACATTATCTCGCGCGTAATTTCATTGCCTTTTTCCGCCGCGACTATCGCCGGGTCGCCGAGGTCCATGTCGAGTCCGGCTGGGCACCGCCGGGCACCCGGGTCGATGAATTCGAAACTGCGATCCGCGCAGTATGCGAACCGATATTCGACAAACCGCTGAAGGACATTTCTTTCGGAAAGATACTTCTGCGCCTGTTCCAGACCTCGCGCCGCTTCAATATCGAAATCCAGCCGCAATTGGTGCTGCTGCAAAAAACCCTGCTCAATGTCGAAGGTCTGGGCCGCGAACTCGATCCCGACCTTGATCTGTGGCAGACCGCGAAACCCTTTCTCGAACGCTGGATGTCGGAGCAGATCGGCTGGCGCGGCCTGATGCGCCGGATCGGCGAGGAACTGCCGTTCTGGAGCGAACTACTGCCGCAACTGCCGCGGCTCACCGAGCAGTTTCTGAGGCGTGATCCGGAAGCTGCATTGCAGTCACATATTGATGCCCTGCTGAAGCAGCAGCGCCGCAACACCTGGCTGCTGGGTATGGCCATCGTCCTGCTGGCCGCGCTGCTGTCCCTGCAACTGCTGTCGTAATCGCATCGCCCGCGGCTATAATCCTCCGGCAAAAGGGGATTTGCGATGCTTCTGTGGTTTGTGATTGCCTACCTGATGGTGTCCGTCGGAATCGGCTTGTGGGCCGCGACCCGTGTCCATAACACCAAGGATTTTGCCGTCGCCGGCCGTTCGCTGCCGCTGCCCATCGTGACAGCCACAGTGTTCGCCACCTGGTTCGGCGCCGAGGCCGTGTTCGGCGTCTCCTCGCAGTTCGTCAAGGAAGGCCTCTCCGGCGTGGTTGCCGATCCTTTCGGCTCCTCGCTGTGCCTGATCATCGCCGGCCTGTTCTTCGCCAACAAGCTTTACAAGCTGAACATCCTTACTGTCGGCGACTTCTACCGGATGCGCTACAACCGCACGGTAGAAGTAATCACCTCGCTGTGCATCGTCGGCTCCTATCTCGGCTGGGTGTCGGCGCAGATCAAGGCGATGGGACTGATTTTCAGCGTCATCACCAACGGCGCGGTCAGCCCCGAGCTGGGCATGATCATCGGCGCCGCCATCGTGCTGACCTACACCACCTTCGGCGGCATGTTCTCGGTTGCCATCCTCGACTTCGTACAGATGACCGTCAGCATGGGCGGGCTGCTGTTCATCGCCTGGACCGTCAGCGGCATGACCGGCGGCGCGGGCGTGGTCATCGAACACGCTTCACAGGCCGGCAAGTTCGAATTTTTCCCACCGCCCGATCCGTGGATGTGGCTGACCTTCCTCGGCGCGCTGCTGACCATGATGCTGGGCTCGCTGCCACAGCAGGACGTGTTCCAGCGAGTGACATCGGCGAAATCCGCCAAAATTGCCATCGTCGGCTCTCTGCTCGGCGCCTCGATCTATTTCTGTTTCACCTTCGTGCCGATGTTCATCGCCTATTCGGCGACGCTGATCGATCCCAAACTGTTCGCCGAGCTGCTGGAAAAGGATTCCCAGCTGATCCTTCCGACACTGGTGCTGCAGCACATGCCGCTGTTCGCGCAGATCCTGTTCTTCGGCGCGGTGCTGTCGGCGATCATGAGCTGTTCGTCAGCGACGCTGCTCGCGCCGTCGGTGATGTTCGCGGAAAACATCGTCAAGGGTTACTTCCCCCACATCTCCGACCGCAAGTTCCTGTGGATCATGCGCGTGACCATCGTTTGTTTTGCCGCGATCATCCTGGTGTTCGCGCTCAACTCTGAACTGTCGATTTTCCATATGGTCGAATCGGCGTACAAAATCACGCTGGCCGGCGCCTTCGTGCCGCTGGTCGTCGGCGCATTCTGGAAACGCGCCACCACGCAGGGTGCGCTGGCAGCAACGCTGGGCGGACTGATTTCGTGGATTCTGGTCGAGCTGCTGGTCGGCGAAGCCAGCCCGGTTCCGCCGCAGCTGATCGGACTGGTGGTGTCGGCATTCGGCATGCTCATCGGTTCGCTGCTGCCCCAGCGTTACGGCCTCGCGCAGCACCACGAACACCCGCCCCATCACCACGCCCAGCCGCATTTGCAGCCTCCGCATCACCAAGGCTGAGAGCAGCAGCATCGATTCCATGCCGCGGAAAGATCTGATCAAAGCGGCGCTGCTGCTGTTGCTCGGCATCAACGCCGCAATCCAAGCGGCTACCGGCCGCGTCAGCGAAACCCTTGACGCCTTCGCCTGGTTCACTTTGCTGCTGCTGTTCGAGCTGGAAACCCGCGGGCTGCCATGGACACTGCAGTCGCGAGCGGCTTTGGCACTCAATGGCCTGCGCCTGCTCGCCACCGGCGCCATCGTCTGGTCGGCAATGGTTTTTGTCGAAGAACAGGAATGGCTGGATGCAGCCAATGGCTGGCTGTGGATCGGCGTGGTCATCCTGCTCGAACTTGAATTCCGCGTGCCGGTCCTGATCGCGCGCTGGCGGCGCGCCGCCGTTGCTGCAGCGATCCTGCTCTACGGCGCACTGACCGTCGTCGCCGCAGCGTGGTGGGTACAAGGCGAGTGGTTTGACGGTTACGACGCGGTGTTATGGATCACCGCGTTTGTATTGCTGGAAATGGATTTGCTCGGCCGCATCCCCGGTTCCTCAAAACCCGTCCCGAAGGGAATCAGCAAGTAATTGTTTTAATTGACTATTTATACGCGGCACGAAAAGCATCCGCAAACCGCGCCAGTTCCTGCTGCGGCAGGCGGTTGATTCCGGCGGCAGCCTGTCGCCCGCCGCCGGTGGCAAACGCCGAACACAATGTTTCAGCACCCACCGGATTGCTGCGCGGCGAGCGTACGCTGACCACATAACCGTCGGCCTTGGTCACCAGCACGGCATGCGCCCGCTGCGGTTCGGCCTGTACCAGGCGGTTGCTGAATACGCCATTGACGCGCCGGCTCCACGCTGCATCCGGCAGCACATACAGGGCAGCGGAATCATTCGCGAATTCGGGCTGTATCTCTTCGGCGCGCGCCAGATCTTCGGCGCCTGCCTGCTTCAATACTTCGAACACCGGTTCATCAAAGATGAAATGCCGCGGGTCGCGATACGGCGCGATCAGCTGATACAGATCAGCCGGATGGTAGTGCAGATCGTCGATGCTCTCGCCATAGGCGTTGTAGTTGATCGCCTCGCCCAGCTCATGCAGACGCGCGAGCTCGGTGTGATCCAAAGCCAGCGGCTGCGCGGCGCGGATTGCCGATTCAACCAGGTTGTCGCCGAACGCGGCCACCACCGCCCACAGCCGGTGCCGCCCGGCGAGATGGCTGTCGACAATCAGGCTGGTGCAGATATCGGGAGCGGTATCGATGTGCGCACGAAACGACGGGTGCTGCGGGACATCGCCGGCGGCATGATGGTCGAAATATTCGATGCTCGCGCCCCGTTGCAGCGCCCGCGCAACGCCGGTGGTATTGGTACGCAGCGAAACATCGAGGACAGTCAGGCTGTCACCCGCCTTTGCATCGACGCGCGCCACCAGCGCGATGTCGCGTTTGACGCCGGTGACCAGCTCCGCGTCGCGGGGTTCGTCCAGCCGCAGCTGGTGCAGCGCGCAAATGCCGTCGGCGTCGCCGTTGAAGATATCGTAGAATTTCATGAATGATGCCGGATTACACAGCGGGTGCCATGCCGCACAATTTCCGGTCGCGCGGATATCGCGTCGCTGCCATGGCGGCGCTAGCTTACAGTCTGGTGATCATCTATGCCAGCCTGCAGCCCTTCAGCGGCTGGCGCATGGAAAGCACGCCCTTCGGCGCCTTCCTGTTCGCGCCGTGGCCGCGCTGGATTACCGTTGAAGATATCGGTTTTAATTTCGCCGCCTACCTGCCGCTCGGCTTCCTGCTGACCCTGACGCTGTGCGCGCGCCTGCACCCGCGTTCCGCCGCGCTGCTGTCGGCCGTCGCCTGCGCGGTGCTGAGCATTTCTCTTGAGTCTGCTCAGCAGTACCTGCCGATGCGCATCGCCTCCGCCACCGATGTGCTGGTCAATGCCTGCGGCGGCACGCTCGGCGCGCTGATCGCACCGCTTTTTGCGCCGGGTCACCGTTTCGGCGAAAGACTGGCACTGCTGCGCAGCAACGCTTTTATCGGCGGCCCGCGCGGTGACGCCGTACTGGTGCTGGCCGGACTGTGGCTGCTGACCCAGCTGCACGCGGCGCCGATCAATATGGGCAACGGCGACTTCCGCAGCAGCCTCGAGCTGGCAGCACGTTTCGCCTACACACCGGAAACGTACCGTTACGCCGAAGCCGGCGTGGTAATGCTCAGCATCCTTGGAATGGGTCTGTTGCTGGCCAGCGTTGCCCGAAACATCGGCTGGGATTACTGGCGCGCGCTGCTGCTGCTCATCACCGGCGCTGCCGTGCTGAAAGCCGCTGCAGCCTGGCTGATCCTGCGCACACCGACCCCCTGGAACTGGCTGACGCCGGGTTTTGTCATGGGCCTCGTCGCCGCCGTCCTGCTGTTGCTGCCACTGGTCATGTTGCCGCCCCGGGGACGAGGCCTCGCGGCGCTGCTGGCACTGGCCTCCGCGGTGATTCTGGTCAACTGCACGCCGGAGAACCCCTACCGCAGCGTACCCATTCATCTGCTGCCGGGACGGATCGGCCATTTCCTCAGTTTCAGCAGCATGATCCGCGCCTTGTCCGATCTGTGGCCCTTCCTGACCCTGCTGTTCCTGCTGGTCAGCCTGCCACTGCGCTACGCCCCGAACCGCCGTTGAATCCGGAGAAACCCATGCCCCGCAAAACACCCACCACCCTGTCCAGTCTGCGCGCCGATTTGCGCCGTTTTTCCGAGGCGCGTGAGTGGCAGCAGTTTCATACGCCGAAGAATCTGGCGATGGCGCTGAGCGTTGAGGCCGCTGAACTGCTCGAATGCTTTCAGTGGCTGACGCCCGAACAAAGCACCAAACTGAAGGTCAGCGACCGGCGCGCTGTCGAGGAAGAAGCAGCCGATGTGCTGCTCTACCTGCTGCGGCTGACCGACGTACTCGACATCGACCTGCTGCAGGCGGCGCAACGCAAGATGAAGCTCAATGCGCGCAAATACCCCGTCGCGCTGTCGCGCGGCTCGGCACGCAAGTATTCACGGCGCTGAGCGCGGCCCCACGCGGTTATAATCCCTGCCTGACAGTTTCACAGCCCCGCTCCGCACTCCTGTTCCACGTCAACACGCCTGCCACGACACTCCCGATGAGTCACTTCAAACACCACGTGTTTTTCTGCTGCAACCAGCGCGAACCCGGCGCCAATTGCTGCAACAACCATGGCGCACAGGATCTGCGCGACTACGCCAAGAAAAAAGTCAAAGCCCTGGGGCTTTCGGGTGAAGGCAAGACCCGCATCAACCAGGCCGGCTGCCTGGACCGCTGCGACCAGGGTCCAGTGCTGGTGATTTATCCCGAAGCGGTCTGGTACACCTATGTCGACCGTGAAGACATCGATGAAATCGTCACCGAACACCTGCAATACGGGCGCGTCGTCGAGCGGCTGAAAATCTGATCCTGCCGCTGTTGCACGGTTCACCCGATGACCGCCACCGAAATCCGCCCTATGCCACCGTCGACTCTTGAACGCCTGGTCGTCAACGGTCCTGCCGGCGCGCTCGAAACCGATCTCAATGATCCCGGTCTGCCGCGCCGCGGCATCGCGGTGATCGCGCATCCGAATCCGGTGCAGGGCGGAACCAAGGACAACAAGGTGGTCACCACACTGGCCAAGACGCTGTTCGGCCTCGGCTACGTCGTCATCCGCCCCAATTTCCGCGGCGTTGGTGCCAGCGCAGGCAGCTTCGATCAGGGCAACGGAGAAACCGACGACATCATCGCCGTCATCAGTTATGCCAAGGAACGTTTCGGCGAAATGCCGCTGCTGCTTGCCGGCTTCTCCTTCGGTGGTTTTGTGCAGACCCGTGTCGCAAAACAGGTCACGGCCGAGCGGCTGGTGCTGGTCGGTCCGGCAGTAAGCCGTTTTCCGACCGAAGCCGTTCCCGCCAACACGCTGGTCATCCACGGCGAACATGACGAAGTCGTGCCGCTCGCGGCGGTATTCGAATGGGCGCGCCCGCAACAGCTGCCGGTAGTGGTGGTCCCCGGCGGCGAACACTTTTTCCACGGCCGTCTGCACCTGCTTGCACAGATTGTGCGCATGCATTGCGCATGAACACAGCATCGCCGCTCAACGTTGCCGGACTGCGCAAATCCTACGGCGACAAGGAAGTCGTCTGCGGCATCGATCTCGCGCTTCAACCCGGCGAATGTTTCGGCCTGCTCGGTCCCAACGGCGCCGGCAAGACCACGACCTTGCGGCTGTGCCTCGGCTTGACCGGTCCCGACAGCGGCAGTATCCGCGTGCTCGGCCACGAAGTGCCGCAGCAGGGACGAGAAGCCCGCGCCCGTATCGGCGTCGTACCGCAGTTCGACAATCTCGATCCCGACTTTACCATCCGCGAAAACCTGCGCGTGTTCGGCCGTTACTTCGACATTCCCGATTCAACCCTGCAGGAACGCATCCCGGCATTGCTCGAATTCGCCGGACTGTCCAGCCGTGCCGATACCCGCATTCAGACACTGTCGGGCGGCATGAAACGCCGGTTGACGCTGGCCCGCGCGCTGATCAATGATCCGGAGCTGCTGTTCCTCGACGAACCGACCACCGGACTCGACCCGCAGGCGCGCCATGTGATCTGGGAGCGCCTGCGCAATCTGCTGAAACAGGGCAAGACGCTGCTGCTGACCACGCATTTCATGGAAGAGGCCGAGCGACTGTGCAGCCGTATCGCGATCATGGATCACGGCAAGATCATCAGCGGCGGCGATCCGCGGGCACTGATCACTCAGCATGTCGAACCGCATGTGGTCGAAGTCTATGGCGAGGGCGCACCCGGCTGGGGAGAAACTTTTGGCCGCCGGCACGCCGAGCGCTGCGAAGCCACCGGCGAAACCATTTTCTGCTACACCAGTGATCCGGCGCCGCTGGTCGCCGATCTCGACAGCCGCGGCGACCTGCGTTATCTGCACCGCCGCGCCAATATCGAAGACGTGTTTCTGAAACTCACCGGGCGCGACCTCAGGGACTGACATGTCTGCACAACACTGGTCCCCGCCGCGCTTGAGCCTACGCTTCCTGCATGTCTGGCGGCGCAATCTGCTGGTCTGGCGCAAGCTGGCGATTCCGTCGATGCTCGGCAATCTCGCCGATCCGCTGCTGTATATGTTCGGCCTCGGTTACGGACTGGGTCGCATGCTCGAAGACGTCGGCGGCCTGTCGTATATCGCTTTTCTCGCCTCGGGCGTGATCTGTTCCAGCACGATGATGAGTGCATCCTTCGAAGCCATGTATTCGGCGTTTTCGCGCATGCACATGCAGAAAACCTGGGATGCCATCCTCAATGCACCGCTGACACTGGACGACGTGCTGCTCGGCGAATGGGTATGGGCGGCCAGCAAGAGTTTTCTGTCGGGCAGTGCCGTGTTGATCGTCGCTGCCGTGCTCGGTCTGGTGCCTTCGCCGCTGGCGATTGCGGTGATACCGCTGATTTTCCTCACCGGCCTCGCCTTTGCGGGCCTCGGCCTGATCATGACGGCGCTGTCGCCGAGTTATGACTTTTTCATGTACTACTTCACGCTTTGCGTGACGCCGATGATGCTGCTTTGCGGCGTTTTTTTCCCGCTCCACGAGCTGCCGGCGGCGGCGCAGATCGCGGCGCAGGCGCTGCCGCTGACCCACGCCGTCGCACTGGCGCGGCCGCTGGTCAACGGCACGGTTCCCTCAGACTGGCTGCTGCACGTCGCGGTACTCGCAGCCTATGCCGCCGGCAGCGCCTGGATTGCACTGGCGCTGACCCGGCGCCGGCTTCTGCAGTAACATCGACGCCATGCTCTGGGTCAAAACCTTCCATCTGCTGTTTGTGATCTCCTGGTTCGCCGGCCTGTTCTATCTGCCGCGCATCCTCGTCAATCTGGCGATGGAGGACAACGAGATCTCGTATGCACGCCTGCTGCTGATGGCGCGCAAGCTTTACCGCTTCATGACCCTGCTCGCGGTGCCGGCGCTGGTGTTCGGCCTGTGGCTATGGCTGGGTTACGGCATCAGCGGTGGCTGGCTGCACGCCAAGCTGGTGCTGGTGGTGTTGCTGATTGGTTATCACCATGCCTGCGGCAGCCTGCTGGAAAAATTCGAGCAGAAGCGCAATACCCGCTCGCATGTCTGGTTCCGCTGGTTCAATGAGGTGCCGGTGTTGGTGCTGTTCGCCACGCTGATCCTCGTCGTGCTCAAGCCGTTCTGATTCCCGTGCTTCGCGTCGCCGCCATCCTTGCGCTGTCACTGGCGCTACACCCCGCCTGCGCCGCCGAAGCGCGCATCATCGTGCAGCAGTCGCCGCTGGCCGGATTCCAGTATTACGATGGCAAGGTGGTGTGGGACAACATGCGTGTCGGTGATGCGCTGACACTGGTGCGCGAACCGCAGAATCCGCACGACAGCAATGCGGTACGCGTCGACTGGAAAGGCCAGCCGCTGGGTTATGTGCCCCGCCGCGACAACCGCGATGTGGCACGCCAAATCGACCGCGGCGCGCTGGTGCAGGCGCGCATCGTCAACCTGAAAGAGGCGCGCAATCCCTGGCAACGCGTCGAATTTGAAATTTTTGTGGAACTGGCCGTCGCCCGCCCCTGACATGGAACTCTTTTTCGCCACCTGCCCGCGCGGTCTTGAAGGCGTACTCGCCGAAGAGCTCAAGACCATCGGCGCAGCCGATATCCAGGCCGCCGATGGCGGCACCGGCTTTCGCGGACACTATGCGCTGTGCCGCAGCGTCAACCTCGAAAGCCGCATCGCCAGCCGCGTGTTGTGGCGGGTCGGTCACTGCAGCTACCGCAGCGAGAACGACATTTTTGCTGCGGCTAAAAAAATCCGCTGGGCGCAATGGTTCGGCCCGAAACAGACTATCCGCGTCGATACCGCGGCGATCAAAAGCCCGCTGCAAAGCATCGACTTCGTCACCCTGCGCGTGAAAGACGCCGTATGCGATGTGCTGCGCGATACCGAAGGCCTGCGGCCGGACGTCGACACCCGCGCTCCCGACGTGCGCATCCATGTTTTCCTGACGCGTGATGATGCGGTTTTTTATCTCGACACTTCGGGCGATGCGCTGTTCAAGCGCGGCTGGCGCACCGCGTCCGGCGAAGCGCCGCTGCGCGAGAACCTTGCTGCAGGCATCCTCAAACTCGCGGGCTGGACACCGGAACAAACGCTGCTCGACCCGATGTGCGGCAGCGGCACCTTTCTCGTCGAAGCCGCGCTGATGGCGCGCAACCGCGCGCCGGGACTGGGCCGCAGTTTCGGTTTTGAGAAGCTGCGCAACCATGACGCCAAAGACTGGGCTGCGCTGCGCGAGCAGGCCGTAACCCGTGAAAATAAATCAATAAAAACAAATATTTACGGTTATGACCGCAGCGGCGACGCGATTTCCATTGCCACCCGTAACGTCACCTCGCTTGGCCTAGAATCGCAGATTGCGCTCAAACAATGCAGTTTCGAAGACTCGAAACCACCGGTCGCCGCAGGTCTGCTGATCACCAACCCGCCTTACGGCGTGCGCATGGAAGAACTCGATGATCTCGCCAACTGGTATCCGAAAATCGGCGACGTTCTGAAACAGCGTTACGCCGGCTGGACGGCGTTCATCCTCACCGGCGATCTGCGCATGGCCAAGCTAATCGGATTAAAACCATCGAAACGCACACCGCTGTTCAACGGTGCGCTGGAATGCCGGCTGTTCCGTTTTGAAATGGTCGCCGGCTTCATGCGCAAGGACGCGCCGCCGAAAGTCTAGCTGCGCAGCACGCGGATGATCAGTGATCCGCCGATCAGTAACAGCAGCACACCGATCACTTTGAGCAGGGTTTCGCGCGATACGCCAAGCTGGATGTGATGTCCAGCCCAGATGCCGCCCAGCGCAAAAGGCAGCAGCAGCGCGGTACCGATGACACGATCGATCAGGATCAGCCCGCCGAACAGGAATACCAGCGTGCGGATCGACGTCGACAGCAGTACCATATTCGACAGCGTCGCGCGCAGCACCGCCTTATCCGGCAGACGGCGCGACAGATAGATCGCATACGGCGGTGCGCCGACACCAAACATCGTGCCGGCCGCCCCGCCGCAGAATCCGGAAATCACCGCCCAGGGATGGCGCGCAATGCCGATCTGCGGCGCACCGGCAAACAGGGAATACAGGCCGTAACACAACAGGAACAGGCCGAAGGCGGCAATCGTCGCCTGCTGCGGCAGCGTCACCAGCGCGGTGACGCCGGCCACGGCGCCGGCGAGGGAGCACGGCGCCATCCATTTGAGTTCGCCGCGATCCGCCTCTTTCGAAAAGCGCGATCCCAGCGTCAGTGCCGCAGACACGTCTAGCAGCGCGCACATCGGCAGTACAAAATTCAGCGGAAAAAAGTACGACAGCGCCGGCACCGTGAACATCGCCGCACCGAAGGTGGTGATGCCGAATATGACGTACGCGCCGAGGATGATCACCGCGCAGGCTGCCCAGGTCGTCAGATCGAAGGGGATGCTGTAAGGGATATCCATCAACAAAAAACGCCGGCGCTACGGCCGGCGTTCCCCAGCATGAATCGGCAGAAAATCAGACAAGGTTCAGATGCTCGATGCCGGTCATAACGTCCTTGTCCTTGGCCTCCTTGCTGTTGAGCTTGATCATCAGGCGCAGTTCGTTAATTGAGTCGGCGTTGCGCAGCGCGTCTTCATAGCTGATCTCTCCGGCCTCATACAGATCGAATAGATGCTGATCGAAGGTCTGCATGCCCAGTTCACGCGACTTGGCCATGATGCCCTTGATCTCATGCACTTCGCCCTTAAAAATCATGTCCGAAATCAGCGGCGAGTTGAGCAGGATCTCGACCGCGACAGCACGGCCCTTGCCGTCTTTTTTCGGAATCAGCCGCTGCGACACCAGCGCACGAATGTTCAGCGACAGATCCATCAACAGCTGGTGTTTCCGTTCCTCGGGGAAGAAGTTGATGATCCGGTCCAGCGCCTGGTTGGCGCTGTTGGCATGGAGCGTCGCCATCGCCAAGTGACCCGTTTCGGCAAACGCAATCGCGTGGTCCATGGTGTCACGATCGCGGATCTCGCCGATCAAGATCACATCCGGCGCCTGGCGAAGTGTGTTTTTCAGCGCGGCATGCCAGTTTTCGGTATCGACGCCGACCTCGCGCTGGGTAACCACGCAGTTCTTGTGATCATGCACGTATTCGATCGGGTCTTCGATGGTGATGATGTGGCCGTAGCTGTTTTCATTGAGGTAGCCGATCATCGCCGCCAGAGAGGTCGATTTGCCAGAACCGGTACCGCCAACCATGATGACCAAGCCGCGCTTGGTCATCACGACATCTTTCAGCACCGGCGGCAGCTTCAGGTCATCGAACTTCGGAATCGAGGTGTTGATCGTCCGCAGCACCATGCCAACCCGGCCCTGCTGCATGAAGGCGTTGACGCGGAATCGACCGATATCGCCGGGGCTCACCGCAAAATTGCATTCCTTGGTCGCCTCGAATTCGCTGGCCTGCTTGTCGTTCATGATGCCGCGCGCCAGTTCGGAAGTATGCTGCGCGGTGAGCGACTGTTGCGCCACCGGCGTCATCTTGCCGTCGAGCTTGATCGCTGGCGGGAAACCCACCGTAATGAAAAGGTCCGAGGCCTTTTTCGCGACCATCGCCCGCAGCAGGTCGTGCATGAACTTGACTGCCTGTTCTCTTTCCATGCTCTAGCTCCCGTTTTTTCCTGTGGCCCGCGCCGCCGCCTCAGCGGAACGCATCCTTGTTCATGGCTTTGCCGCGCGCTTCCTCGACCGACACAATATTGCGTTTGACCAGATCCTGCAGATTCTGGTCCAGCGTCTGCATGCCCAGCTGTGCGCCGGTCTGGATCGCCGAATACATCTGCGCCACCTTGTTTTCGCGGATCAGGTTACGGATCGCCGGCGTGCCGATCATGATCTCGTGGGCGGCGGCGCGGCCGCTGCCGTCCTTGGTCTTGAGCAGCGTCTGCGAAATCACCGCACGCAGCGACTCCGACAACATTGCGCGCATCATCTCTTTCTCCTCCGCCGGGAACACGTCAATGATCCGGTCGATGGTCTTGGCGGCGGAACTGGTGTGCAGCGTACCGAAGACCAGGTGGCCCGTTTCGGCCGCGGTCAGCGCCAGGCGGATGGTTTCCAGATCGCGCATCTCGCCAACGAGGATGATGTCCGGGTCTTCGCGCAGCGCCGAGCGCAACGCGTTGGCAAACGACAGCGTGTGCGGTCCGACTTCGCGTTGGTTGATCAGGCACTTCTTCGATTCGTGCACGAATTCGATCGGGTCTTCCACGGTCAGGATATGGCCCTGCTCGTTTTCGTTGATGTGATTGATGATGGCAGCCAGCGTGGTCGATTTGCCCGAACCGGTCGGGCCGGTGACCAGCACCACGCCGCGCGGCTGGTTGGCGATATCGACGAATACCTTGGGCGCCTTCAGGTCTTCCAGGCTCAGCACCTTGGACGGAATGGTCCGGAATACCGCGCCGGCGCCGCGCTGCTGGACAAAGGCATTGACGCGGAACCGCGCCAGATTGGGAATCGAGAACGAAAAGTCGCACTCGAGGTTTTCTTCGTAGAACTTGCGCTGACCGTCGTTCATGATGTCGTACACCATGGCGTGGACGTCTTTATGTTCCAGTGCCGGCAGATTGATGCGGCGGATGTCGCCGTGCACGCGAATCATCGGAGGCAGCCCTGAGGACAGATGCAGGTCGGATGCCTTATTTTTGACAACAAAGGCCAGCAGTTCGGAGATGTCCATTTATAATTCCCTGGGAAGTGTTGCCATGCGGGCTACGCGGGGTGCTGTAGCGCGCACCCAAGCTCTGGAACATGCGCAAACCAGCCTCTGAGCGCTCCGAAATTATGACCACAATCGCTGAGAACTTGCAAGCCGTACACGACCGCATCCTACGTGCCGCGGCCCCTGCAAATCGCGCACCGGACAGCGTGCAGCTGCTGGCCGTCAGTAAAACCTTCGGCAGCGAGGAAGTAACCGCAGCATGGCATGCCGGACAGCGCGTATTCGGCGAAAATTTCGTGCAGGAAGCACTCGACAAAATCGCCAGGCTGAGGCACTTAGACATCGAGTGGCATTTCATCGGTCCGGTCCAGAGCAACAAAACACGCCCGATAGCCGAACACTTTGCCTGGGTGCACAGCATCGAACGGGAAAAGATCGCCCGCCGCCTCAACGATTCGCGCCCGCCCGGGCTGCCGCCGCTGAACGTGCTGATCCAGGTCAATGTCAGCGGCGAAACCAGCAAAAGCGGCGTCGCCCCCGGTGAAGAACGCGCTCTTGCCGAAACCATCCGCAGCCTGCCACGCCTGCGTCTGCGCGGCCTGATGACCATCCCGGAACCGACACCGGATGCCGCCCTGCAGCGCCGGCGTTTCGCGCTGTTGCGCAGCCTGCAGCAGGCATTGCAGGCGGATGACCGCGGCGTAGACACGCTGTCGATGGGCATGTCCGACGATCTTGAAGCCGCGATTGCCGAAGGATCGACCATGGTGCGGATCGGCACCGCTATCTTCGGTTCACGGAAAACCGTAAAAAGCGCCCCCTGAACCGTATAATGCCGCGAGCGGGTTTGCGGCCGCTTCCGGGAATCCGCAGTCACATCAGTCACCTTTCGCGTTTTGCTTCAACACATGAATATCCTTTTTATCGGCGGCGGCAATATGGCGGCCGCAATCATCGGCGGCTTGATCGCCAAAGACTGGCCAGCGGCCGCGATTCACGCTGTTGATGTGCTGCCGGAAGCACTGAAACGGTTGGAGCAGCAATTCGGCATCCGCACTTCCGGCGACGGCGCCGCAGCAGCGCGCAACGCCGATTGCATCGTGCTCGCGGTCAAACCGCAGCAACTGCGTGATGTCGCGCGCGGTCTTGCCCCGGTCATCGCCGGCAAACTGGTTATCAGCATCGCCGCCGGCATACGCGGCATTGATCTCGCACGCTGGCTCGGCCCCGAAGCCCGTATCGTGCGCGCCATGCCCAATACGCCGGCGCTGGTATCCGCCGGCATCACCGGATTACACGCCATGCCCGGCGTCAGCGAAACCCAGAAGCACGACGCGGGACGCATTCTTGCCGCCGTCGGCAGCACCTTCTGGGTCGGCAAAGAACGTGATCTCGATGCAGTGACGGCGGTTTCCGGCAGCGGACCGGCGTATGTATTTTATTTCATCGAAGCGCTGGAGCAGGCGGCGCTGGAGCTGGGACTGCCCGCAGAAACCGCGCGCCAGAGCGCTCTGGCCACCTTCGCCGGCGCGGTCAAACTGGCGCTGGCCGACAGCGCCGACCCCGCCATACTGCGCGCCCGCGTCACCTCCAAGGGCGGGACTACGGAGCGCGCGATCGGTCTGATGGATGACGCCGCTATCAAGGCCGCCTTTGTGCGGGCCGTGCGTGGCGCTGCCGAACGCGCTGCCGAGCTTGGCGACGAACTGGGCAAAGACTAGAGATCAAGGACCGGGGGCTGCGGAAGACATGCTGGGCAATGCACTGATTTTCATCGTGCAGGTCGTGTTCGGCCTGCTGACACTGACCCTGCTGCTGCGTTTTTATCTGCAGTGGGTGCGTGCGCCCTATCGCAATCCGCTCGCGGATTTTGTCAATGCATTGACGGATTTCATGGTGCGCCCTGCGCGCCGCGTACTGCCCGGCTTGTGGGGTATCGACCTGCCGACGCTGCTGCTGGCCTGGTTGATGCAGCTGCTGGAATGGCTGATCGTGCTGCAGGTCCGCGGTTTTCGCTTCGGCGCCGAAATCGGCATGGCGCTGGTCGGCATTGCCGCAGTGGCTGCGGTTGCCGTGCTGCAAATGCTGGTCTACGTCGTGCTGTTCTCGACGCTGCTGCAGGCCGTGCTGTCATGGATCAATCCCGGCAGCCCGTTTGCACCGCTGCTTGATGCCATGACACGCCCCTTTCTGCGCATGTTCCGCCGGAATATTCCGCCGATCGGTAACGTCGATCTGTCCCCGTTGTTTCTGATGGTGGCCTGCCAGCTGATGCTGATGCTGCCCATTGCATGGCTGGAATCCGTCGCGCTGCGCCTGCTGCGATGAACGAAGGATGGCTGCGCTTTCACGCTGAAAGCGCGCGCCTGACGCTGCAAATCCACGCCCAACCCAACGCCAAATCGACCGGTGCTGCCGGTCTGCACAGCGATGCGCTGAAAGTGCGTATTGCCGCACCGGCGCTTGACGACAAGGCCAATACCGCGCTTCTTGTCTGGCTGTCAGACGCCCTGGATCTCCCAAGATCCGTGCTGAAAATCCGCTCCGGTTCAACCTCGCGACGCAAGGTGGTGGAAATTCAGCCTGCGGATGCCGCCCTCGCTGCGCGTGCCGCCGCACTGCCCGAAGAATAAAGACGGCCGGTCAGCGGTCTTCTTCGGAACCGCCTTTGCGCACCCTCCAGGCTCTTACCAGCAGAGTCAGGCCGATCCAAAAGGCCAGCAGGGCCAGCGGCACCGTCAACGCCAGCGGCAGCAGCAATGCGATGGCAGCCAATCCGAGAAATCCGAGTGCAGCACTGAGCATCGTCCCGGATTCAGCCGGTCCCAGCATGCGACGGTTGCTGAACGCCGCGCCGACGGTATTACCGATACGCAACGCCCCCGCCGCCGCACGCGAAGCGCGGCCGCCGGATCCGGCTGTGCCCAGCCTGGCCCGGGGGCTGGAATGACTGACGCGATGTCTCGGGCCGAGCACGATTTCCGTGGCATAGCCGAGATCCTCTTCGTACATCTGCTGCATCTCGCCCGCACAGCTCTGGTCCTCGATGGCGATGTCCAGTTCGTAGTTGCCGATCCAGCTGGCGATATTCAGGTTGGTGGAACCGACCCGTGCCCAGCGCCCGTCGGCCACAGCGGTCTTCGCATGCAGCATGGCGCCGTTCCACTCGAACACGCGGATACCCGCTTCGAGCAGCGGCCGGTAACCCGAACGCGAAACCTGTCCGACAAAAGGGATGTCGCTGGTGCCTGGTACCAAGAGCCGCACATCGACGCCGTCGTAAGCCGCGGCCCGCAGCGCCTGCACATAAGGCGCAATACCGACAAAATAGGCGTCGGTCAGCCACAGCGTCTCGCGAGCCAGTGCGGCGATCATCTGGTCCAGGCGGTAGAGTCCGGCGATATTGGGCTCCGAAGCGAGAACACGCAGCATGGCATCACCCGCCGGCGGAGCCGTGACCGGCAGCACATCCAGCGCGCCCTCTCCGGTTGCAGCCCAGGTCTGTGCAAACGCCCGTTCAATATCGGCAATCACGGGACCGCGAATCTCGATGCCGGTATCACGCCAGGGCGCAATGCCGCGTTGCGCGTCACCGAGCCACTTGTCACTGACACAGAGTCCGGTGACATAACCGACCTCGCTGTCCACGGCGACCATCTTGCGGTGGTCCCGCGTCAGCCAGCCGAAGGGGCTGTCAAAGCGCGGCCTGTTGAAACAGCGCACCTGTCCGCCGGCCTCGATCAACGGCTGCAGCAGGCGCTGCGTACCGATGCCCAGCGCACCCATCCAGTCATAAATCAGGCGTACGGCAACACCGGCAAGCGCACGCTCGGTCATGGCCGCGACAAATTCGCGACCGGTTCTGTCGTCGGCAAGAATGTAGTTTTCAAACAGGATAGATTGCCGGGCACCGGCAATCGCCGACAACCATGCTGGATAGTTTTCGCCGGCATCTCGCAGTACGCGGACGGCGTTGCCGCCAACCAGCGGTGCGCCGGCCGCACGCGCGAACATCTGCTCGGCAAACTGGCGCAAGTCGGCGCCGGCGCGCGGCAAGGCGCTGTTGCGGACCTGCGATTGTGCGGGAAGGGCCATGGCTCGCCTTGAAACAGAACGGACGCGTTACATCAGAACGATGTCGAACTGTTCCTGATTGTAGGCCGACTCCACCTGTAGCGAAATCGGTTTTCCGATGAAATCCGAGAGCATCGCCAGATTGTGCGATTCCTCGTCAAGGAACATGTCGACAACCTGTTGCGAGGCAAGGATGCGGAATTCGCGCGCGTCGAACTGGCGTGATTCGCGCAGCAGTTCGCGCAGCACTTCATAACACACGGTCTGGGCCGTCTTCAGCGCCCCGCGCCCGGCACAGGTCGGGCAGGATTCGCAGAGGATGTGCGCAAGACTCTCGCGCGTGCGCTTGCGCGTCATCTCCACCAGCCCGAGCTGGGTGAAACCGTTGATGGTCATCCGCGTGCGATCACGCGCCAGCGCCTTGCGGAATTCATTGAGCACGGCGTTACGGTGCTCCTCGGTATCCATGTCGATGAAATCGATGATGACAATACCGCCCAGGTTGCGCAGGCGCAGCTGGCGCGCGATGACCTGCGCCGCCTCGAGATTGGTTTTGAAAATCGTGTCGTCAAAAGTGCGCCCCCCGACAAAGCCGCCGGTATTGACGTCGACCGTGGTCAGCGCTTCCGTCTGGTCAATGATCAGGTAGCCGCCGGATTTGAGGTCGACCCGCCGTGCCAGTGCTCGCTCGATATCGTCCTCGACATTGTGCAGGTCGAACAGCGGACGTTCGCCCTGGTAATGCGCCAGCCGTGGCACCACATTAGGGGTAAACTGCCGCGCAAAATGGCTCATCGCCTGATGGGTTTCATTGGAATCAACGTAAATCCGCCCGGTATCCTCATGCGCGAAGTCACGCAGCACGCGCAGGCTGAGATTGAGATCCTGATAGAGCAATGCCAGCGGCGCTGACTTGCGCGCCTGCGCCTGGATGTCACGCCAGAGTTTGCGCAGGTATTCGACGTCGGAAGCCAGTTCGCGGTCGGAAGCGGCTTCAGCCATGGTGCGGATGATGAATCCGCCTTTTTCATCGGGCGGCATCAGCTGCTGCAGCTTCTCGCGCAGATGCACGCGTTCTTCTTCGTCTTCAATGCGCTGCGAGATGCCGATATGCGATTCCTGCGGCAGATAGACCAGCAAGCGACCGGCGATGCTGATTTGCGTCGACAGCCGCGCGCCCTTGGTGCCGATCGGGTCCTTGATCACCTGCACCATCAGGCTCTGACCTTCATTGAGCAGACGCTCGATCGGCAGACCCGGTTCGCCGTTGACGCGATTGCCCCATATGTCGGCCACATGAAGAAAAGCGGCGCGTTCGCCGCCGATATCGACAAAGGCGGACTGCATGCCGGGCAGCACGCGTACCACCTTGCCCATATAGATATTGCCGACGAAGCCGCGCGCCGAGGCCCGCTCGATATGCAATTCCTGGGTCACGCCGTGCTCAATAACGGCAACCCGTGTTTCCTGCGGTGTGACGTTGATCAGTATGTCTTCGCTCATGGCGAATCTCAGGGAATGCTGATGCCGTAGCTGCGCAGCAGCTCCGCAGTTTCTGCGAGTGGGAGTCCCATGATACCGGAATAGCTGCCGTCGATACGGGTGATGAAGGCGGCCGCCAGGCCCTGCACCGCGTAAGCGCCGGCCTTGTCATGCGATTCGCCGATGGCGACATAACGGCGTATTTCTGCGGCATCCAGCGGGCGAAACCAGACCTGTGATTCCGACACCCGGGTCTCCATCCGGTCTTCTGTGGCAACAGCGACTGCGGTCAGCACGCGATGCGCACGCCCCGCCAGCCGGCCCAGCATGTGCGCAGCCTCATCCGCACTCGCCGGCTTGCCGAGAATGTCATCGTCACAAACCACGGTCGTATCAGCCACCAGTACCGGCAGCGGCAGCACGCGCCGAGCGGCAATGATTCTGGCTGCTGCCCGCGCCTTGTCGCCGGTCACCCGGAGTACATAGTCGTCGGCGTTTTCTCCATGATGCGGCGTCTCGTCGATATCGGCATCGCAGCCGGGTCCCTCGCGCAGCGGGATCAGCTCGAAGGCTACGCCGATCTGCCGCAACAGTTCGCGACGGCGCGGACTTTGTGAAGCCAGATAGATGGATCTGTCGTTCATCGGAAGATGTCTCTGCGCCAATCAGTCACGGTGATAGGGATGACCTGAGAGCAGCGACGACGCCCGGTATAGCTGCTCGGCCAGCACCACGCGGACCAGCCCGTGCGGCAGCGTCAGCGGCGACAGCGACCACAGCAGATCCGCGCGCGACTTGATTGACTCGTCCAGCCCATCGGCACCACCGATGACAAAGAAAATGTCACGACCGTCGTTACGCCAGCGTTCGAGATGATCGGCCAGGGTGCGAGTTGGAAAACTCCGGCCGCGTTCGTCCAGCACTACCCTCAGCACTCCCTGAGGAAGTGCGGCCTCGATGTGTTCGGCCTCGGTTTTCAACCACCGCGGGGTATCGCCGGTCGCATTGCTGCGCTGCGCGGGCTTGAGTTCTTTCAGCTGCAGCGGCATTTCGCGCGGCATGCGTTTCGCATACTCCGCGAACGCCTCTTTCACCCACGCCGGCATGCGATGACCGACCGCGAGTATAGCCAGCTTCACTTCGCGGCGCGGCCCGCTGTTTTGGCGGCCGGCGTTTTGCGGGCAACGGTTTTACGAGGCTTGGGCTGCGATGAACCCCAGATTTCTTCGAGGTTGTAGTACTGCCGGATTGCCGGCTGCATCACATGCACGATCACCGCACCGAGGTCGACCAGCACCCACTCGCCGGTCTGCTCACCTTCGGTACTCAGCACGCTGCCGCCGGCTTTTTTGACTTCCTCGCAAACATTATTGGCCAGCGCGCGCAGCTGCCGGTTGGAATCACCGCTGACGATGATCACCTTGTCGAATAGCGCGGTCATTTTCTTGACGTTGAACACGACGATGTCGCGGCCCTTGATGTCCTCGAGGGCGGCAACGGCGATTTTGGCAAGTTTTTCAGGTCCCATCATTGTCCAATATATAAGTCATGTTCTTGAATATATTTGATTATTTCTTCCGGCAACAGGTAGCGCGGATTGCTTCCCGTCAGTATCGCGTCGCGGATCAGCGTTGCCGAAATATCCAGTGCGGCAATCGGTACCACGACAATGCCGCCAGCCGGCGCCGTATGCACACCCAGCGGCTGGCGCATCAGCCGTTTGTCGTATTCCGCGGCCAGCGGTTGCGGCATCCGCGACTGCCAGGTATCCACCGGAAAACCGGGACGATAGGCCACGGCAACATGGGTCAGCGTGAGCAGCTGGTGCCAGCGGCTCCAGGTCGCCAGTTCCAGAAAAGCATCTGCCCCCAGCAATAGCACCAGCGATTGCGCGGGACCGACCTCGGCGCGCATGGCCGTCAGAGTATCCACCGTATAACCGGGGCCCGTCCGCAGCGTTTCGCGCGGATCGACGGTAAACAGCGAATTGCCGGTCACCGCGAGTTGCACCATCGCCAGCCGGTCTTCCGCGGGTGCGCCCGGCGATGAGCGGTGCGGCGGCGTGCCGCTGGGCAAAAACCGCACTTCGGCGAGACGCAGTTTGTCTGCCACTTCCTGCGCCAGCCGCAGATGACCGTAGTGAATGGGATCGAAAGTGCCGCCCAGAATGCCGATCGGGGCGGCCATTCAGTAAGCGCCGCGATGCTGCGTGACGAAGGTCCGGGAATTCAAAAGACGCTCAGTATTCTGCACGCACGCTCAGAGCACCAGCCGGCGGATATCGGACAGCACCGTAGTCAGATACGTACTGAACCGTGCACCCAACGCACCGTCGATCACGCGATGATCATAGGACAGCGACAGCGGCAGCATTAGACGCGGCACGAATTCCTTGCCGTTCCACACCGGTTTCATCACCGCCTTGCCGACACCGAGAATGGCCACTTCCGGCGCGTTGATGATCGGCGTGAAGAACGTGCCGCCGATGCCACCGAGACTGGAAATCGAGAAGCAGCCACCCTGCAGATCTGCCGGGGAAATTTTGCCGTTACGCATGCGGCCGCTGAGTTCGCCCAGCTCCTTGGCGATTTCCAGCAGGCCCTTCTTGTCGACGTCGCGGATCACCGGCACCACCAGTCCGCCGGGGGTATCGACGGCAACACCGATGTGGAAATAGTTTTTCAGCACCAGGCTCTCACCATCCGGTGACAGCGAAGCATTGAATTCCGGGAACTGCTTTAGTGCGACAACCGCGGCCTTCATCAGGAAACCGAGCATCGTGAACTTGATGCCGCTTTTCTTGGCCTCGTCCGACTGGGTTTTGCGGAACGCTTCCAGCTCGGTGATATCGGCCTCATCGTGCTGCGTGACATGGGGGATACTCACCCAGTTGCGATGCAGGAATCCGCCGGACAGTTTCTTGATGCGCGACAGCGGTTGCGTGGTGACCGGACCGAACTTGGCAAAATCAACCGGCTGCATCGGCGGCAGATTGAAGCCGAGCCCGCCGCCACCTTCGGCGCCGCGCGGTTTCGACAGTTCCGTTTTGACAAACGCCTGCACGTCTTCCTTGGTCACACGGTCCTTGGGACCGGAACCCTTGACTCGGGGCAGATCGACACCCAGTTCACGCGCAAAACGGCGCACCGACGGGCTTGCATGGGCCTTGCCGAAGCCGGCCTCATTCACGGGGACAACTGCGGGAGCCGCGGCAGGTGCCGGTTTCGCCGCCGCTACGGCAGCAGGCTTGGCCGGTTGTGCTGCGGCGGCGACCGGAGCAACAGGTGCTGCAGGTGCAGCCTTGGCCGCTGCAGCCGGGGCTTCAGCACCGGCTTCCAGCATCAGCACCAATGCACCTTCAGACACCTTGTCACCGACCTTGATACGGATTTCCTTGACGGTGCCGGCTGCCGGCGATGGCACTTCCATCGTCGCCTTGTCGGACTCCAAGGTCACCAGCGGATCTTCAGCGCGCACGGTGTCACCCGGCTTGACCAGGATCTCGATCACCGGAATATTCTTGAAATCGCCGATATCCGGAACTTTGACTTCGATTGCGTTTGCCATGTGCGGAGCTCGCCTGCGTTATACGGTTGCCGGATTCGGTTTGTCGGGATCGATGCCGTATTTGACGATGGCATCGGCAACGGCTTTCTGCGGCAGCTTTTCCTCGTCGGCCAGCGCCTTCATCGCTGCCACCGCGACATAACGCCGATCGACTTCAAAGAACTGGCGCAGCTTGCGGCGCGTGTCGGAACGGCCGAAACCGTCGGTGCCCAGCGCGGTGAAATTGCGCCGCGGCAGGAAGGCGCGCACCTGGTCCGCAAAGATTTTCATGTAATCAGTCGCCGCAATGATCGGACCGCTGCGATCATTGAGGCAGGTTTCAATGTGACTCAGCTTCGGCTCGGCTTCGGGATGCAGCAGGTTCCAGCGCTGCACATCAAGGCCGTCGCGGCGCAGCTCGTTGAAACTGGTGACGCTCCAGATGTCGGCGGTAATGCCGAAATCCTTTTCCAGCAGTTCGGCGCCCGCGATGACTTCGCGCAGGATGGTGCCGCTGCCCAGCAACTGCACCTTGGGCTGGTTTTTCTTGGCTTTGCCCTCTTGCAGCAGATACATGCCCTTGAGAATGCCTTTTTCCGCACCGGCGGGCATCGCCGGGTGGGTGTAATTCTCGTTCATCACGGTGATGTAATAGAACACGTCTTCCTGTTCCTGGTACATCCGCCGCAGGCCGTCCTGAATGATGACCGCGACTTCATAGGCGAAAGTCGGGTCGTAGGTCACACAGTTCGGAATGGTCGAAGCCAGAATGTGGCTGTGGCCGTCTTCATGCTGCAGGCCCTCACCGTTCAGCGTGGTGCGGCCGGCGGTGCCGCCGAGCAGGAAGCCGCGCGCGCGCAGATCGCCCGCCGCCCAGGCCAGATCGCCGATGCGCTGGAAACCGAACATCGAATAGAAGATGTAGAACGGGATCATCATCTGCGCGTTGTTCGCATACGACGTTGCCGCGGCAATCCACGACGACATCGCGCCGGCCTCATTGATGCCTTCCTGCAGGATCTGGCCGCCCTTGTCTTCCTTGTAGAACATCAGCTGATCGGCATCCTGCGGTGTATAGAGCTGGCCGACGTGGGAATAGATGCCGAGCTGACGGAACATACCTTCCATACCGAAGGTACGCGATTCGTCGGGCACGATGGGCACGACACGTTTACCGATTTTCTTGTCGCGGATGATGGTGTTGAGAATCCGCACAAAAGCCATCGTCGTTGAGAATTCGCGGTCCTCGCTGCTTTTCAGCTGCGCCTCGAACGCCGACAGCGCCGGCACTTCCAGCGGCTCGACCTTGCGCTTGCGCGACGGCAGCGAACCACCCATCGCGGCAATGCGCTCGCGCAGGTATTTCATTTCCGGCGAATCTTCAGCGGGTTTGTAGAACGGCACGTCTTCCAGCTGGTCATCCGGAATCGGCACGCTGAAACGGTCGCGGAAGGCGCGGATCGAGGCAGTGCCCATTTTTTTCTGCTGGTGGGTGATGTTCTGGCCTTCGCCGGCCTCGCCCATGCCGTAACCCTTGACGGTCTTCGCCAGAATCACCGTCGGCTGACCTGTGTGTTTCATTGCTGCAGCGTAAGCCGCGAAAACCTTGTGCGGATCATGGCCGCCACGGTTCAGGCGCCAGATGTCGTCATCGGACATATTCGATACCAGGTCCGCCAGCTCAGGGTACTTGCCGAAGAAATGCTTGCGCACAAAGGCGCCGTCCTGCGCCTTGAAGGTCTGGTATTCGCCGTCGACGCATTCTTCCATGCGCTTGAGCAGAATGCCCGACTTGTCCTTCTGCAGCAGCGGATCCCAGTACGAACCCCAGATCACCTTGATCACGTTCCAGCCCGAACCGCGGAAGTCGGATTCGAGTTCCTGGATGATCTTGCCGTTGCCGCGCACCGGTCCATCGAGCCGCTGCAGATTGCAGTTAATCACAAACACCAGGTTGTCGAGTTTCTCGCGGCCGGCCAGCGAAATCGCGCCCAGCGATTCCGGTTCGTCCATCTCGCCGTCGCCCATGAAGGCCCAGACCTTGCGGCCCTGGCCTTCGATCTGGCCGCGGTCTTTCAGGTAGCGCATGAAACGCGCCTGATAAATCGCCATCAGCGGGCCAAGGCCCATCGATACCGTCGGGAACTGCCAGAAATCCGGCATCAACCACGGGTGCGGATAGGAAGACAATCCCTTGCCGTCAACCTCCTGGCGGAAGTTGCTCAACTGGTCTTCGGTAATGCGGCCTTCCAGATAGGCGCGGGCGTAAACGCCGGGCGCCGAGTGGCCCTGGATATACACCAGATCACCGAGGAATTTTTCATTGGCGGCGCGGAAAAAATGATTGAAGCCGATGTCGTAGAGCGTTGCAGCGGAAGCGAAGCTGGCGATATGCCCGCCGAGTTCCGATGATTCCTTATTCGCGCGAATCACCGTGGCCATGGCGTTCCAGCGCACCAGGGCGCGGATTTTTTCTTCGAGCACGGCATCGCCTGGCGAACGTTCTTCACGATCGGGGGGGATGGTATTCAGGTACGCGGTATTCGCGTTATACGGAATGTAGGCCCCGGCGCGGCGCGCTTCGTTGACCAGTTGTTCCAGCAAAAAATTGGCGCGGTCCGGGCCTTCGCGCTCGAGCACCGATTGGAGGGCTTCCATCCACTCGCGTGTCTCCTCGGGATCCAGATCTCGCTGGAGGTCGTGCATGTCCATGGGCAATACCTTTTTGGGGCAGTTTTCTCAAGACAATCGGGCGCTTATGGTGCCCGAATCGGCATGGAGATGGGATGAGTAATTATAACTTCAGCCCTGAAAATCTCCGGCGCAATCTCGGCCGCAATCGGGAGTAAAAAGAAGTGGCTGCGGTGATGCGCTGCAGCAATATGCCACGGTGCTGCGACGCTATTCGCCGCGGAACCGGGGCGCGCGTTTTTCGACAAACGCGCGCATGCCTTCCTTCTGGTCTGCCGTGGCAAAGGCCAGTGCAAACAGGCTGGTCTCGTAAACGCAGGCATTGGCCAGATCCAGGTCCTGGCCGCGTTGCACGGCCTGCTTGGCCAAACGCACTGCGACGGGTCCCTTTGCCGCAATGCTGCGCGCAACGACCAATCCCGCCTCGCGCAGTTCGGCCGCGGCGACTACCTGCGTCACCAGACCGATCGCCAAAGCCTCGTCGGCTCTGACCTGGCGCGCCGTCGTCACCAGTTCCAGCGCCCGCGCACGACCGACCAGCCGGCTCAAGCGCTGGGTGCCGCCGAATCCTGGCGGGATGCCCAGATTGACTTCGGGCTGCCCGAAAACGGCGCGGTCGGAAGCGATGATCCAGTCGCAGGCCATCGCCAGTTCGCAGCCGCCGCCCAGGGCATAACCGTTGACCAGCGCGATCACCGGTACCGGCAAGGCTTCCAGGGCATGCATCACGTGCATGCCGGCCATTGAAAAATCCAGCGCCTGTTCGGCGCTGAGCCCCAGCATTTCCGTGATATCAGCACCTGCGACAAAGGCCTTTTCACCCGCGCCGGTGACCAGCAATACGCGGGCGCCGGCATCGCCGGCCACCTGCGCAATGGCTCGCGTCAGTTCAGCCAGGGTGGCAGCGTTGAGGGCGTTCAAAGCCTGCGGACGGTTCAGCGTCAGCAAATACAGGCCCGGCTCGGGCTGCTCCAGCAGCAGATTCTGAAAAGTCATCACAGCCTCAACTTCGGGTTAAAGCCGGATTATCCAATGCGCCGTTTCACATAGGAACCCGGGGCGTCCTCGAGCGCCTTGTATTTGCCCTTACCCGGCACGCGCGGCTCAAGCTGGGCCCCGGCGTGAACGCCCACCCATTGCGCCCAATCCGTCCACCAGGAACCCGCATGCTGGGTGGCGCTGGACAGCCATTCATCAGGCTGCTCCGGCAGTTTTTTATTGGTCCAATAACCGTATTTGTTGGCAGCCGGCGGATTGATGATGCCGGCGATGTGACCCGACCCGCCGAGCACGAACCGCACCGGACCCTTGAGCAGCCTTGCGCCGGCGTAGGTGGACTGCCACGGTGCGATGTGATCCTCCACCGTCGAGATGAAATACGCCGGGGTTTTCGCCTGCGTAATGTCGATCGGGATGCCGGCAATGGTCAGCGCACCCGGTTTGCGCAACAGGTTTTTCAGGTACATGTTGCGCAGATAGAAACTGTGCATCGCCGCCGGCATCCGCGTCGAATCGCCGTTCCAGTGCAACAAATCGAAGGGGAAGGGATCGCGGCCCATCAGGTAATTGTTGACGACGAATGACCAGATCAGATCGTTGGCCCGCAGCATGTTGAAGGTGGTCGCCATCTCCGATCCTTCGAGGTAACCGCGCTTATCCATTTTCTTTTCCAGCGCGCTGACCTGTTGCTCGTCGATGAACACCTCGAGTTCGCCGGGACGCTCGAAATCGATCATGGTCACGAAGAAGGTCGCGCTGCTGATGCGTTCCTGCTTCTTTGCCGCCAGCCAGGCCAGCGTGCTGGCCAGCAGCGTACCGCCAAGGCAATAACCAATCACATTGGCCTTGGCTTCGCCGGTGATGTCACGGATCACGTCGAGCGCGGCCAGCGACCCTTCGGTCAGATAGTCATCAAAGCGTTTGTGGGCCAGTGTCTCGTCGGGGTTGACCCAGGAAATGATGAACACCGTGTGGCCCTGCTCCACCGCCCAGCGCACGAAGGAATTGTTTTCGCGCATGTCGAGAATGTAGAACTTGTTGATCCACGGCGGGATGATCAGCAACGGCGTCGCATGGACCTTGTCGGTCAGCGGTTCGTACTGGATCAGCTGCATGATGTCGTTCTGGAACACCACCTTGCCTTTGGTCGTGGCCAGATTGCCGCCGAGACTGAAGGCCTCGCTGTCGGTCATGCGCACCTTGAGCTGTTCGCCATTTCCCCGCGAAAGATCCTCAAGCAGATTGTTCAGTCCCTTGACCAGGTTCTGGCCTCCGGAATTGACGGTTTCGCGCATCGCCTCCGGATTGGTGATCAGGAAATTCGACGGCGACAACGCGTCGATGTACTGACGGGTATAAAAATCCACTTTTTTGGCGGTCTTGTCGTCCAGTCCGTCAACGCTGGCCAGCGAGTGATGCAGGTGTCGCGCAGCGATCAGGTAGGACTGTTTGACGCAGTCATAGAGAAAATTGTTTTCCCAGTCATCGTGACGGAAACGCCGGTCGGTCTTGCCCGGCTCGGCGACCGGTGCGGCTTGCTGCCCCATCATTTTCAGCATCGAGTTCTGCCACAACGACGTATAGTCCTGCCACAGCTTCATCTGCAGTTCGGCCATACGCATTGGGTCGGCGAACACCCGACCCCAGGCATCAAAAAAGGCCTTGGCAATGCCCAGCTCGTCCTTAATTTCCGGCATGCCTTGGCCCGCTGCGCGGGTCATGAATTTGCTGATCAGGGCACCGCTTTTTTCAGCGATATCGGCATACAGCTTCGCCATCGCGGCGGGATCCAGTGCCCGGGCTTCGGGCTGGGGTTTCTGTTTTGAGGTCATGTCGGGCTTTCAATTCTTAAATCGCGCAGTCGATACGCCGCTGCGCGATAAGGTCCTGTTTAAGAGAGCTTGTTCAGGTAAAGATTTGTTTGACGTTTACGTAAGAGCAATGTTATACATATCCAAAGATCATCTTACCCGCGCCTGCTGCACGGCACAATGAGCAAAACCTACAACATCAGCGAGCTTGCCCGGGAATTCGGCGTCACCACCCGGACCCTGCGTCATTACGAGGATCAGGGGCTGGTCACCCCGATGCGCGAGGGTATCAACCGTATTTACAGCCACCGCGACCGCGTCCGCCTCAAACTGGCCCTGCGCGGCAAACGCCTGGGGTTTTCCCTCAGCGAACTGCGCGAGCTGTTCCAGCTGTATGACCTCGCCAACGACGAACGCCGGCAGCTCGAAGAATTTGCCGTCAAACTGGAGCGCCGTCGCGCGCAACTCGAGCAGCAGCGCGAAGACGTCGAAGTCATGCTCAATGAAATCAACTTTTTCTCGACACAATGCCAACGCCTGCTGAACGATGGCGATGCCACGAAAACACCCCGAACATAGCGCCGCAGCAATATTTACGTTTACGTCAACGTTATAAAATAACTCAATAAAAACAAATAGATACAGTAATATTACGTTTACGGCAAGAATACCCATCGTATCGATCAGGAGGATTACATGACCCGCCCCCTGGATTTCTATTTCGACTTTTCCTCGCCTTACGGTTATTTCGCCGCCGCCCAGATCGAGGCGCTGGCGGCGAAACATGGTCGAACCACCATCTGGCGGCCGATCCTGTTGGGCGCGGTATTCAAGATCACCGGCCAGCAACCGCTGACCACCATCCCCCTCAAAGGCAGTTACGCCACGCACGATCTCAAACGCTCGGCGCGCTGGTTCGATCTGCCGTTCAGGATGCCGTCGAAATTTCCGGTTGCCACGCCGGCGCCCTGCCGCGCCTTCTACTGGCTGCATGACCGCGATCCGGCCTCCGCCAAAGTGTTGGCGCTGGCGCTGTATCGCGCCTATTTCGTCGAAGACCGCGACATCTCCAATCCGGAAATCACTGTCAATGTCGCGGCCAAGCTGGGGCATGACAAGGAAACTGTCGCGCAGGCCCTCAACGATCCGGCGGTCAAAGAGCGGCTGAAAAGCGAAGTCGATGCCGCAGTCGAACGCGGCGTTTTCGGCTCGCCCTATTTCGTCATCGACGGCGAACCGTTCTGGGGCTCGGACCGTCTGCCGCAGATCGAGCGCTGGTTGGCTCAGGGGCCTTGGTAGCCAAACTGATACTGGAAAACCGGCAACGATCACGCGCAAGGTCTCGCACACTTCATCACCCGTGACTTGATCACGACGGGCTCCTGCCTGCCCCCATCCACACCTTGGAAACCGCGGCGCCCGTGATGACGCCGATGCGTATAATCAACCGTAACCGGCATAGCCGCGGCTTACACAGCGGCGTGCTGCGCCCCAAGCAGACCGCCCGGCCACCCCAGATTACGATTGAGGACAGATCATGAGCAAATCCAAAGCCGGCACACGTGTGCTGACCCGGGTCGATGACTACGGCAACGTCACTGTCACCCTCAATCGCCCGGAAGTGCATAACGCCTTCGATCCGGAAATGGTGGCTGCGCTGACGGATGTACTGGAAGCGATAGCCCAGGATGATTCGATCCGCGCGGTAGTGATTGCCGGTGCAGGCAAAAGCTTCTGTGCCGGCGCCGACATCGCGCACATGCGCAAAAGTGCAACATTCAGCAAGACGCAAAACTACCGCAATGCCACCGAGTCGGCGCGCATGTTTCACGCCTTGTATACACTGAACAAACCCACGGTCGCCGCGGTTCACGGCGCCGTGCGCGGCGGCGGCTGCGGCATCATCGCCGCCTGTGACATCGCCATTGCCACGCGCACGGCGACCTTCCGCCTTTCCGAAGTCAAAATCGGCATCATTCCGGCGATGATCAGCCCCTATGTCATCAGCGCAATGGGTGAACGCCAGGCGCGGCGCTACATGCTCTCGGGTGAAGAATTCGATGCTGCGGAAGCCTGGCGCACCGGCCTCGTTCACGACATCGTTGAAGAGCCGGGCCTGGCGACGCGGGTCGGCGAAATGCTCGGCCAGCTGTATACGAGCGGACCGCGTGCCGTACAAACCATCAAGCAGTTGATTCCGCAAAGCGCCCACAGCCCAATCGGCCCCGGCATCGTCGCCGAAACCTCGAAGATAATCGCCGATCTGCGGGCCACGCCCGAAGCACAGGAAGGCCTGAGCGCGTTCCTGGAAAAACGCAAACCGTCGTGGACGGAAGCGCCCAAGGCCGTAAAAAAGGCCGCCGGCAAACGCAAAAAGGGCTGAACCCGGGCAAGTATCCGGCTGATCGGAGATATTCTTATGGCATTGCCGAAAACCGTACGCATTCTTGAAGTCGGCCCGCGTGACGGGCTGCAGAACGAATCCACGCCGGTACCTGCCGCCGTGAAGATCGAACTGATTCACCGTCTGCAGGACGCCGGTCTCAAGATGATCGAAGCGACTGCCTTCGTATCGCCGAAATGGGTGCCGCAAATGGCGGATAACGCCGAAGTGATGGCAGGAATCCGCCGCAAGCCCGGCGTCAACTATCCGGTGCTGGTGCCCAATATGAAGGGCCTGGAAGGCGCCATCGCTGCAGGCGCTGAAGAAGTCGTAGTGTTCGGTGCCGCCAGCGAAAAATTTTCACAACGCAATACCAATTGCAGCATCGACGAAGGCCTTGCGCGCTTTGAAGCCGTAGCACAGGCCGCCATCGCCCGCGGCTTGCGGGTGCGTGGCGATATTTCGGTTTGCCTGGGCTGCCCGTATGAAGGTGAGGTCGATCCGGCCGTCGTGGTGCATGTTGCAAAGGCCCTGGACGCGATGGGCTGTTATGAAATCACCATCTGCGACACCATCGGCACCGGCACCGCCGGCAAAACCCGCCGGGTCATTGAGTCCGTCGCAAAACATATTCCGGTGGAACGGCTGGCCGGCCACTTTCACGACACCTACAGTCAGGCACTGACCAATATGTACGCGGCGCTTGAGTGCGGCGTAGCCACTTTCGATTGCTCGGTGTCAGGACTGGGCGGCTGCCCTTATGCCAAAGGCGCCACCGGCAATGTCGCCACCGAAGACGTGCTGTATCTGCTGGACGGACTGGGCATCGAAACCGGCATCGACATGAACAAGCTGATTGCCGCCGGCGATTACATCTGCGATTTCCTCGGCCGGCCCACGCTGTCGCGTGTCGCCCGCGCCATCCGCGCCAAAGCAGCGTGAACACCGAACTTTCCAGCCAGCGGGAAGACTCTCCCTGCGTGCACATCTGCCTTATGGATTACGCGCAGGGTCTGTGTATCGGCTGCCACCGCACGCTCGACGAAATCACCTACTGGGCCACCTACAGTCCGGCCCGCAAGCGCGAAGTGTTCGCCGCACTGGAAATCCGCCGCGCCGCAGCATCAACAAACCCCTGAAACCGGAGTCCGTGTCATGCCGTTGCCCGCCCCCGCCCCCCGCACGCTGAAACATACCCGTGCCGTCGAATGCAAAGGTTATGAGCGCGATGACGGTCTGTGGGACATCGAGGGTCATCTCGTCGACACCAAAACCTATGTGCATTCACGCCGCGACGGCGGACGCGAACGCCAGCCGGGTGATCCGGTGCACAACATGTGGCTGCGCCTGACCATCGATCTCGATCTGAAAATTCATGAAGTCGAGGCGCACACCGATAGCAGCCCCTATGAACACTGCGGCAGCATCACGGTCAATTTCAAAAAACTGGTCGGCCTGACCATCGGACCGGGCTGGCGCAAAGCAATTGCAGAGCGTGTCGGCGGAGTGCTCGGCTGCACGCATCTGGTCGAACTGCTGGGACCGCTGGGCACCACCGCCTTCCAGGCTACCGGGCGCGCGCGTGAAGCGCGCAATGCCGGAAAACCGGTCAGCAAGAAGCCCTACCAGATCAATTCCTGTCACATCTACAAGGATGATGCGCCCGCAGTCTTCGAGCGCTGGCCGGATTTCTACACCGGCAAACGCTGATCTTTGGTGCGGTTTCGCTCAGGGAACGAGGGTGTCGATGACGATTTCGATGCTGGCCGATCCGCCGACCTTGACCGGCTGACGGAAACCTTCCAGGTCACCGCTTTTCGAACCGGGGCTTCCTGATTTGGAAATCCGCGCGCCAACGGTGACTTCACTGTACTGTGCGAGCGTCATCTCGGGCGACATCGCCGCAGATTGATCCAGCACGAAGGTCGCCGGCAACTGCGCGGCGCGGAAGCGCCGGACGGCCAGCGGAATACGCGGGCCGTTGATGGCTCGTGCAAACACGAACACGGTGTCATCCGGCGACACCTTCGCCGCGTGCTGCGGGCTTAATCGCACCGTGCCACGAATCACCGGCTCCACCGCTGCCACGGACGGCTTGACCTTGGCTGCCGGCGCGCTGTTACCGGCGAGCTGTCGCGCTTCGGCAAGACTCGATGCGATCGCCTGTGCAAATTCGCTGTCCGGCGGAATCTTTTGCGTCAGCCGCTCCCAGTGACGGATGGCCGCTGCATAGTCATGAATTTCAAACGCTGCGGTACCGGCCAGAGCCAGCGACTTGAAATGATCGGGATCAACAGCCAGCGCCCGGGCAATGATGCGACTCGGTTCGCCTTTGAGGCTGCGTCCCTGTGCCATACCCAGCGCATCCGCGTAATCCGCCAGCAGTTGCGCATCACCGGGCACCAGTTTGGCGGCGCGGCCGAATGCATCGGCAGCTTCCTTGAATCGTTCCAGCGCGGCATAGGAGCGGCCGAGCATGCTCCATCCGGCAGCATCATCGGGCTCCTTTTCCAGCCGTTGCGCCAGTTTGCTCACCATCTGCTCGATCTGCTCCGCCGTCACTGAATGCGCGGCATCTTCAGCCGCCATCACTTGCGGATCCAGTACCTGTGGTGTGCCAATGAGCAGATAGAGCGCGACCGCAAGCAGCGGCACTGCGGCGATGACGATACCGCTGATGACGCGGCTTTCACCGCCTGCTACGGTTTCTTCGGTGGTGGCTTCCAGCTCTTCCGCCAGACGGCGCTCCAGCTCGCTGCGCGCCTGCGCATAACGGTCAGCGGCCAGCGTGCCGGACTGAAGGTCGCGTTCCAGATCGGCAAGCTGATCGCGGAAAATCGCAAGATCAGGCCCCGCCGAAGACCTGGAATCCGCACGACGACGCAACAGCGGCGGCACCACAAACAGCATCGCCAACGCAAGCAGCAGTGCAGCCGCCACAGCAAACATCATCATTACCGGTTCTCTTTTCCGCTCAGGATGCGTGAAGCCTCATCCAGACGAGCCTGGGAAACAGTATTGAATTCAGGTGACTGGCGCCGGCGCCGCAGAAATCCGAGCAGCGCATAGAGCCCGCCCGCGAGCAGCAGGAAGGGGCCAACCCACAACACCAGGGTCTGCAATTTCACCGGCGGCCGGTAACGCACGAAATCGCCGTAACGCTGGACCATGTAGTCGAGAATTTCCTGCTCTGACTTTCCCTGCTTGAGCTGTTCTCGCACCTGGTTGCGCAGGTCAATCGCCAGTTCAGCATGCGAATCGGCGATGGTCTGGTTCTGGCATACCAGGCAGCGCAGCTCATTGGAAATCTGCATCACCCGCTGCTCCAGCGCAGGATCCTCGCTGACGGTTTTGGCCTCAGCCGCAGTCGCAGGGCCCGCGTACCAGCCGGCAAGACACAAGAGCATCAGCAGAATTTTATGCATTGAGTTTTTTCACCAGCGGCAGGATGGTGTCGCGGAGGATTTCCGGCGTCAGCGGTCCGATCTGCTTGTAGCGGATGACGCCTGTCTTGTCGATGACATAGGTTTCGGGCACACCGTAAACACCGTAATCAATACCGGTCATGCCCTTCGGATCCATGATCGACAGCTTGTAAGGGTCGCCCCACTGCTCCAGCCAGCGCAGCGCTTCTTCACGCTGATCCTTGTAGTTGAGACCGTAAATCGGCACCACACCGCTTTTGGCCAGATCAACCAGCACGGGATGCTCCTGACGGCAGGACACGCACCACGAAGCCCAGACATTGAGCAACCAGACCTGACCGCGCAGCGCTTCGGGACTGATGCGTTTGTCCGTCGCATGCAACTGCGGCAGGTCAAACGTCGGCGCGGGACGGTCAATCAAAGGCGATGGCACCTGACGCGGATTCAGGCCAAGCCCGACGCCGAGAAACACCACCAGCACCAGAAAAATACCCAACGGAACCAGATAACGTGCCACGATTTTTCCCTTAAGCCGCGACCGCTGCCGGCGCCGCATTCGCCGCCATTGCGCCGACGCGATATCGGCGGTCGACAACGGCCAGCAGTCCGCCGAGGGCCATCAACAGACAGCCGCCCCAGATCCAGTCAACAAAGGGTTTGACATAAACACGCACGGTCCAGGCGTTTTCACCAACAGATTCACCGAGTGCAACATAAAGATCCCTTGTGAATCCAGGGTCTATCGCCGCCTCGGTCATCGGCATGCGCTGCGCAAGATAAATGCGTCTCTCAGGGTGAAGGGTCAGCAGGGTTTTGCCGTTGCGGATTACGGTCAGCGTGCCCCGGGCTGCGATGTAATTCGGACCCTGCACATCCTTCACACCATCGAAACGGATGTCGTAACCGGCAGCCGCAACGCTCTCGCCGATTCCCATGCGCACATCCAGCTCGGATTCATAACCCTTGACCAGGGTGACGCCGACGATAAATACCGCAACGCCACAATGCGCCAGCAGCATGCCGTAGTAACCGGCAGGTTGTACGCGCAGCCTTGCCAGCCACGAACCGGCAACGGCCGAGTGCAGTCGTGCATGCAGATTGATCACTGCGGTGACCACGATCCACACTGCCAGCAACAGACCGAAGGCCACCATCGGCTTCCAGCTGCCCAGCGTAAACGGCAGCAGTAATGCCGTCGCCAGGCTGATGCCGAAGGCCCAACGCACGCGCTTGATCAGTTCGGGCAAGGCGGCCTGCTTCCAGCGCGCCAGCGGCGCAATACCCATCAGGAACAGCGCCGGTGTCATCAGCGGCACGAACACCGCCTCAAAATAAGGCGGCCCGACCGACAGTTTGCCGAGACCCAGCGCGTCAAGGAACAACGGATACAGGGTGCCCAGCATGACTGAACCGGCGGCCGCCATCAGCAGCACGTTATTAGTCAGCAGCAGTGACTCCCGTGAAACCGTATCGAAGCTGCCGCCGCCGCGAACGGTCGGCGCACGCCAGGCGAACAGCACCAGCGATACGCCAACAACCAGCACCAGAAAAGCGAGGATGAAAATACCGCGCTTGGGGTCGGTCGCGAACGCATGAACCGAAGTCAGTACGCCGGAACGCACAAGGAATGTGCCCAGCAGCGACATCGAGAAAGCGCAGATCGCCAGCAGAACGGTCCAGATACGGAAGCTGCCGCGTTTTTCGGTAACAACCAGCGAATGCATCAGCGCGGTGCCGACCAGCCAGGGCATAAAGGACGCATTTTCCACGGGGTCCCAGAACCACCATCCGCCCCAGCCCAGTTCATAGTAAGCCCACCAGCTGCCCAGACCGATGCCGATGGTCAGGAACATCCAGGCCACAGTTGTCCACGGCCGCGACCAACGCGCCCAAGCCGCGTCGAGCCTGCCGCTGAGCAGCGCTGCCATCGCAAACGCGAATGCGACGGAGAATCCAACGTAACCCATATACAGCATCGGCGGATGCAGCACCATGCCCGGATCCTGCAGAAGGGGATTGAGGTCGCGTCCTTCGGCAGGGCCGGGGAACAACCGCTCGAAGGGATTGGACGCAAAAAGCGTAAATGCCAGGAAGCCGATGCTGACCAGCGACATCACGCCGAGCACGCGGGCGCTCATTGTGTCCGGCAGGTGATCACTGAAAAAACTGACCGCCACCATCCACAGCGACAGCATCAGTAACCACAGCAGCAGGGAGCCTTCGTGTCCGCCCCACACTGCCGCCACCCGGTACTGCAGCGGCAATGAAGTATTGGAATGATTGGCAACATAGGCAACCGAGAAGTCGTTGGTGACAAAGGCGTAGGTCAGCGCGGCAAAAGCAATCATTACGAACAGACACTGCCCCCTTGCAGCCGGTCGCGCGAAACCGATCCAGGTTTGTTTGCCTACGGCCGCGCCGAGCAGCGCGAGCGGACCGCCGGCCAAAGCCATGCAGAACGCGATGATCAATGCAAAGTGACCGAGCTCCGGGATCATTGCTTCTTGCCTCCATGGGCTTTTTCGAGCGCAGCAGCCGCCTCGGGCGGCATGTAGTTTTCATCGTGCTTGGCCAGCACCTGTTCGGCGCGGAACACGCCATCCGGCTCCAGTTTTCCCTGCGCGACAACCCCTTTGCCTTCACTGAACAGGTCCGGCAGGATGCCGCGGTAGACCACCTGTATCGTATGTGCGGTATCGGTCACGGCAAAACGAACGGTTACGCCATCCTTTTCACGGGCCACACTACCGTTCTGCACCAGCCCGCCCAGACGGAAACTGCGGCCGACCGGAGCCTCCTTGCTGGCAATCTGCGAAGGACTGAAAAAGAACACCAGATTGCTTTGGAAAGCGTTCAACACCAGCGCCACGGCGCCGCCCAGCGCGAGCAGTGCTGCCGCAATCGCGATAAACCGTTTGTGGCGGGGCTTCATGCCTTTTCTCCATCGTGCTTTCGCGCAGCCCGTTCGGTGCTGATCAGCGACACCATTTCACCGGCCATGCACAGCAGGGTCACAGCGAACGAGCCCCACACATAGAGACCGTAACCGCCCATCGCCCAGAATTCAGCCCAACTGCCCCATTGCATGATGCTCAGACCTCCGCTGCCGCGCGCGGTTCACGCTCGCGAATAATGGAGCGCACCCTCAACAGCGCCGCGGCGATGCTGTACATCCAGAACGCCAGCGCCATCAGCAGCATGCCGATGAGCATCGTCGTCGCCATCTTCGGCGCGCTTTTCAGACTGACCGACGCGCCCTGGTGCAGCGTGTTCCACCACACCACCGAAAAATAGATGATCGGAATATTCACCACACCGACCAGCGCCAGCACGGCGCCGGCGCGATCCGCACGGCGCTCGTCCTCGATGGCAGCGGTCAGCGACAGAAATCCGATATACAGAAAAAGCAGGATCAATTCCGAAGTCAGGCGCGCATCCCAGACCCACCACGTGCCCCATGTCGGCTTACCCCACAAGGCGCCGGTCCACAGCGCGAGAAAAGTGAACATCGCTCCGGTCGGTGCCAGCGCCCTGGCCATCATCCCCGACAGTCGCGTGTTGAATACCAGACCGGCACCGGCCCACCCCGCCATCACCAGATAGATGAACATCGACATCCAGGCTGCGGGCACATGAATGAAAATGATGCGGTAGGACTCACCCTGCTGAAAGTCGGTCGGTGCCACAAAAAAGGCCACATACAGACCGACGATCGAGAGCAACAGCGATGCCGCCAGAAACCACGGCATCATGCGCCCGGCCAGCGGATAAAAGCTGTGGGGTGAAGAAAACTTGAACCAGTTGATCGCAGCCAAGACGGTTACCGGGTTTTTGAATAAGTGTCGCGAATTTCAGTTTCTGACAGGTGTCACGGCCCCGGCATCATAAGCCATTGCGATGTACGGTTTCGGATGCGGCACGATAGAACAGGGGCAGATTCTATCTCCATGATTTAAATCAAGTTTAACTCAAGAAATCGCTTACTCCAGCGAAATGCGTAAAGCCAGCGCCGTGGCCAGGGGCGCCAGCGCCATACTGGCCAGCAATAAAGCGCCGAGGATCGAAAAATGCGGGGTCACCGTAAGCCCAGAAGCAAAAGCGCCGCTCGCCGCTGCACCAAACACCAGCACGGGGATGTACAGCGGCAGCACCAGCAAGGCCAACAGCACGCTGCCGGCGCGCAGACCGACCGTCAGTGCGGCGCCGATCGAACCGATCAGGCTAAGTACCGGCGTACCCAGCAGCAGAGCCCCGCTCAGCACGGCAATCTCATCACCCTCGAGACCGAACTGCAAGCCCATCAGCGGCGACAGCAGTACCAGTGGCAGACCGCTGGTCAGCCAGTGTGCGAAAACCTTGCTGGTGACAACCAGCCATAAAGGCTCTGCCGCGAGCAGCATCTGCTCCAGCGTACCGTCCAGATGATCAGCGGCAAACAGACGCCCCAGAGACAGCAGCGTCGCCAGCAATGCCGCCACCCACAACACGCCGCTGGCCATAAGCCGCAGCGTCGAGGGTTCCGGCGCGACGCCCAGCGGAAACAGGCTGACGACAATCACGAAAAAGAACAGTGACGACAGCGCATCGGAACGCCGGCGCCAGGCAATGCGCAGATCCCTTTGAACGATGCTTGCCCAGATGCTCATGTTTATACCGGTATGCTGATCGAATGCAGCGCGGCCGCGACGGAAAACGGCTGATGGCTGGTCATCACCACCACGGCGCCGGCCGCGAGGCGCGCGTCAATCAGCGACAGCACGCAATCCGTCGCATCGGTATCCAGAGCGGCAAGCGGTTCGTCGAGCACCCATAGCGCGGCATTGCTGTCCGGCAGTGCCAGCCGGGCCAGTGCGACGCGCCGGCGTTGGCCCTGGGACAGCATACGCACCGGCAGATGGGCAAATTTGCCCATGCCCAGTTGATCCAGTGCGGCATGGGCCGCAGCAGATTTGATGTCGATGCCCGAGAGTGCCGCGGCAAACACCAGGTTTTCTTCGGCGGTAAATTCATCTTTGACGCCGGCCAAATGGCCGATGTACCGCAGTTCACGCCAGTAGTCTTCACGCTGCTGCCGGATCGGTGCATCGCGCCACAACACTTCCCCGCCGCTGGGCAGCAACAAGCCGCAGAGAATGCGTAGCAGGCTGGTCTTTCCGGCGCCGTTGGCGCCGGTAATCCGCAGCAAAGTACCACCGGGCACTGCAAACGAGAGGTTCTCGAACAAATGCCGTCCGCCACGGACGCATTGCAGGCTTTGTGCGGCTAGCATGGCGTCATCTCAACCATGATGATGCCCCCTGCCGGCGTAGATCCAGCGCGCCAGGGGCGCCATCACGCCGAAAATGCCGATGCTGGCAAACGCCAGTCCCCAGGCGGTGACACTCTGGTTGCCGCCGGCGAAATCCAGCGTCATACCGAACACCAGCGGCGCTATGAATGCGGTGCTGAATCCGAGAAAGGAATACACCGCCATCATCGACCCGCGCATTTCCGGCGGCGTACTGGCCACGGCCCCCGAAGTCAGGGCGCCTGAGTCGCCCAGCATCGCACCGTAATGCACCATCATCAGCAGCACCACGACATACCAAGGCCAATCCGCTGTATACCCGATCAGGCAGGCGATCAGCCCGGACAGCGTCATGAACAGGAAAATAATGCGTTGGCGGCCGAAACGCAGCGCCATCTCGTTGCCGGTGACGCTGAATACCGGCCCCAATACGTTGATCATCGCCGCCAGCGTCGCCGCGCTCAGCGCCATCGGCGCATCCGACGGCTGCAAGCTCGCGCAGAACACCAGAAAGGCCACCATCCATGAGCGTTGTCCGAACAATTCATAATTGTGAACAGCGTAGCCAATGACATAAGGCAAAGTCTTGCGATTGCGCAAAACCGGACGGAAATCCAGCAAGGCCGTGGTGTGGTGCTCTGCCGCCCGCACGCGACCCATCGGCACCGCCAGCGTCACCACGAGTCCGGCCAGCAGCGGCCCGACCGCGCCGAACCAGAACGCCCACTGCCAGCCCAGCGTGGCACCGAGTTTACCGGCCACCAGAATGGAAACCGTCGAACCCACGCCGAAACTGGCGGTATAAAACGCCGTTGCCCGCGACTGCGCAGCGCCTTCCAGATGATCGGTCAGCGCCTTGAGTCCCGGCATGTAAGTGCCGCCGAGTGCCGCGCCGATCAGAAACTGGGCCAGGGCCGCGCTCCAGAATCCCTGGCCCAGTGCGGCAAAGATCGCGGCGCCGATGCTGCCGACAATACAGGCCATCAGATAGATGCGGCGCGAATCCATGCGATCCGTCAGACTGGCCAGCACCGGCACCGACACCATGTATCCCGCGAACAGGAATCCGCTGATCGCGCCGGCCTCGGAATTGGACAAACCCCAGGCGCGCTGCAGTTGCGGCAGCAGCGTCGTATAGGCGGCAAAGCCGGTCATCGACAGCGCCTCGGCAAGGCACATGGTGAAGGTCAGCCTCGCCGCCGAATGTTTGCGCATACTCATGCCTTACACCGCCCCCGCATCCCGAAGTAACTTGGCAATGGCTTCAGCCATGCGCCGGTAACCGTCGGCATTGGGATGGATGGGATCGGATTTCAATTCCGGCTTGTAGAGCACGCTGGTGACAACTTTGCCTTCGTAGGGAATGCCGAATTCCCTCGCGAGTTTTTCATAAAAATCCGGCGTACTGGTGATCAGTCCCGGCGCCGGCACCCCGACCAGGACCGCATCCAGACCACGGCCGCGGATTTCCTTGAGCATCGCCCGAAGATTAGCTTCGGTGGCCTCGCGCGATCCTTTGCGCAGCATGTCATTGCCGCCAAGGCAGACAATCACCAGACGCGGCTGGTGCTCATCGAGCGCGCCCGGCAGACGCTGCAGTCCGCCCGCCGTCTGTTCGCCGGGAACACCGGCACGAACCACGCTACGACCCAGCAATCGCGACAGCACCGCCGGATAACTCTCCTCGGCTTTGGCGCCTGTACCATAAGTCAGGCTGTCGCCGAAGGCGAGCACCACATCCGCCGCCGCCAGCTTCGCCACTTTCGGCGTGCTGCCGCCACAGCCGCCCAGCAGCATCACAGCCATGAAAGCTGCAATCAGCCAGCGTTTCATGCGCGCTTCTCCTTCATGCGACCGCTTTTGAAATCACGGATGATTTCGCGCGCCGCATTGCGCCCGGGCAATCCGGTAACGCCGCCGCCGGGGTGCGTGCCGGAACCGCAAAGATAAAGACGGTTCACCGGCGAGCGGTAGTCACCGTGGCCCAACACAGGCCGTGCGCTCCACAACTGGTCGAGCGTCAACGCGCCGTGGAAAATGTCTCCACCGGTCAGCCCGAATTCGCGCTCAAGATCCAGCGGTGAGAGTATTTTTCTGGCGATCACCGCATCCTTGAAATTCGGCGCATAGCGCGTCACGGTATCGATCACATGATCGGCGGCCTGCTCGCGGATTTCATCCCAGGACAAACCGTTGGGCAGATCGGGACTGAAGTGCTGGCAGAACAGGCTGGCGACATGCTTGCCGGCGGGCGCGAGGCTGTCATCGACCGTCGAGGGAATCAGCAGTTCCACAACCGGCGCACGCGAGCATCCGTAAGTACGCGCATCAAAATAAGCCTGCTCCATATAAGCCAGCGACGGCGCCATGATGATGCCGGACTGGTGATGCAGCGCAACGTCGCTGCCCGGCAGACAGTTGAAATCCGGCAGTTCATTGAGTGCAACATTCATACGGAAGGTCGCCGACCCGCATTTCCAGGCCTGTATGCGCCGGCGGAAATCGGCATCCAGAGCCGGAGCATCAATCAGCTGTAGATACAGCAGCTTGGGATTGACGTTAGCGGCCACACAGCGCGCCTCGATGACACGTCCGTCTTTCAGTTGCACACCCTGGGCGCCGCGGGAATCAACGCAGACATTGACGACTTCGGCGCCGGTGTCGATGTGCACGCCGCGGGCACGTGCCTCGGCAGCCATTGCCTGTGTGATGGCGCCCATGCCGCCAACGGCATGTCCCCAGACGCCGCGCTTGCCGTTCACTTCACCGAACACATGATGCAGCAGGACATAAGCGGTGCCGGGCGCGTAAGGACTGGCAAAGTTGCCGACGATGGCGTCGAAGCCCAGCGCGGCCTTGATCGGCGCCGACTCAAACCAGAAATCCAGCAGATCACCGGCGCTTTTGGTGAACAGGTCCAGCACGTCGCGCCGGGCCGCCATGTCGAGTTTTTTGAACCGTCTCGCCGTCCTGATTGCCGACAGGAAGTCGCCGATGCCGCCGCCGACATTGGGCGGCGTTTCCAGCGACAACTCGCGCAGCACACCAGCCACCCGTTCCAACATGGCGTAATACGCCGGGAGCCGCGCGGCATCGGCCGGTGAAAAACGCGCGACCTCCGCCTGAGTCGCGGCCAGCGACCCGCCCACTTTCAGGTAATCGGTGTCCGACAGCGGCAAAAAGTTGGAGATCGGCCGTTCCAGGATGCGCAGGCCGTGTTCGGCCAGCCGCAGGTCGCGAATGACCTGCGGATTGAGCAGGCTGACCGTATAGCTGGCGGTGGAATTACGAAATCCGGGGTGGAACTCTTCGGTAACGGCGGCGCCGCCGACCACGGACCGGCGCTCGATAACGCGGACCTTGAGTCCGGCGGCGGCGAGATAACAGGCGCAGGTCAGGCCGTTGTGGCCGCCACCGACGATCAGTACATCGCAGGCTACGGGTGGGGGCATGGGAACCGGGCTGCTTGCGTGAACGAAAATGGCGCGCCCGAGACGATTCGAACGTCCGACCCCTGCCTTCGGAGGGCAGTACTCTATCCAGCTGAGCTACGGGCGCGTTGCGGGGCTGATTCTACCATGCCACCCCGGTGACGCCGTTTTACCGTGCATGGCATTGCCGATATAATTCGCGCTTTCCAGAAGCTCCGGGATCTCGCAATGAGCGAACACCACCAGACGGAACATTCCTCACCGATCAAAACGCCCAAGCAGCTGGCGATCGTTGTCGCACTGGCATTTATCGTGCCCGTTGTCGTCATCATCGTGCTGGCCCAGTTCGCCGCCGGTGGCAAAAAATCCACTGCTTCGCCCGCTGCTCAGGAAGAAGCGGTGGCCAAACGACTGAAGCCTGCGGGTGAAGTCATGATCTCTGCCAGCGGCAGTGCTCAACAGCTGCGCGACGGCAAAACGGTGGCTGAAACCGCTTGCGCGGCCTGTCACGCAACTGGCGCGATGAACGCGCCGAAAATCGGCGACAAAGCGGCTTGGGGCAAGCTGACTTCACGCAGCCTCGAAGCGCTGACGGCCAGCGCCATCAAAGGTGTGCGCCAGATGCCGGCCCGTGGCGGCAATCCGGATCTTGCCGATGTCGAAATCGCCCGCGCCATTGTTTACATGGCCAATCAGGGCGGCGCGAACTGGAAAGAACCGGCTGCGCCGGCGGCAGCCCCTGCCGCTGCGCCCGCAGCTGCAGCTGCACCGGCTGCCGTTGCCGCAGCGCCGGCCGGCAACGATTCCGGTAAAGGCAAAAGCATTTATGAAGCCAGCTGCGCCGCCTGTCATGCTGCGGGTGTTGCCGGTGCGCCTAAAACCGGTGACAAAGCCGCCTGGGCGCCCCGCCTGAAAACCGGCAAGGATGCGCTGTATGCATCCGTGATCAAGGGCAAGGGTGCAATGCCGCCGAAAGGTGGCAATGCCTCGGCGTCAGATGCCGACCTCAAGGCTGCGGTCGACTACCTCATCGGGCTGGCCAAGTAATCGCGCACGGTCAGCAGGTGCATGACTTCAAGGCGCAGCGCTGCTGCGCCTTTTTTATTTGATCTGGCGGACTCATGACCACTTACGCCATCGGCGACATTCAGGGTTGTTACAACGAGCTGCGGCGACTGCTGGACAACGTTGCGTTCGAACCTTCGCGTGACACGCTGTGGGTCACCGGCGATATCGTCAACCGCGGGCCGCAGACGCCAGCAGTACTGCGTTATCTACGCAGCCTCGGCGACCGTGCCGCTGTCATCCTGGGCAACCATGACCTGCATCTGCTGGTGGTGGCCGCAGGGGTGCGCAAGCCCCACCGCGGCGACACGCTGGACGAACTGCTGTCCGCGCCCGACTGTGATGAATTGCTGGACTGGCTGCGCCGCCAGAAGCTGATGTATGCCGGCGGCGGATACGCCATGGTTCATGCGGGACTGCTGCCGCAGTGGACCATTGCACAGGCGCTGTCGCTGGCCGCTGAAGTGGAAGCGGTGCTGCAAGGCCCCGACTACGGCGACTTCCTGCAGCATATGTACGGCAACGAACCGCTGCGCTGGCATGACCGTCTGACCGGTTATGACCGGCTGCGCGTCGTGGTTAATGCAATGACCCGGCTGCGGCTGTGCACGCCCGACGGCACGATGGATTTTTCGCACAAGACTGGTCTGCACGGCATGCCACCCGGCTACATCCCGTGGTTTGATGTGCCAAATCGGGCAAGCAGAGACACGCCGCTGATTTTCGGCCATTGGGCCGCGCTCGGTCTGCTGCTGCGTCCCGATCTGCTGGGGATCGACTCCGGATGCGTCTGGGGACGCCAGCTCACGGCGGTCCGGCTGGAAGACCGGCAGGTTTTTCAGTGCGAGTGCACCGGCCTCAACGGCTCAGGCGACTAGCAATCGCAGCGTGCGCGGCATCCGCCAGGGCACGGCGATGCGGCACATCACCCGACAGCAGCGGCAGGAAATGCAACTGCGCACCGATTCTACGCTGGGCGAGAATCTGCAGCAGGGATTGCCATAGTGTCTTGTCGCCGTCAAAAGCAGCTTCGGTACACAACGATCCGTCGCCGCGGGTGAAGCGCAGAGCCACCGGTTGCACTACGGCGCCAGCGATCAGCGCTGGCTGCAGCAGGGAACTGTGAAAACGCAGAATCTGTGCGCCGTCGCTGGTGGTACCTTCGGGGAACACCGCGACAACATCCCCTTCCAGCATGGCTTCCGCAATCAGCCGGTTGACGCGCGCGGTGTCGCTTCGCCGTCCGCGCTCGATGAACAGCGTGCCGGTTTTTGCGCTCAGCCAGCCGATGAACGGCCAACGGCGAATTTCGGATTTGGCGACAAAGCGCATCGGAATGGCCGAGTTCAACGCAAAAATGTCCAGCCAGGAAACGTGGTTGGACACCAGCATCAGCGGTCGCGCCCGCACCGGCGCATCGTGCACATGCACCTTAACACCGAGAACATGCATCAGCGCAGCCGACCATTTGCGGATTTCCAGCCGGCAACGCGCCCTTGAAAAAAACGGAAACAGCAGCGCGACAATCAGCAGCCCCTGCAGCAAATGCGCAAAAACCCGCGCGAAACGCAGACCACGCGTTACCACCGATGTTGTTTCATGACCGCTCATGGCAGTCATTATAGGGTCGAGCAGCGCGCCGGCCATCAGGTGCGCAGGAAATACCGGGCGTAACGCGCGCTCATGCGCGACGGTGGCGGCAGCATCAGCAGATCAGCGGTATTGAAATCAGGATCCCTGGCCGGCGCGCCGCAGATATAGGCACCGGCGCGAAGATAGCCCTTGACCAGAGCCGGCGGCTGCGTATCGACATCGCGGCGCAATGCAGCCAGCGGCAGTTCGCAGCGCGGGATCACGCGATATTCCGCGGACGAAAGGTGATTGCGGACCAGTCGGCGATAAATACTCGCCGCCGCACAGCCGCCATCGGCCATGCTCAATGAAGCGCAGTCGATCAGAAAACGGTAATCATGGCGTTCGGCAAACGCCGCGAGTCCCTACCAGAGCAGTGCGATCGTGGTGCCTGTGCGGTAATCGGGATGCACGCAGGAGCGGCCGATCTCGCGCTCTTTCTGTCCCTGCAACAGCCGGTATGTGCAGACCACTTCACCGCTACCGGTATCGCGCACCAGCAGGTGCTGACAATGAGCATCATACAAATCGCAGTCGGTGCCGAGTGCAACGCCGGGTATGCGGGCACCCATTTCTTCGGCAAACAAGCGGCAACGCAGCCGCTGGGCTTCCAACACTTCTGCAGAACTGCGCGCAAAAGACACCGCCAGTGCAGCACCGGCACTGACACGGTCTTCCGCGGCTTCAATGGTTTGGTCAAGCATCGGGCCTCTCCGTCGTTTTATTGGACGGATTCGAGGCTAATGCCTAAGAATGACAGTGCCGTTAAGAACCGGCTAACAATCGGTTACAGCGGGAACAGCACAGCTTACGGAATCCTCAGTGCGTAACGCGGGACGTGCGACCATCGGAAAGAATGCGCACACGTTCACCGGCCTTGAATGCCTCGTACGCTTCCTGAACAATTGCGACCAGCGCGCCGCTGTCGAGTTTGATCGTGATCTCGACACCGTTGCGCCGCGTCGCGCCCTGTTCGATCGCCTGGCCGGCGATGCCGCCAGCAACCGCACCGAGCACGGCCGCGATATCCGATCCGCGGCCGCCGCCAACCGAACTGCCGGCGATACCGCCGACCACAGCACCGGCCGCCGGACCGACGATCGTGCGGGTGCCTTCAATCTGCACCGGACGCACGCTTTCGACTACGCCCATGCGTACATTCTGTTCGCGCCGGATCTCGTCGCGGGTGTACGAACCGCCACCCAGATTTTCCGCACAACCGGCCACCACTGCCGCCGCCAGCATTGTCGCTGCAATCTGAATCCGCTTGTCCATGTTCAATTCTCCTGTCACCACACTTTCATGTTGAATGCCCGGTGGAAGCGGTCGGCAACCTCGTCACGGCCGATACGGTGGTTCTGGCCGCCGCGATAGGCGATTTTCAGAGACCCCATCAGCGACGCCAGCCGCCCCGTCAGTTCCCAGTCCACGCCGTTGGCCAGGCCGTAAAGCAGGCCTGCCCGGAACGCGTCACCGCAGCCGGTGGGATCGAGAACCGCATCCGGAGTAACGCTCGGAATCTCGATTTGTTTACCGCCGGCATGCACTACAGAGCCCTTTGCACCCAGTGTGACCACAATCGCCTTGACGAGTTTCGCCAGGGCGTCGAGTTTTTTGCCAGTACGTTCCTGCAGCATCTGCGCTTCATAGTCATTGACCGTGACATAGTCGGCAAGACGCACGAATTCCTCAAGCTCCTGGCCGCCGAACATCGGCAGTCCCTGGCCCGGGTCGAAAATGAACGGGATGCCCGCCTCGTGAAACTCGCGTGCATGCTGGATCATGCCGTCGCGCCCGTCGGGGGCGACGATGCCCAGTTTGACGCCCTTGGCATCCGCGACATGGTTCTGGTCGGCGTAATTCATCGCCCCCGGATGGAAGGCGGTGATCTGATTGTCGTCGAGATCGGTCGTAATAAAAGCCTGGGCGGTGAAACTTCCCGGCACTGCGCGGATATGGTCCTGCGACAGCCCCAGCCGCTGCAACCGGTCATCATAAGGCGCGAAGTCATCACCGACAGTAGCCATGATGCGGGCATCGCCGCCGAGCATCTGCAGCGTGTAGGCGATATTGCCGGCACAACCGCCGAACTCGCGGCGCATGTCGGGCACGAGAAAAGCCACATTGAGAATGTGCAGCTGGTCGGGAAGGATGTGGTTCTTGAAACGGTCGTGGAACACCATGATGGTGTCATAAGCCATCGAACCGCAGATCAGGGTGGACATCGGCAGAAACCTTGGGGTGTGAAATGATTCCGGATTATAACAACCCCCTGCGCCGTCACTTGGTAACCGTCACCCTGTGACGACACCTTGGAATTCCCGCTCTGCCAGTCGCATAATCCGTTGAACCGGGAAACCGCAACGTCCCGGCACACAACAACTTCAGCGAGGAACAGTCCGATGCTCCAAGAATTCAAACAATTCGCAATGCGTGGCAATGTCGTCGATATGGCCGTCGGCATCATCATCGGCGCGGCCTTCGGCAAAATCGTCGAGTCGCTGGTCAAGGATCTGATCATGCCGCCAATCGGCATGCTGCTGGGCAAAGTCGACTTTTCAAATCTGTTTGTCGTGCTGCGCGAGGGCAGCAACCCCGGCCCTTACCTCAGCGTCGACGCGGCGCAAAAAGCCGGTGCGGTGACTTTCAACTATGGCTTGTTCATCAACACCTGCATCAGCTTCATCATCGTCGCTTTTGCGGTGTTCATGCTGATTCGCGCCATCAACCGGCTGAAGCAGAAAGAGGCCGAAGCACCTGCCGCTCCCGCGCCGACGCCAGAAGACGTGCTGCTGCTGCGTGAAATCCGCGATTCGCTGAAGAAATAAGCGGCGGGATTATCCGGTGTCACCGTCGGCGACATCGCGATGGTTTTATAAGTTATTGATTTAATTTAATAATTTCAGGGCTTCAGGGTCACTGCCGCCTCAGCCTAACAGCACCAGCGCCCACACCACCGGCACGCCGATCAGTGCCAGCAATACGGCAGCGCTGCCGATATCCTTGGCGCGTTTGGCCAAAGCATGATTTTCCAGCGAAATGCGGTCGACTGCGGCCTCCACCGCGGAGTTCAGCAGCTCCACAATCAGTACCAGCAGCACTGAAAAAATCATCAATGCTTTGCCACCCCCGCTCGCCGGCGTAAAAAACGCCCCGGGAATCAGCAGCGCCGCCAGAAACACTTCCTGGCGAAAAGCATCTTCATGGCGGAAGGCCGCGCGCAAACCTTCCATCGAATAAAAAAGCGCATTGCAAACCCGCCTAATGCCGGTCTTGCCTTTGTGCGGACTTTCCGCAGGCGGTGTTGTGTCGTCAGGCATGACCGGTATCCGCGGCAATGTCAGGAACGGTGACCTCAGGCTTCAGCATCGGCAATTTTCTGATAAGCCGCCGCATCCAGCAGCCCCTGCATTTCCGCCGCAGCATCAGGCTTGAGGCGGAACATCCATGCGGCATAAGGCTCTTCATTGATCTTCTCCGGCGTGTCGGACAACAGTTCGTTGACAGCAACCACTTCTCCGGACACCGGCGAAAAAATATCGGAAGCCGCTTTAACCGACTCCACCACGCCGCAGGCTTCGCCCTGCTTCAGTTTGCGCCCGATGGCAGGCGGATCAACAAAAACAACATCACCCAGCTGCGCCTGCGCGTGATCGGTGATGCCGACGGAAACCAGTCCGTCGCTTTCGCTGTGCGCCCACTGATGCGTGGCGCTGTATTTCAGATGCTCCGGTGTACTCATTGCCACTCCATTCTCAGATTTACTCTGTTGCGCAGACGCCGCTCAACGCAGCGGTGCCGCCAGCACCGCCAGGCGAAAACCCGCCGCGGCGAGATTGCCCGTTTCCAGCGCAAGCCGGACCGTCATTTCCGCATTGGCCGCAATACCCGCACCGATATCACGTCCGGCCCCGAGATATTCCACCGGCAGGAAAATCCGCCGTGCCAGTGTATGGTCGTTGACGTTGGTCAGCACCAGATCCAGTGCCGGATAAGCGACATCATGTCCGGCATGATTGCGCAGCGTGGCGGTCAGCTGGATGCGGTTGGGATTCGCGGGATCAATCACCTGCAGATCCGAAGCTTCGATCAGAATCGACTGCGGCCGCTGCGGCAAAGCCACAACGCAAGCCGCCTTCTCGCACAACCAACCCAGCCCCTTTTTGGCCAGCGGAAAGCGTGCTGCCACTTCACTGCGGTAAAAAAATGTCGCCTGCCCCGCCAGCATCAATACCAGCAACACGACTGCCGCCCGCAAACGACGCTGCGGCTGGCCGGCGCTCGCCGCCGGCGCATGGGTAAACGGATTGTCAGCATCCGGCGGCGTCGCCGATACCGTCAATTCAGGTGCAACTTCGGCGGGCCGGAACATCTCCACATCTGCCGCTGGTTGTTCGGCCGGCGCGGACTGTTCGGAGCGTGGATCAGCAAAAGGATTAAATCCCGGATCGTTGACGGGCCATGGTTCCGGAGACGCCAACGGCAATTCAGCAGCAGGTTCCGGTGCGGTCGAAACCGGATCGGCTACAGATGACGGCTCCATGGCCGCCGGCTGTTCATGCACCACAGCAGACGCAGTTTCATTCGGCGCCGGCGCGGGTTCCGGTGCCAGTGCCGCCAGCGCATCAAAAACCTGCATGCAACGGCCGCAACGCACCTGCCCGGCATGGGCCTGCAATTGCGCAGTCGTCACACGGAATACCGTCTGGCAGTGCGCGCAGCGTGTGGTCAGGGACGAAAAAGTCATCAGATTGAGATGGAGCGGAATCCGGCCGGCAGGGCTTGCATGCGCCCAATGATACCCAAGGCAGCGCCGGTATAGACGCTGCGACGGCAAAAGTCACGACTAACGGCGGCGGCCGGTCAGCAACACCCAGCCCTCATCAGTGGCGGCGCGCGTCATTTTGAATGCCGGCATATAGGCCTCCAGCACCGCATCCGCCTGTTCGACGAGAATCCCGGAGAGGGCAATCTGGCCGCCGGGTCTGGTCAGTCGCGCCAGCAGCGGTGCCAGTACCGTCAGCGGATTGGCCAGAATATTGGCAACAACAATCTGCGCCGGGCCGGCCACATCCTCCTCTGCCGTAGCCCAGGTGATTTCAACGCTGTTCTGTTGCGCGTTCTGCTGCGCCGCCTGTACTGCCTGCGGATCGATGTCGATGCCGCACGCTCGCTGCGCGCCGAGTTTCATCGCGGCAATCGCCAGAATGCCGGAGCCGCAGCCGTAATCCAGCACGTCGGCATCGGTTGTGACGGTTTCGGTGAGCCAGCGCAGGCACAGTCGCGTGGTCGGATGCGCACCGGTACCGAAAGCCACCCCCGGATCCAGCGCGATGTTGATGGCTTCGGGATCCGGTGGGGTATGCCAGCTCGGCACGATCCACAGCCGCGGAGTAATCGGAATCGGATTGAACTGGCTCTGCGTCAGCCGTACCCAGTCGGCATCTTCAACGCGTTCAATGCGGAAGGCCTCTGTCGCGGCAAGTCCGGCAGCAGCCAGCGCTTCGGGTACCAGTTCATAAAGATCGGCATCAATCGCAAACAGCGCACCCACTCGATTGCTGCGCCAACAGGTCGCTGGTGCCTCGCCGGGTTCGGCGAAGATGGGCCGCTCATCGGCGGTTCCGGCAGCGGCATCCTGCACATCCACCGCCAGCGCACCGACCTCCATCAGCGCATCGCTGAGAATTTCGACCGATTCCTCGGTCGTTTCGATGATCGCGCAAAGCCAGGGCATTGTTGCTCCGTTACGGTCCCGTCGCTATTCGGCGCGGGTCAACTTGGCGAGGCGTTCTTCGAGATAATGGATGCTGGTGCCGCCGCGACGGAATGCGGTGTCGCTCATCAGTTCCTGGTGCAGCGGCAGATTGGTCTTGATGCCCTCGATGACGGTTTCCGACAGGGCGATATGCATCTTCGCAATCGCCTGTTCGCGCGTGTCGCCGTAAGTGATGATCTTGCCGAGCAGCGAATCGTAATTCGGCGGCACGAAATAACCGCTGTAGGCGTGCGAATCGACACGCACACCGGGGCCGCCGGGCATGTGCAGCGAGGTGATGCGCCCCGGCGAGGGTGTAAATTTGTGCGGGTCTTCGGCATTGATGCGGCATTCAATGGCGTGGCCTTTGATGACCACATCCTTCTGCCGGATCAGCATTTTTTCACCAGCGGCAATGCGGATCTGCATCTGCACCAGATCCAGCCCGGTCACGCATTCGGTCACCGGATGCTCCACCTGCAGCCGGGTATTCATTTCGATGAAATAAAACTCGCCGCCCTCATACAAAAACTCGAAAGTGCCGGCGCCCTGATAACCGATCTTGCGGCAGGCCTCGGCGCAACGTTCGCCAACCTTGGCACGCGCCCGCGCATCGAGCAGCGGTGCCGGCGCTTCTTCGATGATTTTCTGGTGCCGCCGCTGCATCGAGCAGTCGCGATCACCGAGGTAAATTGCATTCTTGTGTTTGTCGGCAAGCACCTGGATCTCGATATGCCGCGGCTTCTCCAGGTATTTCTCCATGTAAACCGACGGATTGCCGAAGGCCGCCTGCGCCTCGGATCGCGTAGTGTTGACCGCGTGAATCAGCGCCGCTTCGGTATGCACGACACGCATGCCGCGTCCGCCGCCGCCGCCTGCCGCCTTGATGATCACCGGATAACGGATTTGCCGCGCAATCTTGACGATTTCCTTGGGGTCTTCCGGCAGCGCGCCGTCCATGCCGGGCACCACCGGCACACCGGCTTTTTTCATTGCGTTTTTCGCGCTGACCTTGTCGCCCATCAGGCGGATGGTTTCGGCCTTGGGTCCGATGAAGGTGAAGCCGCTTTGCTCGACCCGCTCGGCGAAGTCGGCGTTTTCCGAAAGAAAACCGTAACCGGGATGGATGGCCTGGGCGTCGGTGACTTCCGCGGCACTGATGATCGCCGGCACATTGAGGTAGCTGCCGCTGGACGCTGCGGGCCCGATGCACACCGATTCGTCGGCCAGACGCACGTATTTCGCCTCGGCATCGGCTTCGGAATGCACGACCACGGTCTTGATGCCCATTTCGCGGCAGGCGCGTTGGATGCGCAGAGCGATTTCACCGCGATTGGCTATGAGAATTTTGTCGAACATGGATTCAGTTTATCCCAGGCGCCGCAATCGTCCGGAAGTTCCCCGCGACTGGCGGTTCCGCACGATCTGAGACAGGTATTTAAAGGTTCAGCCGATGGTGAACAGCGGCTGACCGTATTCGACCGGCTGGCCGTTTTCGACCAGAATGGCCTTGATCACGCCATCCGCGTCCGCCTCGATTTCATTGAGCAGTTTCATCGCTTCGATGATGCACACGGTTTCGCCGGACTTGATCGGCGAACCGACTTCGACAAAGGGCTTCGAGCCCGGCGCCGACGAGCGGTAGAAGGTGCCGACCATCGGCGACTTCACGATATGTCCATCGGGTTCCGCTGGCGACGCTTCCGCAGCCGGCGGCGCCGCTTCCGGAGTGTCCGTTGCGGGCATCTGCATCATCGGTTGCGGCGCATGCGCCATCATCACAGGCGCTGAGGCGCCGCCAAAACGGCTGATGCGCACTTTTTCTTCGCCTTCGGTGATTTCCAGCTCGGCGATGTCCGATTGCTGCACCAGATCAATCAGTGTTTTCAGTTTTCTCAAATCCATGACTAACCCTTATTTTTCGTATGGCGCAAAGCGTAATCCAGCGCCAGTTCATAGCCGGCCGGGCCGAGGCCGCTGATCACGCCGACCGCGATATCCGAAAAATAGGATTCGCGGCGGAACGATTCCCGCGCAAACACATTGGACAAATGAATCTCGACAAAGGGAATGGCCACAGCCGCCAGCGCATCACGCAAGGCAACACTGGTATGGGTGAATGCGGCGGGATTGATCAGGATGAAATCCGTGCCCTCTCGCCCGGCCTGCTGCACCCGCTCGACAAGGTCCGCCTCGGAATTGCTTTGGAAAGCAGCCAGACTGATCCCGGCGGCCTGGGCCCGCGCCTGCAAGCGACTTTCGATTTCAGCGAGGGTCGTTGCCCCGTAGATGCCGGGCTCGCGCGTGCCGAGCAGGTTCAGGTTCGGACCGTTGAGCAACAATAATTGTTTGGGACTACTCATGGCCTTCCCGCTTGTAATGGTTGAACATCTCGCGGCGAGTCACCCCGCCAAGCCCGCTCCGGGCCGCAAAATCAGCTCAAATTCAAGTTAGCCGATTTTGCCAGAAGTTAGCAAAAATTGTCCATAAAAGTCTGTAAAATAAGTATTTTTAGAGGGTAGACCCCTCTAAATTGCTTATTTTTGCGCCTTCCGGCATCTCGTTGAGAGCCTGATGACTCGAACCCATTTTACACAGGATCAGCAAGCATCCCTGAACATCTTCGATTTCGGGTAAATACCGGAAAATAGGCGAAGAAAAATAAAAAATAAGGCAATTTAGAATAAGAAAGCCCTTCGGTTCGATGCAAATCCCCGTCTTTTAAGCATTCCGGCCGGTCCGATAACCCGTTATTTCAGCAAGGGTTTCAGCGTAGTCCGCATACGCTCTTCAGAAATGCCGCCGACAAGATGGGTAACGATGCGATCCAAGGGATCCATCACCAAGGTGTAGGGCAGCACACCAGCCTTGTTGCCCGCCTCGCGCGACAGATCCATCGCATCCATTCCGCCGATGACCAAGGGATAATCGACATTGAGCTCTTTGGCGAATTCACGAACTTTATCGATCTGATCGATGGAAATGCCGACAAATTGGACATTTTTAGCCGAATATTCACGCTGAAGACGGACAAACATCGGGATCTCTTCGCGGCAGGGCGCACACCAGGTTGCCCAGTAATTCACCACCAGGATGCGCCCACGGTATGCCGTCAACGATGTCGGAATACCATCCAGCCCGGTGACGCGGCTTTCCAGAATCTTCCGGCCCAATGCCGGTGAAGAGGCGCCCCCGAAACCGCCGATCCGGAACAGATGGGCAGCATAACCCGCGGCCGCAGCCAAACCGCCAACGCCGGCCAGCAGCAATGTCCTTCGCAGCTGGATCACCGCTGACCCAGCGCCTGGTCCAGCACAGCTGAGAATTTGTCAGCGGACTGGAAACCGATCACCCTCAAGCCCTGGATTTCATTGCCCGCAGAGTCAAAAAAGATGATGCCGGGGGGGCCAAACAGGCGAAACCGTTTGAGCAGGGCCTGATGTTCGACACTGCCGGTGGTTACATCGGCCTGCAACTTGACCATGCCCGCCAGTCGCGACTGCACCGCCGGATCGGTAAAGGTGTAACGCTCCATTTCCTTGCAGCTGACACACCAGTCGGCATAAAAATCGAGCATCACCGTTTTACCCTTGGCCGCCGCGACCGCCGCATCAAGTTCGGCCACGCTGCCGACCCGCTGAAATGCGACGGCCGGTGCGGCAGGGTTTCCCCCGGGGGAAACCCCGCGCAGTCCGGACAGCGGCTGCAGCACATCGCGGCTGCCTGACAGGGCGCCGATGACATAGGCCATCCCCGCCACCAGCGCGATGATGCCGACGCCTTTACTGATGCGCGCAAAACCACGGGCGCCATGCGGCAGGGTATCAATGGCACGAAGATAAATCCCGGTCAGGATCAGCAGCGCCGCCCACGCCATCATCTGCATTGCCATCGGAATCACCGGTGACACCAGATAGATGGCGACCGCCAGCAGCAGCACGCCAAAAAATCGTTTGACGCTTTCCATCCACGGACCGGCCTTGGGTATTAGTGCACCGGCCGATGCGCCGACGGCGAGCAGAGGCACGCCCATACCCAGCGCCATCGCAAAAAGGGCTGTCCCGCCAAGCAATCCATCACCGCTTTGCGAGATATACAACAACGCGCCGGCCAGCGGCGCCGCCACACAGGGCCCAATTATCAGCGCCGAAAGCATGCCCATGACAAACACGCCGAAAAAGTGTCCGCTGTGCATCTGTCCGCTGGCGCCGGCCAGTTTCGACTGCAAAGCGCTGGGTAGTTGCAATTCATAGAATCCGAACATCGACAGCGCCAGCACGACAAATACCATCGCGAATGCACCAAGCACCCAGGGATTCTGCAGGGCCGCGGACAGCAGCGCGCCCGACATGCCGGCGGCAACCCCGGCCATCGCGTAGGTAATCGCCATACCCAGCACATAGGCCGCCGACAGCAGCAGGCCGTGCATGCGCGTCATCTGGTGCCCGCGCCCGACGATGATTCCGGAGAGAATGGGCACCATGGGCAGGACGCAAGGCGTAAACGACAGCAGCAGACCGAATCCGAAGAAGCTCACGATGAGCAGCCAGGCTTCGCCGTGAAACAGCTGGGCGATCAACGCGTCCTCACCCAGCCGGCCGGGCACACCGGCTGCCGGTGCGCCGCCGCCCTTGCCGTCAGGCAGGCGCAACTCCGCCTTCTGCTCCACCGGCACATAACAGACGCCGACGTCGGCGCAGCCTTGGGATACCGCGGTCAGTACGATCCGCCCGTCATGGCCGCCGGGCGCGACCGGTACCGTGATGCGCACCTCGTCACGGAACACCGCCACTTCACCGAAGAATTCGTCTTTCTTGATTTTTCCTGCGGGCAATCGGGGCTCTCCCTGCGAGGCCGAAGCCGGTTCCATCGTGAAACGGAACTTGTCGCGATACAGGTAATAACCCTTGGCGATGACATAACGCACTTCGACGGCGTCGGGTCCCAACACCCGGGCGCTGAACGCGAAGGCCTTTTCCGGCTCCAGCAGCTCGGGTTCGGCCGCCTGTGCAATCCCACCGAACATCAACAGCGCGACAAATAACCAGCGAAAAATCATTGTGTAATCAGGGTCAGGTTTGCAGGATCGGGATCAGGCAGCGCCGGTCGCGGCCGTTACCCAGTCCAGGTAAGCGGGAAAACCGTGCACCAGTGGGACCGCCACGATCTCCGGGAGTTCATAAGGGTGAACGTCGCGGATTGCGGCTTCCAGTGCAGGATAAGCCGCTGCCGTGGCCTTGATGATCACCGGCACTTCTCGTGCCTCTTCAACCACGCCGCGCCAGCGATAGGTGGAAACGCAGGGGGACAGCACATTCACGCAGGCGGCGAGTTTCTTCTCGACCAGATGACGCGCCAGTTTTTGCGCGGCAGCTTCGTCCGGCATAATCGAGAACACAAGCAGCACAGCGGCCGCTTCAGCGGACATGACGCTGCTCCTGCCGGGCAAGCGCCGCTGCAATGCCTTCATGCACCGTCGGATAACGCAGGCGCACGCGCAATTCCTGCTTGACGCGCGAGTTGGTCAGGCGGCGCGATTCGCTCATGAACGAATACAGCATTTCCGGCAGCACGGCGCGCGCCTCCGCGCGGGGCACGCGTGGGGGACGCGGCAGACTGAAGCGGTCGGCAACGAGGTCGAAATAATCACCCATCTTCTGTGGCGCATCATCGCTGGCGTTGTAACTGCGATTCGCCTGTCCGCGATGCAGGGCGGCAACAACCATGCGTGCCAGATCATCGGCATGGACATGATTGACGTAGGAATCATCCTGCGGCAGTAACGCCGGTGTGCCGCGCTCGATGCGCGCCACCGGCAGCCGGTCCGCCGCGTAAATCCCCGGCACGCGCAGAATGCTGACGCACACGCCGGAACGCGTACCCCACTCCCGCAGCCGCTGTTCGGCATCCGCGCGGCGGCGTGCACGATCCGTCCCGGGCCGCAACGGACGTGTCTCGTGCGTCAGGTCGCCGCTGCAGTCGCCATAGACGCCGCTGGTGCTTATATAGACAAAGTGCTGTGGTAGACTGCGGCCCCGCCCGAGTACCGCAATCAGGTGCGCGGTCCGGGTGTCGGCAATTCCCGCGGCCGGCGGCGGTGCAAGATGGATGACGTCATGCGCCAGTCCTGCCAGTCCCGCAAGTGTTGCCGGCCGGTCGAGATCACCGGTCAATGGCGTCACACCGTGATCGCGCAACGCGGCGCAACGATCCGCATCGCGGACCAGCGCATAAATGCGGTGGCGCGGACGCAGCAGCATCGCGACGCGCAATCCGACGTCGCCGCAACCGATGATCAACAGGCGTTTCATATAGTGTCATATTCTAGCGTAGTCACTCCGCACTGAATTCCGGAAATCAAGTCATGTCCAGGCAGATCACCATCCGTCCCAGCGGCCATGTTTTTCAGGCCCAGGAAGGCGAAACCGTGCTGGAAGCGGCAATGCGCGAAGGATTCATGCTGCCTTACGGCTGCCGCAACGGCGCCTGCGGTTCCTGCAAAGGCAAAGTCATTGAAGGCGCGGTGGATCACGGCAATTTCAGGGACAGCGTGTTGCCTGCAGCGGAGCGCGAGCGCGGTAACGCCCTCTTCTGCCAGGCGCGCCCGCAAAGCGATCTGCTGATCGAATGCCGTGAGATCGGTGCAGTCAAGGACATCACTGTCAAAACCCTGCCCTGCCGCGTGCAGACGCTGGAACTGGTCGCGCCCGATGTGATGCGCATCCGCCTGAAGCTGCCTGCAGCCGAACGGCTGCAGTTTCTCGCCGGTCAATACATCGACATATTGCTGAAGGACGGTACGCGGCGCAGCCTGTCTCTGGCCAAACCGCCTCACGACGACGCGCTGATCGAACTGCATCTGCGTAACTATGGCGGCCCGTTCAGCCGGCATGTTTTCACGCAGATGAAGGAAAAAGATATTCTGCGTTTCGAGGGGCCGCTCGGCAGTTTTTACCTGCGCGAGGACAGCAATAAACCGGTGGTATTGCTTGCGGGCGGCACCGGCTTCGCACCGATCAAGGCCATCATCGAACACGCCATCCACAACAAGCTGAAGCGACGCATGATTCTTTACCGCGGTGCGCGCCGCCCTGCCGATCTTTATCTGGATGAACTGCCGCAGGGTTGGCAGCGCGACCATGCGGTCAGCTATGTGCCGGTATTGTCCGATGTTGCAGACGGCGATGTCTGGAATGGCCGCCGCGGTCTCGTCCATCAGGCGGTGATGGAAGACCTGCCCGATCTCTCGGAATACGAGGTTTATGCCTGCGGCGCACCGGCGATGGTAGAAGCTGCGCGCCGGGATTTCACCGCGCGCTGCCGTTTACCCGAAGCCGCGTTTTACGCCGACGCCTTCACGCCGGCAGTGCCTGCAACCAACTGATCTTCAGAGCAGTTGTCGGCGACGTCAGCCGCTTGCACGCTTGATCTGGCCGACCGCGAGCTCTAGGCTGGCGCGATAGTGTTTTCGTGCGTCATCGACGCGCTCCAGCCGGTCATGCAACTGCGCCAGCTCGAGATGAGCCGAGTAAGTCGGCTCTACCGCAACGCTTGCTTCGAGATAACTCTGTGCCTTGCCCCAAAGCTGCTGGCGCGCACAAAGCCGGCCCAAAGTCAGCAGCAGCGCGCCGTCCTTGCGGTGTTCGCGCAGCCAGCGTTCGGCACGCTCAATCTGGCGCAGGGCATTGGCCGATCCGCACTCGCCGTACAACGTCACCAGACCGCTTTCCCAATCAGCATCCAGGCTGCTTTCAATGATCGCGACCGCCTCATCACCAAGCCCCAGAACATTAAATGCCGCGGCGGCGGCGGCCGCCACCGAAGTCTCGCGGCGGTAACGCTCCGGCAGACGCTTCCACAGGTCTTTTAATCCGCCGGCATCACCGGAACGGCGCTCCAGCAATTGCCGCCAGGCATGACGACGTTCCGCCTCCGCCTGATCGGCACTGAACACACCACGTTTTTCCAGCTGGTCGATCAGCGCCGGCGCCAGATCCCATTGTCCGATGCGCTGACGCCCGCGTAACTCCAGGCGCAGCGCCGCGGTGTGTTTGACCGGCAGCAGGGCCAGCGTCGCCAGCGCCTCTTCCGGCCGCCGGTCATCGAGCAGCATTTGCGCCTTGCTGACCACGGTCATCGCATCGGGGCGTCCGGCCTCGGCGCTCAGCCGCTCCAGATACCCGTCGCGCCGGCCGTGGGCGCGTAAGCCGTGCGCCGACTGGGCCGCCACCACGATGCCGATGTCGGCAGGAGCACCCTGCTCGACAGCGCGTGCCGCGGTTTTTTCAGCACGCGCATATCGTCCGGAAAAAAACTCGCGAAGTGCTTCAAGCATCGTGCCGTAAGCGGCTTCACGGCGGCGCGTTTCCCGGAATCGCGCCACGCGCGACGGCAGTTCAACAGCCGTAATCAGCAGACGCAGCAGCAAATAACCGGCAACAAAGCCGGATACGGTCAGTACGATGGCAAAATTCAGCGACAGCTCGATGCGCTGCCCGGGCAGCGCGATCAGCACATAACCGGGGTTGAGGTCGGCGAGCAGGGTCAGGCCCGTCGCCAGCACGCACAGCCCGAGTATCCAGATCAGCCAGCGCATCGCCGTCCGCTCAATTCGACGTCTTGGCGCGCGGCAAGCGCAGCTTGCGCAACGCTTCCAGCGTCTCTGCGAGATCGGGAATGTCGACCTGCACCTGCGCCGCCTGGAGCTTGCGCAGCGTACCGATCATCGCAGTAACCGCCGGATCGCCTTTCTCAAAATGCTTTTCCAGCAGTCCTTGCGCAGCACTCAGATCGACCTGATAACTCTTGGTATCGCGCGACAGCAGGGCCACACGGGCGCCGACCAGGCGCAGTTTGAGGTTCTCACGCAGGAAAAAGGCCTGATCGGGAGCAAGTAACGCAGCGTCCTGTACGCCGGTGCGCTGGATGCGCACCAGTTGCCGGAGTTCCTGCCACATCTCGCCGAGCACCCTTTCCCAGACCGGAGCGCCGGCAAGCGGCGCCGCAGCCGCGGACTTCTCCGGCTTGACATGGGCATCCATCGCCAGCGGCAATTTATCCACGGCAGCAATGACTTCATCGAGCCTGGCGCTGGAACCGTAGATATCGACCAGCGGCAATCCTTTGAGCTTTTCAATATTGCGGGCCAGAGCGCGGCGCAACGCGGCGTAGCGCGGCTGATCCATGCGCTGCAGACGCGCTTCCGCATTCTCCAGCCCGATCAGCGCCGCCCGCACATTCGCGGCAATCTGCAGCTGCTGGCTGGCCAGCAGTACCGACTGCTCAATATCGGCGAAAGCCCAGTCATCACGATTACGCGACAACTCCTGATACAGCGTTTCCAGCGCGACCTGCTGACTTTGTGACTCGGCCAGCTTGGCTTCGAGCACGCCCAGCTTGACCTCCGCCTCGCGCAGCGCCGTCGCGGCCTGTGTGGCGCGCGTACTGGCTTCCCTGTTCTGGGTTTCCATTTCGGCAAACCGGCGCGCGAGATCACGGCGCAGCGTGTCTTCGGCGCCGCGGTTCTGGTACCACTGGTATGCCGAAAAAACGGCCGCCAGCACAGCAAGCGCCAGAGCCAGTGTCGCAAGATTGCCGCCGCGACGCCGTTCCGTAGCCGGATTTGCAGCGCCGGCTGCGTCCTTTAACTCAGTGTCTGCCGGAGGAATATCACGCTCATTCATGACGCGGAGGATAGCATGCGCGCTGCAGTGCTAAGCGCGGCCGAAGTGGCGCAACAACGCATCCATCAGGCTGTCATCGCCGGGTGCGGTCTCGGTGACATTGCGGCAGCCCAGTTCGCGCGCGACCGCGGCGATCCGCGGGTGCGGCGCAAACAGCGGGGTCTGCTGCAGCAGCGGCTGGCCGGAAGGGCCGACCATCGTAAACAGGTTACGCATGCCTTCGCTGCTGGTGATGGTCACGGCATGCAAAACATTGCCGGCCCAGGCTTGCAGCAGCGGCGCCGCGTCGGCAGCGGGTCGGGCACGACGATAACATTCGACATAGTCCACCTGCGCACCACGCGCTGCGAGCGTATCGCCCAACAATTCCCGCCCGCCATCGCCGCGGAAAATGACCACGCGCTGTCCGGCCACTTTCTGCAGTTCTGGCAATTCCAGCAGATGTTCGCTGTCGAAATGGCGTTCCGGCGCAAGAACGCCGGTAACGCCAAACCGTTCGAGTTCACGGACACTGCCCTTGCCGATGGCGGCGACGCGCATCGCTTCCGGCCATTGACGATGCGCCATGACCTGCTTCATCGCCCGTACTACCGCATTGGGGCTGATGAACACGGTGAGCTGATAGTCATCAAGTCTGGTGATGGCATCGAGCAGCGGTTGCAGATCCGGGGTATCGATAATCTCCAGCACCGGAAACAGGATGGCCCGACCACCGGCCGCATGAATGCGCCCGGCCAGCGGGCCGGACTGTTGCGCAGGACGGGTGACCACGATGCCGCGGCCGGCCAGCGGCGGAGCGACGGTCATCACGGGTGCGACAGCGCAGCGAGAATGTCGGCAGCGCCCTGATTTTTCAGGTCGGCAGCCAGCGCGAGACCGACAGCCTCGGCGGTTTCCGGCACACCGGAAGCTTCTCCGCGGACAACCCGGGAACCATTCGGTTCGCCGACCAGCCCGCGCAGACGCAGCTGCCCGCCGGCGATTTCGGCAAAACCGGCGAGCGGCACATTACAGCTACCGGCCAGCGCGCGGGAAAACGCGCGCTCTGCCAATACGCACTGTCGGGTCGGCGGATGTACCAGCGGCGCCAGCAGTTCAAAGACGTCTTTGCGGTCTTCACGGCATTCAATGCCAAGCGCGCCCTGGCCTACCGCCGGAAGGCTTTCTTCCGGCGTCAGCAATGCAGCGATGCGATCGGCCAGACCCAGCCGCTTTAATCCAGCAGCGGCGAGAATGATCGCGCCATACTGACCTTCATCGAGTTTACGCAGGCGGGTCTGCACGTTGCCTCGCAGCGGTTCAATCTGCAGCTGCGGAAAATTCGCGCGCAGCTGACATTCGCGGCGCAGGCTGGACGTACCGACACGGGTCCCTGCAGGCAGTTCGGCAAGGCCGCGATAATCGTTGGAAACAAAGGCATCACGCGGATCGGCACGCTCCAGCGTCGCCGCCAGCGCAAAACCCGGCGGCAGATGCATTGGCACGTCCTTCATCGAATGCACCGCCAGATCGGCGCGGCCATCAGCCAGCGCCTCTTCGAGTTCCTTGACGAACAGGCCCTTGCCGCCGATCTTGGCCAGCGATGTGCCGAGATTACGATCGCCTTCGGTGGTCATGCCGAGAATCGAAACCGTGCGCTGCGGATATAATCGCTGCAGTTCCGCCTGCACATGCCGCGCCTGCCAAAGCGCCAAGGCGGATTCCCGCGTAGCGATGACGATTGCACCGGCTTCGCGTCCGAGATTGCTCTGTATCATATTGATTATATTGAATATTTTAAGCTGCTTCAGGTTCCTCATTGTAACATGCGCACTACTCGGTGCCGCACCGGCCATGGGCCAGTTGCAGCAGGCCGACGATCTGGCACAGGCCGCGGCGGAATCACGCGCCAAACGCGTGCCCGTCATGGTCGCCTTCCTGCAGCAGTCCTGCCCTTACTGCGCCATCGCAAGACGTGATCATCTGCTGCCGCTGGAGGCAGACCCGAGATGGCGGGAGCGTGTGCTGATCCGTGTCGTGGAAACGGATCGCAGCACCGCGCTGCGTGATTTTTCGGGCAACCCGACGACGCATCAGGCATTCGCACGCAAACTTGATGTGCGCACGGTTCCGACGTTGATCGTGTTTGATGGTTCCGGCAATCCGGTCGGTTTGCCGCTGACCGGTCTGCTGACCCGGGACTTTTACCAGCTCTATATCGAACAAGCCATTGAGAACGGTCTGACCAAAATGCGCGGCCGCTGAGCGCGCTCAGCGCGCCAGTTCACGCACCAGATGCTGCTGGCGGCGGCTGACCGGAATACGTTCCTCCAGCCCGGCCAGCAATACCTGCCAACCGCCTTCACCGGTCTCCGCGCCGATGCGTTCAAAACCGCGGATCGCCGCACGCGAGACCAGACAGTTGCGGTGCACGCGCACAAAACGTTCGGCGAATTCCTGTTCCAGCCGCGTCAGTGACTCTTCGATCAGATGTTCTCGCTCCGCAGTGCGCACCGTCACGTATTTCAGTTCGGCGCGCAGATACAGGATGTCACCGACGGGGATCAGATGAACCCTGCCGCGCTCGGCGGCGCTGAGGCAGGTCCGGGGCGCCTGCTGCAACTCGCGCAGCACTCCGGCCTTGGGCGTTATCGTGTTCACCGCCCGCGTCAACGCTTCCTGCAGCCGTGCGGCGCGGATCGGCTTCAGCAGGTAATCCACCGCATGCAGTTCAAAGGCGCGGATCGCATACGCATCGTACGCCGTGGTGAAAATGACTGCGGGCGGCCGCTCCAGCTGTTGCAGATGCCGGGCCACCTCGACGCCGTCCATCCCTGGCATGCACACATCTAGCAGTACCACGTCGATGCCGCCCGCCTCCGCTGCTTCCAGCGCCTCGCGACCCGTGGCGACCTCGGCCGCCACCGTTACCGGCAAGGCATCGCTGATATCAGCCAGCAGATCACGCATTCGGCTGCGCGCCGGCAACTCGTCATCGACAATCAGCACACTTAGCGGCGTTACGTTCACGTACGCCCCGCCTTGACGTATGGCATGGCGATGCGCACCTCATAGAGATTGTCGCCCACCCGCGTGGTCAATTCGGCAGCCACATCAAAGTGCAGCTGTAGCCTCTCGCGGATATTTCCCACCGCCATTTTGTTGCCGCCATGATGCCCTCCGGTGACGCGGTAGGGATTGCGCAACACGACATGCAGGCGGTCGCGTACCGCATAGATATTGATGCTGACCACACCGGGTGTCTCGCTCGGCTCGATACCGTGGTACACGGCGTTCTCGAGCAACGGCTGCAGCGCCAGCGGCGGCACCAGCGCATCACCTGGCATCTTGTCGATATGCCACTCGACCTGCAGACGGTCACCGAGCCGCAGCTGCTCCAGATCCAGATACTGCCGGCACAGCTCGATTTCATCGGACAGGGGCGCGAGTTCGAGGTTGTCCGCCATCAGCGCCCGGAACAGACCGGCCATGTCTTCCAGTGCGGCTTCGGCGCGACGCGGCTCCTGGCGCACCAGCGACAACACGGCATTGATGCTGTTGAACAGGAAATGCGGCCGGATGCGCGCCTGCAGCGCCTGCAGCCGGGCTTCCGACAGCGCCGGCGACAGGGCGCGCCCGCGCAGGTCGAAATAGATCAGCAATACCAAGGTTACCAGCAGCACCACCACCAGCCAGCGCGTCAGCGATGCCGGATCGACGATCAGCAGCCAGTGACTGGCGTAGTGCAGGGCCGTCGTCAGGCCCGCTTCGACGGCAAGGACGGCTGCGGCGCCGGCCGCATAGGGCAGCCTCCGCAACGCAGGGCCAATTGCCGCAAGAACCAGCAGGCTAAGAATCAGCAACGGCTCCACCAGCGACGCATTACCGGTGATCTGGCGCGGCCAGTCGCGCAGGGATTGAACCTGCAGCAGGGCGGTAAGCAGCACCGTGCCGTTCACGATGACAAGAATGCGCAACAGGATTCCGAGGTTACGGAAGTCCGGCAGAGCACCGGTGTGGGCGTTATGATTTATACTCAGCGCCATAGCCGTTTCATTCTAGCAGGCCCCACGCACAGGCCGTTCGCAACACCATGTCCGCAAAAGAAAAAACTCCCGCCAGCAGCAAACCCAGCGCAACCAAACCGTGGTCCGGCCGTTTCAGTGAACCCGTTGATGACCTGGTCAAACGCTTCACTGCGTCCGTCGGTTTCGACCAGCGCCTCGCCGAATTCGATATCCAGGGCTCGATTGCCCACGCGCGCATGCTGCGCGCGGTCGGCATCCTCACCGCCGCTGACCTCGAGGCCATTGAAAAAGGCCTGGCTAGCATCGACACCGAAATCCGCAATGGCACTTTTCCGTGGTCGCTGGATCTGGAAGACGTACACCTGAACATTGAGCGTCGCCTCACCGACATGGTCGGCGACGCCGGCAAGCGCCTGCACACCGGGCGCTCACGCAACGACCAGGTCGCCACCGACGTGCGGCTGTATCTGCGCGCCGCGATCGATCACGTGCTGACGCTGATCAAGGGCCTGCAGCGCGCATTGCTGGATTTGGCTGAACACCATACCGAGACGGTGATGCCGGGTTTCACCCACCTGCAAGTGGCGCAGCCGGTGTCGTTCGCGCACCACCTGATGGCCTATGTCGAAATGCTGTCGCGTGACGCTCAGCGCTTCGCAGACTGCCGCAAACGCGTCAACCGTCTGCCGCTGGGTGCCGCTGCGCTGGCCGGCACGTCCTTCCCGATCGACCGCCAGATGGTCGCCAAGGAACTCGGCTTCGACGGCGTATGCGAGAACTCGCTCGACGCCGTCTCCGACCGCGACTTCGCCATCGAATTCGTCGCTGCCGGCGCGCTGACCATGACCCACCTGTCGCGTTTCAGCGAAGAGCTGATCCTGTGGATGAGCCCGCGCTTCGGTTTCATCGACATTGCCGACCGTTACTGCACCGGCTCGTCGATCATGCCCCAGAAGAAGAATCCCGATGTCGCCGAACTGGTGCGCGGCAAGACAGGCCGCGTCAATGGCCACCTAGTGGCGCTGCTGACCCTGATGAAAGGCCAGCCGCTGGCGTACAACAAGGACAATCAGGAAGACAAGGAACCGCTGCTCGACACCGTCGACACGTTGATGATGAGCCTCGCGGTATTCGCCGGCATGGTCGGCGGCATTACGGTAAAGCCCGAAGCCATGCGCAAGGCGGCGCTGCAGGGTTATGCCACGGCAACCGATCTAGCCGACTATCTGGTCAAAAAAGGCCTGCCTTTCCGTGAAGCCCATGAAGCCGTGGCACTGGCCGTGCGCCAGGCGGAAACCCGCGGCTGCGATCTTTCGGAAATGTCGCTGGAAGACCTGCGGCAGTTCTCGCCGCTGGTCGGCCCCGATGTGTTTGAAGCGCTGACGCTGGAAGGCTCGATGAAAAGCCGCAGCCACATCGGCGGCACGGCGCCGGCACGCGTCAAGTCTGCCATTGCCAAGGCACGCAAAACGCTGGCCTAGCGTTTACTCCCTGACAGGCGCCCCGGCGCTTGCCCGGACAATCAATTCGGTCGGCAGTTTGTTGCGCAATTCGACCGCCTGATCATCCAGTCGCGCCAGCAGATGGTTGGCTGCATATACACCCATTTCCGCCGTCGGGAAGCGAACGGTTGTCAGTGCCGGACTGATCAATGACGCCATTTCCATGTCGTCAAAACCGGTAATCGAAATATCGTCCGGGACTTTGAGACCCTGCGCATGACATTCGGCGATGGCGCCGATCGCCAGCACATCGTTGCCGCAGATCACCGCCGTCGGCGGCTCGTTACCCTTGAGCACTTCGCGTAAACCCTCGCGACCTCCACCATGGGTATACGGCTTTTCGATCACCGCGCCGTTTGATAGTGCAATGCCGCGCGCAGACAGCGCCTCGCGCACACCGGCCAGGCGCTCCTGCGCGCGTTCGTTATGTGCGGTAATACCCGAGATCATCGCGAAGCGGCGATGCCCGAGATCCAGCAAATGATTGGCGATACACATGCCGGCAGCGCGGTTGTCGAAACCGACGCAGGGATGGTTGCCGCTTTCATCGAAGGCCCAGGTCAGCACGTACGGCAGGTTGTGCGGTTCGAGCATGCGATAGATGTCGGGGTGATGCGTGGTGCCCAGCAGCACCAGCCCGTCGACACCGCGTTCGATCAGCGTGCGGGTGACGCGGGCCTCGATATCCGCATCAAAATCGTGACTGGCGAGCAGCAGCACATAACCGGCTGCATCCAGCGTGCGCTGCAGCGCCTGGATGGTGTTGGCGAAGATCGCGTTGTCGAGCGTCGGTACCACCGCTCCGATGGTGTGGGTGCGCCGCGAAGCCAGCGCGCGCGCGGCGCCGTGCGCGACATAACCCAGCGTGCAGGCCGCCTGCTGCACGCGCTCCAGCGTACGTGCCTTGACCTTGTGCGGCAGGGTCAGCGCACGCGACACCGTCGCCGTCGACACTTTGGCGAGTTTTGCCACGTCTTCGAGACGGGCCGCTTTGCTGGACCGGGTCTTCATCGGATGAAAAAGCCGGCACAGGCCGGCTTTTTTATGAGCGGCACGGCGATCAGCGGTATTGCTTGGCGCTGAACTTGCGGTACTTCGCCAGCAAACGCTGCGGCTGCCGAAAGGCATCCCGACGGAACGGATCGCCCAGTTCCTGCGTCAGCATCATATTGATCACCGTCGGTTTGTTGGAACGCACCGCTGCGCGCAACGCGTCACCCACTTCATCAACATGCTCCACCGTCAGCCCCTGCGCACCCATGGATTCCGCAACGTCGGCGAAATTCGGATTCTGCAGATTGGTACCGAGGAAACGGTTTTCGAAATAGTCGATCTGGTTTTTCTTTTCCGCGCCCCACTGGCCGTTGTTGAACACCACGGCGATGGCCGGAATTTTTTCGCGTACGCAGGTCATGACCTCATTCAAGCTCATCCCCCAGGCGCCATCACCGACATAGGCAATCGCCGGACGGTCCGGACGGCCGACCTTGGCACCCATCGCTGCCGGGAAAGCGTAACCGCAGTTGCCAAAACTCATCGCGGCGAGGAAGGAAGGCGCCTGCTCAAAATGCAGATAGCTGTTCGATACCGAGCAGACGTTGCCGATGTCGGTGGAGACCATCGCATTTTTCGGCATCGCGCGGGCCAGTGCGGCCAATGCCTGGCGCGGTCCGATGCGCGTCTTGGTGTTCGGCGACGGCCATTTGTCGAGTTCTTCGGCCCAGGCTTTTTTCTCTTTTTGCACTTCTGCCAGCCGCGCCTTGTTCGGCGTCATCTTGGCGATGGCCTTGATGCGGTCGAGCAGCGCAACCGCCGCATGTTTGGCGTCGCCGCAGATGCCGACGGTCGTTTTCTTGACCAGGCCCAGCATGCGCGAGTCGGCGTCGATCTGGATGATCTTGGCATTTTTCGGCCAGTAGTCGAGGCCGTGCTGCGGCAGCGTACCGAAGGGTCCGAGGCGCGAACCCAGCGCCAGCACCACATCGGCCTTGGCAATCAGTTTCATTGCGGCCTTCGAACCCTGATAACCCAGCGGACCGCAGCACAGCGGATGGCTGGCCGGGAAGGAATCGTTGTGTAGATAGGAGTTCACTACCGGTGCCGTCAGATACTCGGCCAGCGCCGCGCATTCCTTGATGCCGCCGGCCATGATCACGCCGCCGCCGGACAGAATCACCGGAAACTTGGCCTTGGCCAGCATGCGTGCGGCCGCATCCAGCGACTCCGGACCGCCGGCGCCGCGTTCCAGCTTGTGCGGCTGCGGAATCTCGTATTCGCCTTCGCCGTAAAAATAGTCGCGCGGGATGTTGACCTGCACCGGGCCGCGTTCGGCCATCGCGATGTCAAAAGCACGGCCGGTCAGCTCGGCGATACGCAGCGGCGAATTGACGTGCACCTGCCATTTGGTGATTTTCGAGAAAATCGGCATCTGCTCGGTTTCCTGGAAGCCGCCGAGACCCATGCTCATGCTGCCGGATTCCGGCGTCACGCAGACCACGGGCGAATGCGCCCAATACGCAGCAGCAATGCCGGTGACGAAGTTGGTGATGCCGGGACCGTTCTGCGCAATACACACGCCGTGTTTGCCGGTGACCCGCGAATAACCGTCGGCCATATGCGCGGCATTCTGTTCGTGCGCCACCGACAGGAAACGGATGCCGGCCAGCGGAAACAGATCGTGCGCATCCATATAGGCCGAGCCGACGATGCCGAAGGTGTCCTTGACACCCTGCGCCACCAGCGTTTCAACAAACGCCTCGGAGGGGGTCATGCGAATCTTGCCACTGGCGCCGGCCTTGGCCGCATTTTTGTTGTCTGACATCATGCTCATGGGAATTTCCTCCGGATGTAGAAGCATGCCGTGCCCGTCTCCTTGGCGGACTGCGGCAACCTGAAAGACCTGTGTCCCCGGTCATGGGTCGCGCCGGGAGTCACGAATGATACGATGCACCGCCATTCCGTGTAAACGCTTGCATGAAGAATAGTAACTTGTTGTTTTTAAATGGATTTTCTAGTTAGCGGCGAGCTTGCGCTTTGATGCCAAGCCATTGTTTTTCCAGCAGTTTCATGCGGCCGAGCCGGTCAAGTTACAATCCCACGCTCGCTGCCCCGCGGCGCTCCCGCCGTTATCCCCGGAGTTACATTGAACGCCCCCGTTGAAGGTCATCGTCTGCCCGTTACGGCCGACACCGAAGCACTTGCCCGACAGTTAACCCAGCGAATTTCCGGCGAAGTCCGCTTCGATGCCGGCGCCCGCGCCACCTACTCGGCGGACGCCTCCAACTACCGCCAGATCCCCATCGGCGTGGTGATCCCGCGCAGCATCGAGGACATCGTCGCCACGCTCGACATCTGCCGCGAACACGGCGTGCCCATCCTGCCGCGCGGCGGCGGCACCTCTCAGAACGGCCAGTGCGTCAATGTTGCCGTGGTCATCGACACCACCAAATACCTCAATCAGGTGCTGTCCGTCGATCCGGTAAGCCGCACCGCGACAGTCCAGCCCGGCACCGTCTGCGATGCTCTGCGCGACGCTGCGGAAGAACATGAACTGACTTTCGGACCCGACCCCGCAACGCACAGCCGCTGCACGCTCGGCGGCATGATCGGCAACAATTCCTGCGGTGCGCATTCGGTGATGGCCGGCAAAACCGTGGACAACATCGAGACGCTGGACATCATCACCTACGACGGCTTGCGCCTGACCGTCGGTCCCACCAGTGAAGACGAACTGGTGCGCATCATCCGCACCGGCGGCCGCCGCGGCGAAATCTACGCCCAGCTGCGCGACCTGCGCGACAAATATGCCGAACTGATCCGCAAACGTTTTCCGAAAATCAAACGCCGCGTATCCGGTTACAACCTCGATCAACTGCTTCCTGAAAACGGTTTCAACGTCGCACGCGCGCTGGTCGGCACCGAAGGCACCTGCGTGTTTACGCTGGGCGCAAAGACCCGTCTCGTTCACAGTCCGCAGTCGCGGGTCATTCTGGTGCTGGGCTTCCCCGACATCTACCTCGCCGGCGACGCCGTACCGCAAATCCTGCCGTTCAATCCGATCGCCACTGAAGGATTGGATGAACGCATTATCGGCGGCCTGCTGGAACGCGGGCTGCGCAAGGACGATATCGCACTTCTGCCGGCGGGCAAGGCGTGGATCATGATCGAGTTCGGCGCCGATACCGTCGACGGGGCCACCGCACAGGCCCAGGCGCTGGTGGATCACTATGCCGCCATGACCGACGACAAGGTCAAACCTTCCTCCTGGCTGATCACCGATCCGGCGATGTGCGAACGGGTGTGGACCATCCGCGAAACTGGCGCTTCGGCCACTGCGCTGACCATCCACCCCAATGAACCGGATCCGGTTGTCGGCTGGGAAGATGCCGCCGTTGATCCGCTGCGCCTCGGCGATTACCTGCGCGAATTCCAGGCGCTGGTCGACCGCCATGGTTACCAGACCTCGCTGTATGGCCATTTCGGCGACGGCTGCATTCATGCGCGCATTACCTTCAACACCCGCACGGCCGAAGGCATTGAGGTCTGGCGCAGCTTCCTGCGAGCAGCCGCCGAACTGGTCGTGAAGTACGGCGGTTCGCTGTCCGGCGAACACGGCGACGGCCAGGCCAAGGCCGAGTTCCTGCCGATCATGTACGGCGAAGAACTGATGCAGGCCTTCCGCGAATTCAAGGCGATCTGGGATCCGCTGAACCGGATGAATCCGGGCAAGGTCATCGATCCCTACCGCGCCGACGAGAATCTCAAATACGGACCGGACTACAAACCGGCACGGCCGGTCACGCAGTTCGCTTACGCCAGCCTCGAGGGCAAAGGCTTCAACCGCGCCATCGAACGCTGCGTCGGCATGGGCAAATGCCGCGCCCATGAAAGCGGCGTGATGTGCCCGAGTTATCGCGCCACAAAGGAGGAACGTTTCTCCACGCGCGGCCGTGCCCGCCTGCTCGGTGAAATGCTGCGCGGTGAAATTATCCATGACGGCTGGCGCAATGAAGCCGTGCGCGAAGCCCTCGACCTTTGCCTCGCCTGCAAAGGCTGCAAGAACGACTGCCCGACGCATACCGACATGGCGACCTACAAGGCAGAGTTCCTGCATCACCATTACCTCGGCAGGCTGCGACCGGTGCAGGCTTACACCATGGGTTTCATCAACCGCTGGGCGAAACTGGCATCAATCGCCCCGCGCCTCGTCAACCTGCTCGCGGCGACACCGGGCCTGTCCGCGTTGATCAAAGCCGCCGGCGGCGTGGCGCAGCAACGCCACATTCCCCGATTCGCCAGACGCACCTTCCGCAAATGGTTTTCGCGCCGGCGCGCGCCGGAAACAACCGGTCAGCGCGGCCGAGTCATCTTGTGGGCCGACACCTTCAACAACCATTTCGAGCCCGGCTCCGCCGCCGCTGCGGTCGAAGTGCTGGAAGCACTCGGTTACACGGTCAGCATCCCGCAACAGCAGCTGTGCTGCGGCCGTCCGCTGTACGATTTCGGCATGCTCGACACTGCGCGTGCCTACCTGCGAGAAGTCATGGATGCGCTCGCCAACGACATCAGCGCCGGCGTACCGGTGATCGGGCTTGAACCCGCCTGTCTGTCAGTATTTCGCGATGAACTGCCCAATCTATTCCCGGACGATACGCGGGCAAGCAAACTTTCCAGACAATGCCATCTGTTCAGCGACTTCCTGATGCGCATCAGCGACTGGGAGGCCCCGCAACTCGGCGGTGAAGCGCTGGTGCACGGCCACTGCCACCAGAAAGCGGTGTTCGGCATGACCTCGGAAATGGCACTGCTCAAACGCCTCGGCATCCGCGCCACGGTGCCGGAATCCGGCTGCTGCGGCATGGCCGGCGCCTTCGGCTTTAATGCCAAACATTACGACGTCTCGATGAAAATCGGCGAAAGCGCATTGCTTCCCGCTGTTCGCGCCGCCGGTGAACACACCATGATCATCGCCAGCGGCTACAGCTGCCGGGAACAGATTTCGCAGGGTTCGGAACGTCAGGCGCTGCATATCGCCGAAGTGGTCGCGCTGGCGCTCAACCGCGCACGCGACAGCGCCGCGCACTGATTCATGACCGGACTGGAGAGCCTGTCACTCTGGGTGATTGCGTACGTCGCGATCGTCATCGCCGTAGCCGGCTGGATTCAGGGTGCACTCGGCCTGGGTTTCCCGATGATCGCCACGCCGCTGATCGCCGCGGCAACCAATATGCAGTTCGCCGTGGTCATGGTAGTGATCCCCTGCATTGCCACGGTCATCGTCAGCATCCTGCGCAGCCCCGGATCGGCCGGCGTGGTGAAGCGATTCTGGTGGATATCCATCGTGGCACTACTTGGCGCCGCCGTCGGTGCGCGGCTGTTCGTCATGTTTCCGGGATTCCCTTACGCGCTGCTGCTGGCCGGCGTGATCCTGTTCTATCTCAACCTCGACCGTCTCGGACTGTCAGAGTGGCCGATCATGAAGCGCAACGAGAAAAAGTTTGGACTGCTGTTCGGATTTCTCGGCGGGCTCAGTGAAACCACCGCCAATATCGCGGCGCCACCGCTGATCATCTATTACCTCGGCATCGGCCTGCCGCCGCTGATGCTGGTGCCGGCAATGAATATTTCCTTCTTTGTCGGAAAATCCACGCAGCTCGCAACGCTGATGGCCAGCGGCATCGCCACACCGATGCACTGGCTGGTCACGCTGCCGCTGGCAGTGATCGCCACCATCGCCAGCCTCTACGGCTCGCGCGTGCGTAGCCGCATCGACGGCGAGACTTACCGCGTCTGGATGAAACGCCTGCTGCTGACCATGGCGATGATTCTTCTGGGGCAAGTCGCCTGGCGCCAGCTGCTGGCGTAAAAAAGCCGGCGCGAGCCGGCTTTTTTATCCAATCTGAAACGTTCAGCCCTGCAGCATCTTCTTCAGTTCACCGCTCTGATACATCTCGGTCATGATGTCGGAGCCCCCGACGAATTCACCGTTGATATAGAGCTGGGGAATGGTCGGCCAGCTGGCGTATTCCTTGATGCCCTGACGGATTTCCGGGTTCTCCAGCACGTTGACGGTAAACAGCTGATTGACGCCGCATTCGCGCAGGATGTTCACCGCGTTCGCTGAAAAACCGCACTGCGGAAAATCAGGGGAACCCTTCATGTACAAGACGACCTTGTTGCTGGTCACTTGTTTCTTGATTTCATCTAAAGCGGACATGGATGACTCCAAAATTATGCCTAAGCAAATACTTGATTAAAATTATCAGGTATAAGTTTACCGATGCATGCCGAAACGGTCAAGCCGGCACCCTTCAATCCTTCGCTCTCAACGCCGCCAACACGGCCTGCGGCATCAGACTCGCACCGAACACTTCGAGCGCGGCGGATTCCATCAGCTCCGCTTCCCAGCTGAACCAGCGACCGACACTGTCCGGCTGCTGATGCGTGGTATCGCACAGCGCCGGATCCGTCACCACCAGTAATTTGCGGCAGACATCGGGACGGAATTCATACACCGTACACGAACCGTCCGCCCCCAGAAACACGCAGGCTCTGTCGGCCAGCCCTTGCTGACGCCAGTTTTCCACAGTGAATACGCTCTGGCGCTCAAGACGCGCACGGTCCAGTTCACGTCCGGCCTTATGCACGGCTTCAATCAACAATGCCGCTTCATGCGGCCAGATCGCGACCGACTCATGACAACAGTGACTGCAGCCCTTGCCGCAGCGGATGCCGGCGCTGGCGGGATCTTTTAACTGATCCTGCCGGATGACCGCATCCATCGCGGCATGGGTTTCATGGGCGACGGCAATAGCGTTCTGTCCGGCCGTCGCGCGAAACCGTGCGAGGTTCCGGTCATAGATCGCGCGCAGATACGCTTCTTTTTTGTCGTGGCGCGCCTTGCGGTTCGCGACCATGCGCTCGTCATCGGTCATGCGCTGGAACCCGGGGTCCAGCGCCCGCCGCTGACACGGCGGATGCCGGCCAGATCACGTGCTGAAAACACCTCGACAAATCCGGTCTGCTGCAACAACGCGGTACAGGTATCCGCCTGATCATGACCATGCTCGCACAACAGCCAGCCACCCGAAGCAAGATGCGACGGCGCTTCGGCAACGATACGCCGGATGTCGGCCAGGCCGTCCGCGCCGGCGGCCAGCGCCGCCTGCGGCTCGAAACGCAGATCGCCCTGCTGCAGATGCGCGTCACCTGCCGCGATATACGGCGGATTGGCAACAATCAGGTCGTACTGTGCATCCGCCAGCGCGGCATACCAGTCACTGTGCAACAAGGTGGTATTGGCTGCAGCATAACGATAGGCATTTCCGCGGGCGACGTCGAGCGCTTCTGCCGAGGCATCCACCAATGTCACCCGGCACTGCGGTCTTTCGGCAGCAATGGTCACACCGATGCAGCCGCTGCCCGTACCGAGATCCAGTACCCGCCCGCCGTTCACCGGCAAGCGCTGCAGGGAGAGTTCGATCAGCAGTTCGGTATCCGGCCGCGGAATCAGCACTGCAGGCGTCACCGTAAATTCGCGTCCGTAGAATTCGCGGCTGCCGGTGAGATAGGCGACCGGTTCGCCGGCGGCGCGACGCGCAATCAATCGTCCGAAGTCCGCGGACTGCTCTGCAGTCAGTTCGTCATCGCCGTGGGCAATCAGGAAGGCTTCTTCACAACTCAGCACATGGCGCAGCAGCACGCGCGCTTCCAGCCGGCCGATGACCTGCTGTGCTTCCGCCAGTGCCGCTGTAATGGTCACCGCAAAGCCTTTAAAATATCAATAAAAACAAAAACTTAGTCAGTTGCCAGGTCGGCCAGCAATTCGGCCTGGTGCTCGGCGGCGAGAGCGTCGACCAGATCATCGAGATCGCCGTCAACCAGCTGCGCGATTTTGTACAGCGTCAGGTTGATGCGATGGTCGGTGACACGCCCCTGCGGAAAGTTATAGGTGCGGATGCGTTCGGAACGGTCGCCGCTGCCGATCAGGGATTTGCGCGTCGCCGCTTCCTTTGATTGCTGCTCGCGCGTCTGTTTGTCCTTCAGGCGTGCCGCCAGCACCGCCAGCGCGCGCGCCTTGTTCTTGTGCTGGGAACGGTCGTCCTGGCATTCCACGACAAGGCCGGACGGCAGGTGCGTGATGCGGATCGCCGAATCGGTCTTGTTGACGTGCTGGCCACCGGCGCCGGACGCGCGGAAAGTATCGATACGCAAATCCGACGGATTGATCACGATCTCGCCGACTTCATCCGCTTCCGGCATTACCGCCACCGTGCACGCAGAGGTATGGATGCGCCCCTGCGTTTCTGTCACCGGCACGCGCTGCACGCGATGGCCACCGGATTCGAATTTGAGTTTGGAGTAGGCGCCATTGCCGATGATGCGCGCAATGATCTCGCGGTATCCGCCGAGGTCGGACGGACTCTCCGAAATGATCTCGACCTGCCAGCGCTTGCGTTCAGCGTAACGCGCATACATGCGGAAGAGTTCCGCGGCAAACAGCGCGGACTCATCGCCGCCGGTGCCGGCGCGCACTTCAAGAAAGATATTGCGTTCGTCGTTGGGGTCGCGCGGCAGCAGCAGTTTCTGCAGCTCCGCCTCGAAGCCTTCGATGCGCGCCTTGGTCTCCGTCACTTCTGCCTCAGCAAATTCACGCATCGCCGGATCGGCTGCCATCTCCTGTGCGGTCTTCAGATCGCCGAGGCAGCCCTGATACTGGCGATACAGCGCCACCACCGGCTCCAGTTCGCTGTGCTCACGCGTCAGCTTGCGGTAGTTGTCCATGTCCACCGTGATGTTCTCGGTGGTCAGCAGGCGGCCGACCTCATCGAGGCGCATTGAAAGCTGGTCAAGTTTGGCGGCTATGCTGGGTTTCATCGGGAATCATCAAAAGAAAAATGGGCCGTGCACGCCGCAACGGCGGACGGCGGCGGCCGCTACTCGGGCCGCTGGATCTGGTACAGACGGGAGATCAGCGCCGACAGTTCGTCACGCTCGTCTTCCGCCGCGTGGTTCAGCGCATGCGAGGGCGGATGCATGAACTTGTTGGTCAGCGCCCGCGACAGCTCATCGATGACCTGCTGCGGATCAGCCCCTTTGGCCAGGCTGCGCTGTGCGCGCTCCAGTTCATGGCGTCGCGCACGCTCGGCGGTGTCGCGCAAAGCACGGATCGTCGGCACCAATTCACGATTGTCCAGCCAATGCAGGAAATCCGACACCTGGTTTTCGATGATCACTTCAGCCTGCGCCACGGCGTTCTGGCGTTGGTCCATACCTTCGCGGGCAATCTGCCCGAGATCATCGACGGTGTAGAGAAAGGCATCATCCAATGCAGTCACTTCGGTTTCGATGTCTCGCGGCACCGCCAGATCGAACATCAGCATCGGCCGGTGCTTGCGCACTTTCAACGCGCTTTCCATCAGGCCCTTGCCGATGATCGGCAGCGGGCTCGCGGTGCAGCTGACGACGATGTCATACAGCGGCAGCTGGGCACCGATGTCGTTCAACGGAATCACATGTCCGAAAAAACGGTCGGCCAGCTGCTGTGCACGCGCCTGTGTGCGGTTGGCGAAAGTCATCTTGCGCGGATGATGGGCTGCGAAATGCGTCGCTGCGAGCTCAATCATCTCGCCGGCGCCGACGAACAACATGCTCTGCTCGCCGATACTCGGGTAAATGCGTTCGGCCAACCGCACGGCCGCCGCAGCCATCGACACCGTGCTTGCGCCGATATCGGTCTCGCTGCGTACGGTTTTGGCGACCGAGAAGGTGCGCTGGAACAGCTTGTTGAGCATCCAGCCCAGTGTGCCGGCCTCTTCGGCCGAGCGCACCGCGCCCTTGAACTGGCCGAGAATCTGCGGCTCGCCAAGCACCATTGAATCAAGACCGCTGGCGACACGGAAGGCATGTTTCACCGCACGCGCCTGCGGTAGTTCGTACAGATAGGGCTGGATCTGCGACGGCTTCATGCGGTGGTAATCCGCCAGCCAGTCGATGGCGGTCCGCGGCTCCGCGGTCGTGCAGTACACCTCGGTGCGGTTGCAGGTCGAGATGATCGCCGCTTCGCTGACCGGACGGCGGTCCACCAGATCACGCAGCGCCTGGGCCACCTGTTCGGCATGGAAAACCACCCGCTCACGCACATCGAGCGGCGCGGTCTGGTGGTTCAATCCGAAGGCAAATAGCGGCATGGGCGCAAACCGAAAAAGGCCTTGTATTTTAACCGCTTACAGACACTTTACGCCACCGGAAACGCACATCCCGCCGGCCACAAAAAATCAGCCCGAAATCGCAATCATGTCGAAATCCGCCTTGGTCGCCCCGCAGTAGGGACATGTCCAGTCCGCCGGCACGTCTTCCCAGCGAGTGCCGGGCGGGATCCCTTCTTCCGGCAGGCCCGCCGCCTCGTCATAAATGAAGTTGCACAAGATGCACTGCCACTTCTTCATGGCTGTTGAGCCCTGTTCACTCAACTTTGTTCATTTTCCATGCGCTGGCCTGCCGCATAGCGCTTGATGTTGTCGATGAAGATTTTTGCGGCGCGGATATCGTTGCCGGAGGACGCCGAGGCGTTGTGCGGCGAGACGATGACGTTGGGAATGTCCCAAAGCGGCGAATCGGCCGGCAGCGGTTCTTTCTCGAATACATCAAGGTAAGCGCCGGCAATCTGTTTCGATTGCAGAGCGGCAATCAGTGCTTTTTCGTCGGCGCAGCCGCCACGCGCAACGTTGACCAGACAAGAATGCTTGGGCATCAACGCCAGGGTTTTGGCATTGACCAGCTGATGCGTCTCCTTGGTGTACGGGCAGGCCAGAACCAGCCAGTCGCACTTCGGCAACAGCACCGGCAGCTTGTCGAGCGTGTGCATTTCATCAACCGGATCACCGTCGCGCTTCGGGCTGCGGCGCAGGCCGATGACCTTCATCTCCAGCGCCTGGCACAGCTTCGCCACGGTCGCACCGATGGTGCCGAGGCCGACAACGATCACCGTCTGGCCGCGCAAATCGCGCGGCACCGCATCGCCGCGTGCCGGGTCCCATTTGCGTTCGCGCTGCGCGGCGATCCAGCGCGGAACATTGCGCGCCAGCATCAACAGGCCGCAGAACGCCGTATGGCCAACCGGTTCGCCGTTGGAACCGGCGGAAGTGGTCAGCCGCACCTTGCGCTCATGCAGTGCCGGCAGGAAGGGGTGCTGGTCGATGCCGGTGCTGACGAAGTTCGCCCACTTCAGATTGGTCGCCGCCTTGACGGTATCTCCGTAACCTTCATACAGGCTCGAAAACCGGATATCGCGCGTCAGGTACGCCACTTCGATTTTCGCGATCACGTCCGCGGGCAGGCGCTGCGCGGGGTCGTCGGGCAGGTGAATGATTTCGGGCGTCACGCCGGCAGCCTTCACCGCCGCCTGCAACTCGGCGCCGAACTGCGCCACAAACCCTTTGGATACCAGAATGCCCTTCATCGCCCCGCCCTCCCCATTGCAGATGGTTGATCAGCTCTTGTCGCGCTTGAACAGCGCGTCGAGCTTTTGTTCGTAATCGTGATAATCGAGGTAGTCGTACAGGTCATCACGCGACTGCATCAGATCGACCACGTTTTTCTGGTGACCGTCCTTGCGGATGTGCTGGTAAACCTTCAGCGCTGCAGCATTGGCGGCGCGCCATGCTGACAGCGGATACAGCGCCAAGCCGACATTCGCGCTGGCCAGTTCCTCAATCGTGAACAGCGGCGTCTTGCCGAACTCAGTGATGTTCGCAAGGATCGGCACCTTCACCGCATCGGCGAATTTTTTGTACATCGGCAGATCGGTGATCGCTTCCGGGAAAATCATGTCGGCGCCGGCTTCGACGCAGGCCACGGCGCGTTCAATCGCGGCGTCCAGCCCTTCGATCGCCAGCGAATCGGTGCGGGCGATGATGACAAAGTTGGAATCGGTCTTGGCATCGGCAGAAGCCTTGATGCGGTCAACCATCTCATCCTTGCTGACGATTTCCTTGTTGGGACGGTGGCCGCAGCGTTTCTGCATGACCTGGTCTTCGATGTGCATCGCCGCGGCCCCGAACTTGATCAGCGATTTGACGGTGCGGGCGATATTGAAAGCGCCACCGAAACCGGTGTCGACGTCGACCAGCAGCGGCAGATCGCAGACATCGGTGATGCGGCGAACGTCGGTCAGCACATCGTCCAGCGTGGAGATCGCCAGATCCGGCACGCCCAGCGAGCCCGCGGCGACACCGCCGCCGGACAGGTAGATGGCCTTGAAGCCGCTGCGCTTGGCAAGCCGCGCGTGATAGGCATTGATCGCACCGACGATCTGCAGCGGTTTTTCAGCGGCAAGGGCGGCACGGAAACGGGCGCCGGCCGAATCGGGGACGCTGGTTTTGGAACGATCGGTCATGAACAAAGCTCCTGTAGAAATAAAGATGGCAGCCTGCGCTGCCGGAATGGAATTTTGGGTATGCGGTGAATCGGTAAAGTAAAAAGTAAGTGACGGTCAGACTGTCCGATCAAATTCCGGAATGGTGGCAGGGATTTTAGCGGCTTCCGCCCGGCCGGCCGGGCTAGGGGCGGGCCATCCGGCACCTGTCCGGTATCTGGACGAATTGATTTTAAAGGCCAAAAATATGCCCTTAAAAGATAACATAAGATGGGCTATTCCGCTAGGACAGACACGGTGGCATAATCCCCGCTCCCAAGTCTCACGATTCGGACTAAGTTATGGCCATAGTAAAAAATTCCGTCGACGATTCACAAGGTCGCCTCACCGGCACCCAAAGTATTGAGCGCGCGCTGCTGCTGCTCCGCGAGATCGCCGCACACAACCGCGCCGGCTCGCGCCTGCTGGATCTGGCGACGCGCACCAACCTGCAACGGCCCACCGTGCATCGCATGCTGAAATGCCTGGCGCATGAGGGCATGGTGCAGCAAGATTCGGAAACCCATCGTTATTTCCTCGGCCCCATGGCTTTCGAACTGGGCCTGACCGCAGCGCCGCGCTTCAACCTGCGCGAAATCTGTCATCCGGCGATGACGCGTATTGCCGAAGCCACCGGCGACACGGTGTTCCTGACCCAGCGCAGCGGACTCGACGCCGTTTGCATCGACCGTCACGAAGGCACCTTCCCGATCAAAACCTTCACTCTGGAAGTCGGCATGCGCCGGCCGCTGGGCGTCGGCACCGGCAGCCTCGCCATTCTCGCCGCGCTTCCGGAAGATGAATTCAAAGGCATCATCACCAGCAACGAACCGCGCCTGCAGGAGCATGGCCTCAACGGCCCGACGCTGATGTCGCAGGCACGCAAGGCGCAAAAACTGGGTTATGCCGTTCGTGAAACGCCGACGCTGGCGGGCGTACGCTCGATCGGTCAGGCGCTGCGCAACCAGAGCGGCGTGCCTTTCGCGTCGCTGTCGATTTCGGCGATTTCCAGCCGCATGGCCGACCGTCGCGTGCAGGAACTGGCGACCATCCTGCGCAATGAAGCCCGCCTGATTGAGCGCCAGATCGCCAACGGCATGGAAATCCGCTGACGCTGCAGTCGTCCGGGTCTCCGGCGTTGCGGCCATAACAACAACGAGGAGAGATCAATGAGAATCCTGCAGCGTACACTCGTCGCACTGCTGCTCGCCGTCTGTGCGGGCGGTGTTTCCGCCCAGGCCTGGCCTTCAAAACCGGTCCGCTTTGTTGTGCCCTATCCGCCCGGCGGCAGCAATGATGTGCTGACGCGGATCACCGCCCAGGCGATGGCCCCGGGCCTCGGTCAGCAGATCGTCATCGACAACCGGGGCGGTGCCGGCGGCATGATCGGCGCCGATCACGTTGCGAAGTCGGTTCCCGACGGCTACACCATTGTCAACGTTCAGGCTTCCTTCACTGCCAATGCCGCGTTACGCCAGAAAATGGCCTACGACCCGATGGGCGACTTCGCCTATATTGGTATGATGGCGCGCGGTCCGCTGCTCGCTGTCGTACACCCCTCGCTACCGGTGAAAAACATCCGTGAACTGATCGCGCTGGCCAAGGCCAAACCCGGCCAGATCAACTACGGCTCGACCGGCACCGGCGGCCACAATCACATGGCCACTGAACTGTTCAAGCGCATGGCAATTATCAATATCGTGCATGTGCCGTATAAAGGCGTTGCCCCTGCGTTGACCGATCTGATGGGCGGCCATACGCAATTGGTAATGACCAGCCTGCCTTCGGCGATGACCTCGGTACAGGCGGGCCGCCTCAAGGCGCTGGCGGTTGGCAGTGAAAAACGCTCCGGCTTCATGCCCGATCTGCCGACCATCGCCGAGTCCGGCGTTCCCGGTTACATGGCCGAATTCTGGTGGGGCCTCGCGGCACCGGCAAAAACGCCGAACGACATCATCAACAGGCTCGCAACGGAACTGACCAGAGCCCTGCAGTCTCCCGACCTGAAACAGAAGTTCGCCGGCGAAGGCTCCGAACCGAGCGTGATGTCGCGCGAACAGTTCACCAAATTCGTCAATAACGAGATCGTGCGCTGGCGCAAAGTCGCGCAGGACTCCAGCATCAAACCGGAATAACCGATCGATGCGGTGTGGTCGCAGGCCGGCCCCGCAGCATACTTGCAGCAACCCTTTCCGCCCAAGAGAGTCCATGACCCGCCGCATCGTTTTGCATTTCGCACTGTCCCTGCTGTCAGCCGCCATGCTGATCGCTGGCGGCAGGTCCGCTTCTGCGCAGCAGACTTATCCGTCGAAAGCCATCCGTTTCCTCGTCGGCGCGCCGCCTGGCGGCAGCAATGATCTTTTTGCACGCGCCATCGGCCAGCAGATGCAGCAGGCGATCGGGCAGCAGGTGATCGTCGACAACCGTCCCGGCGCCAATCAGATGATTGCTGCCGATATCATGGCCAAGTCGCCGCCGGACGGTCACACGATCTACATCACCTCGACTTCCTTCACCACCGGCGCTGCGCTGCAGCCGAAGCTGCCCTTTGATCCCGTCGCTGACGTCGCCGGCATCACCATGGTCGGCCAGGGACCGCTGGTCTATGTGATCCATCCCTCGCTGCCGGCGAAAAACATGAAAGAGCTGATCGCCATCGCCCGCGCCAAACCGGGCCAGCTCAATTTCACATCTTCAGGCATCGGCGGCATCAACCACCTCGGCACCGAAGTGCTGCTGTCACTGGCGAAAATCAATATGGTGCACGTGCCGCACAAGGGCATGTCGCCGGCACTGACGGACCTGATGAGCGGCCAGGTTCAGGTACTGCTGGTCAGCCTGCCTTCGGTGACCGGCCAAATGAAATCCGGAAAGTTGCGCGCGCTGGCTGTTAGCACCGCGAAGCGCACCGCCTTCATGCCGGATCTGCCGACGGTCGCGGAATCGGGCGTCGCCGGTTATGACGTGTCGCTGTGGTGGGGCGTGTTTGCGCCGGCGAAAACACCGAAACCGGTGATGGATCGCCTCAATGCCGAGATCCACAAAGCCATGTCTTCAGATGTGATGAAAAGGCATTTCGCCGAATTCGGCGCCGAGGCCGCGCCGATGACGCCGGAAGCCTTCAGCGCCAAGGTCAAAATCGAAATCGGCAACTGGCGCAAGGTGATCCAGACCGCCAATATCAAGGCCGAGTGATGGGCAAACTGCCGCGCAGAAACTACGAACCCGGCGCAACCGGCACGCTCAACGGCCTGCGCGTGCTGGACCTGTCGCGACTGGTAGCCGGCAATATGCTGACGCAGTTCCTCGCCGACTTCGGTGCGGAAGTGATCAAGGTCGAGCCACCCGCAGGTGACACGCTGCGCGCCTGGAAAACCAAAGACGTTCAGATAAACTGGAAAATCTACGCCCGCAGCAAAAAAAGCCTCGGCCTTGAATTGCGCAAACCGGAAGCGCGGGAACTGTTAAGGAAACTCATCCCGTCGGCGCAGATTTTTATCGAGAGCTTCCGCCCCGGCACGCTGGAAAAAATGGGCCTCGGTCCGGATGAGCTGCTGAAGCTGAATCCGAAACTGGTGATCGTGCGTATCTCCGGCTGGGGCCAGGAAGGCCCATATAGCAAACGGCCCGGATTCGGCACCCTGGTTGAAGGCATGTCGGGCTTCGCGTCCTTCAACGGTTTTGCAGATCGCGAGCCGGTGCTGCCGCCGATGTATCTCGCTGATACCGTCGCCGGTCTTTATGGCGCGGCAGCGGTGATGACCGCGCTGCGTGAAGTCGAGGTCAACAAGGGCAAGGGCCAGGTCATCGACCTGCCGCTGCTCGATCCGATGTTCGCCGTGCTCGGACCGCAAGCCGCCAACTTCCGCCTCACCGGCAAGGTCAAGCCGCGCACTGGCAGCCGCTCGACCAACGCCGGACCGCGCAATGCCTACCAGTGCAAGGATGGCCTGTTTGTCTGCCTGTCGTCATCGACCCAGAAAATGGCCGAGCGCCTGTTCCGCTCGATCGGCCATCCCGAGTTCATCACCGATCCGCGTTACGCCACCAATGCTGAACGCGTCAAACACGCTGAAGAACTCGACGCCGTGATCGGCGCCTTCATCGCGAAACGCACCCAGGCGGAGAACGTCGCGTTTTTTGAAGAGGCCGAAGTGACGATCGGGCCGATCTACGACATCCGGCAGATTGTTGACGATCCGCACTTCCTCGCCCGAGAACTGCTGGCTGACTATCCTGACGCCGACATGGAAAGTTTTCCGATGCACCATGTCGTGCCCCGGATGTCCGGCACGCCGGCGTCGATACGCACGCCGGCACCGCAACTGGGCGAACACAACCGCCAGCTGCTGCGTGAAGCCGGCGTTGATGACAACGCTTATGCCAAACTGCTGGCAGACGGTGTTGCCTGCGCCGGCGATGCCGCAAAAGCGGAAGAAGAATAAGCAAATCACAAAAGCGTGCAGCCCCGCTGCGTTTTCGATAATTTTCCCTGATCACTGCGAAGGATGTCCCATGTATCGTGAACTCCCCGTCTGGCGCTCGTTGATGTATGTCCCGGTCAACGTTGAAAAATTCGTCGACAAGGCGCATACCCGCGGCGCCGACGTGATCCAGCTCGACGTCGAAGACAGCGTGCCGCCCGCTGAAAAAGCCAATGCGCGCAAGCTCGTTGAAAAAAATGCCGCCCGCGTCAAACGCGGTGGTGCCGATGTCGTGGTGCGCATCAACCAGCCGCTGTCGCTGGCGGTTCGCGACATCGAAGCGTCGATCTGCCCGGACGTCAACGGCATCGCCATCACCAAGGTGTCCGGCGTGTCGCATGTGCAGCTGCTCGACGAACTGGTCAGCGAACTCGAACAGAAGCGCGGCATGACTATCGGCCACACCAAGTTCATCGGCATGATTGAAACACCGGAAGCCTTTTTCAAGATCCGCGACATCACTACCGCTTGCAGCCGCATGGTCGCCTGCAATATCGGCGGCGAGGACTTCGCGCTGAACTGCAATATGCAGCCCACCGGGGAAGCGCTGTTCTACCCCAAGCAGCATATGATCATCGCCGCCAATGCCGCGGGCATCATGCCGCTGGGTTTCATCGACAGCGTCGCCACCTTCGGCGACTGGGAAAACTTCCGCATGATGGTGCGCCGTTCGCGTGACTTCGGTTTCATGGGCGCGGGCTGTATCCATCCCGGCCAGGTCACCATCGTCAACGAGGAATACAAACCGAGCGCCGCCGAAGTCGAATATGCGCGCAAGATCATCGCGCTGGACAAGGAAGCCGCCGCTGCGGGCCGCGGGTCGTTTGCGCTCGACGGCAAGATGATCGACATCCCGATCATCGTCCGCGCCGAACGCCTGCTCAAGCGTTATGAAGCGATTACGGCACGCGAGGCGCTGACCCTCGCCGCGATGAAATAAGGTTTTGCCTTCACCGCGCAGGCAATACCCTGCGCGGCGATTTTCTTTCTTCGGCGTGTCGGATAGGATGGCGCGTCACGGCTGCGTCCCGCGGCCGTTCCGGGGGAAAGAACATGAAAATACACAGTAAAATCAATTACTTGATGTTTTTCCTGCTTGCCGCAGCAGGCATTGTGGCGGAGGCGCAGCCCGCAGCAAAATTCCCGACCAAGCCGGTACGCATCATTGTCGCCTTCCCGCCGGGCAGTTCCACCGACATCGTGGCCCGCGTGGTCGGTGAGCGGCTGACCGAGATCTGGGGCCAGAACGTCATCGTCGAGAATCGCCCCGGCGCCTCCGGCAATATCGGCACCCAGGTCGCGCTGCGCGCCAACCCGGACGGCCACACGCTGTTCATGAACAGCTCGGCGATCGCGGTCAACGTCAGCCTGTATGCCAAACCGGGTTACGCAATGAAAGACATCACGCCCATCCTGCAGGGGCCGACCACACCGAACCTGATCACCGTGCACCCGTCGGTGAAAGCGAAAACACTGCAGGAACTTATCGCGCTCGCGAAAACAACGCCACTGTCCTACGGCTCGTCAGGAACCGGCACCACGCCGCATCTCGACATGGAACTGCTGTTCAAATCGCTGGCCAAGGTTGATATCACTCATGTGCCGTACAACCCTGCCGCCGCAGCCACCGCCGTGGTCGCCAACCAGGTGCCGGTGGGCTCGACCTCGATGCCGCCCGCCGTGCCGCATGTCAAAAGCGGCCGGCTGCGCGCGATTGCCGTGACTTCGGCAAAACGTTCCGGCGTGCTGCCTGATGTGCCGACGGTTGCGGAGTCGGGTTTCCCGGGTTTTGATGACGGCACCTGGTTCTCGGTGTTTGCGCCGGTCGGCATTCCTGCCGTTGTGGTCAATCAGGTCAATCGTGACTTCACCACGGCACTGCAGTCCCCAGCGGCAAAAGAACGCCTCGCCGCGCTGTCGCTGGAATTCACGCCGAACACTGCCGCTGAATTTGCCGCCCGCCTGAAAACCGAAGTCGAAAAATACTCGCAGATCGTCAGGCAGTCCGGCGCGCGTGTTGACTGACCGGCATCGGCTGAATTCTCATGCGCAACGTCAGCGAATCCAGCATCACACAGGCGGTTGTCCATTCCTTCGACAGCGCCACCGATCCGCGATTCAAACAAATCATCGAAAGCCTGACCCGTCATCTGCATGCCTTCGCGCGCGAGGTCGACCTGACGCCGCAGGAATGGAAAGCCGGCATTGATTTCCTCTACCGCGCCGGACAGCTCTCGGATGAAAAGCGCAATGAGTTCATCCTGACCTCCGACGTGCTCGGCCTGTCCTCGCTGGTCGACATGCTGCAGAGCGATCCCGGCGCCACCGAACGCAGCGCCTTGGGGCCCTTTCATTCCGGGGGCTCTCCGGCACTCGCGGTGGGCGGTGATCTGAAGCAGAAGAATGACGGCGAACCGCTGCTGGTTCACGGCCGCGTACTGGATGAAGACGGCAAGCCGGTTGCCGGCGCACAGTTGGATTTCTGGCAGGCCGCCGTCAATGGCCAGTATTGGCAGCAGGACCCGGCGCAGGATCCGCACAATCTGCGTTTCCGCATGACGACCGGAGACGACGGTGTCTATGCCTTCACCACGGTGCAGCCTGCCCCGTACAGCGTGCCCTATGACGGCCCGGTCGGCGATCTGCTGCGCGCCGGCGGCCGCCACGCCTGGCGCCCGGCGCATTTTCATTTCATTGTCAGCGCAGCCGGTTTCCGCCCGCTGACCACCGAGGTGTTTTTTTCCGGCGATCCCTATCTCGACAGCGACGCCATTTTCGGTGTTCGTGAGTCGCTGGTGGTCACGGTCACCCCCAACACGGACGCAGCGCTGGCCAAACGCTACAGGCTGGTGGCGCCTTTTCTCAATGTGGCCTTCGACTTCCGCCTGGGCCACTGAATCAGCACCGCGGGCGCGCGGTGCCGTAAAATTGCTAATTCTCCTGTAACAACGAGGTTAGTAACGCATGTCTGCAGAACTGGAATCCCTGAAGGAATGGATCGGCCGCACCGAAACCGCGATCGATTATGTGACCGTCCCCGCCGTCAACCGCCTTTCGGCAACACTGGACCGCGACGATGCCTTCCCGAAAATGGGCGATCCGCTGCCGGTCGGCTGGCATTCCACGCTGTTCCCGCGTGTGGTGCGCCATTCGCAGATCGGCCCTGACGGCCATCCGGCCCGCGGCGACTTCCTGCCGCCGGTACCGCTGCCGCGTCGCATGTTCGCCGGCAAGCGCACGACCTTCATCGCGCCGCTGCACATCGGCGACGAAGTACATCGCCTTTCGACGATCCAGAACGTGACCATCAAGGACGGCCGCAGCGGCCGCATGGTCTTCGTCACCGTGAAAACCGACATCAAAAACGCCAAGGGTGTGGCGATCAGCGAAGAACAGGACATTGTCTATCGCGGCGAACCCGACAAAAACGCGCCTCCGCCCCCGCCCCAACCTGCGCCGGGCAAAGCCGTGTGGAAGCATGAAGTCACGCCGGATCCGGTAATGCTTTTCCGTTACTCGGCGCTGACCTTCAACGGTCACCGAATTCATTACGACCATCCTTATGTCACCGGCGTCGAGGGTTACCCCAATCTGGTGATGAACGGCGGACTGACCACACTGCTGGTTTACGAACTGGCGAGGGCCCATGCGTCGACACCGATCAAATTCATGTCCTCGCGCAATGTGCGCGCGCTGTTCGTCGGCCGCACAATCACGCTGTGCGGCGAACCGTCGGCCGACAACAAGACCGCCAAGCTGTGGGCGCAGGACGATTCAGGCGCACTGGCGCTGACCGCCGAAGCGGAGTTTCAATGAACAAGAACGCTCAAATCAGTTGCAAACAGTCGTTCGACTTTTTGCAAGGAGATTGCTAATGGCCGGGGGACCGCTTGAAGGCGTACGCATTATCGACCTGACCTCGGTCGTGGTCGGCCCGCTGGCGACACAAATCCTCGCAGACCACGGCGCGGAAGTGATCAAGGTCGAAACCAAAAGCGGCGACCTGATCCGCAACATGAACGGCAAGTCTGTGACGCCGGGCATGGGTGCCAAGTTCCTGCACCTCAACCGCAACAAGCGCTCGCTGGTGCTTGACCTGAAGAATCCGGCCGGTCACGCCGCGCTGATGAAGCTCATAAAAAAAGCCGATGTGATGGTGTGGAACGTGCGGCCGCCGGCGATGGCGCGACTCAAGCTGTCATATGAAGATGTGCGCAAGGTCAATCCCGGCATCATTTACTGCGGCATGTTCGGCTTCGGCCAGGATGGCCGTTACCGCGAGAAACCCGCCTACGACACCATCATCCAGGGTTCCGGCGGCATGGCGGCGCTGCATCACCGCGCGATGGGTGAACCGCGCTTCGTACCGATGGTGGTCGCCGACAAGACGGTCGGTCTGATTGCGGTGCAGATGATTGCGATGGCGCTGTACCGCAAGGCCAAGACCGGCGAAGGCTGCTCGATCGAAATCCCGATGTTCGAGAACCTGGTCAAGTTCGTGCTCGAAGAGCATATGTACCTGAAGACCTTCGACCCGCCGCTCGGTGAAACCGGAGACCCGCGCCTTCTGGATCCGCTGGGAAAACCGATCCCGACCAAGGACAGTTATATCTGCATCTCGGCCAACACCAATGATCAGGCCTTCGGCTTTTTTGATGTCATTGGCCGGCCGGAACTGAAAACCGATCCGCGCTTCAGCAGCGTGCAGGCGCGTTTCGCCAATGTCGCCGCCTATTTCGAAGTACGCATGGCCGCGCTGAAAAGCAAAACCACGGCGGAATGGCTGGAACTGTTTGATGCGGCCGACGTGCCGGCGATGCCCTATCACACGCTCGACAGCGTGCTGGAAGATCCGCATCTGCAGGACATCGGATTCTTCGAGATGAAGGACCATCCGACCGAAGGCCGCACACGCAATATGCGACTGCCGAACAAATGGTCCTGCGGTGTGCGCAAAGGCTGGAATCCGGCGCCGAAACTCGGTGAGCAGAGCGTTGAAATCCTGCGTGAAGCGGGGTTGTCCGACGCCGAAATCCAGGCGCTGCTCGATACCGGGGCCACTACCGACGGACGCATTAAAAAGACCTAAAAGCCCTGCGGGGCGAAGGACAAATAATTGAATAATTTCAAGCATTTATCTTCTATCGTCCTGCTGGGTGTTTTGACAGTCGGAACGGCCCAGGCGCAGACCGCGGCCAACTTTCCGAACAAACCGGTGCGTTTCATCGCCCCCTTCCCGCCGGGCGGCAGCACCGACACGCTGGCGCGACTGGTCTCCTTGCGGCTTTCCGAAATGTGGGGTCAACAGGTCGTCGTTGAAAACCGCGGCGGCGCCGGCGGCACCATCGGCGTTGAACTGGCGGCGCGCGCCGCTCCCGACGGTTACACCATTGTCATGGGCCATGTCGGCACCTTCGGTTTCAATCCGACGCTGTATCCCAAACTGCCTTACGACGCGATCAAGGATTTCGCGCCGATCACCATCCTCGCGACAGTACCCAACGGCATGGCGGTGCATCCGTCGCTGCCGGTGAAAACCGCGCGCGACTTTGTCGCTCTAGCCAGAGCCAAACCGGGTGAACTGCTGTATGCGTCCGGCGGCAGCGGCAGCGCTTCACATCTGGCCGGTGAATATTTCCGCCTGCTCACCAAGATCAACATGGTGCACGTACCTTACAAAGGCACCGGCCCGGCAATGATCAGTATGATTTCGGGGCAGACGACGATGACCATCACCGGCATGGTCGCCCTGATGCCCCATGTTAAATCGAACCGCCTCAAGCTGCTCGGGGTGGCAACGATGAAACGTCTCGCGATCCTGCAGGACGTGCCCACCATCAACGAAAGCGGCGTGCCGGGTTATGACGCCAACCAATGGTACGGCGTGCTGACGCAGGCAGCCGTGCCCCGCGACATCGTCGCCAAGCTGCATGCGGATATAGTCAAGGTGCTGGCGCGGCCGGACATCAAGGAACGCCTCGCCGCCGACGGCGCTGAACCCGTCGCCAATACTCCCGAACAATTCACTGCGCATATCAAATCGGAGATTGTGCGCTGGGCACCGGTGGTCAAGGCCTCGGGTGCAAAACCGGACTGAGTACTTCCGTTTTTATTTTCATTCGAACATCATCAAACGCTGCAAATCACTGGAGACCGTCATGCCTTCATTCGTCCGTCACTCGCTATTGACTCTATCACTGGCAGCCCTGCTTCTTGCCCCGGCCCATGCGCAGAACACCGGTGCTGAATTCAAGCCGCAGGTCGGCCAGGCTGGCAAGGATGTGATCTGGGTGCCGACGCCGAAGAGTCTTGTCGAAAAAATGCTCAAGATGGCTGACGTCAAACCCACGGATGTCGTTTTTGACCTGGGTTCCGGCGACGGCATTACTGTGATCACCGCCGCCAAGCAGTTCGGCGTGCGCGCCACCGGCATCGAATACAACCCGGACATGGTCGAGCTGTCGAAGCGCAACGCGCAGAAGGAAGGTGTCTCGGAAAAAGCACAGTTCATCCGCGGCGACATTTTTGCCACCGACTTCAGTCAGGCCACCGTGCTGACCATGTATCTGCTGCCCTACCTGAACATCAAACTGCGCCCGACCATCCTCAACATGAAGCCGGGTACGCGTGTGGTCTCGCATGCCTTCACGATGGAAGACTGGACGCCGGACCAGACCGATTCCACCGAAGGCCGTACCGCCTATCTGTGGATCGTGCCGGCCAAGGTGGAAGGCAACTGGAAAATGGATTCGGGTTCGATCGAGCTCAAACAGAAATTCCAGAATTTCGACGGCGTGTTCCGTAACGGCGACGGCATGAGCTGGCGCGTCACCAGCACCAATCTGCGTGGCGACCAGATCAGCTTCAACATCGGTACCGCGATCTACACCGGGCGCGTCAGCGGCCCGATCATGCAGGGCACGATGCGTCCGCGCCCCGACGCTCCGCCCACCTCGTGGAGCGCGTCCCTCGTCAAATAACCGCGCGGTAAAGCGCCGTCACGGGTTCGGCTTGACGGCGCGCACATCGATTTCGACGGGACGCAATACCCGGTAAACCGGAATTTCGCTGGGCGCCGCGATGGTCGCAGGAGAACCTTTCTTGTCGACGGGGATCATGCCGAAGGACACGAAACTGCTCGGCGATTCCGGTTCAAGCGCGACCGCGATCACGTTGGCATTGCACTGGGCCATCGGAAACACATAGCTGCCGGCCGGGAAACGGACCTTTTTCGGCGCGACTTCGGTGCTCACCTGATGGGTGATGCGCCCCTCGACAAACGTGCTGCTGGCGCGCCGGTCAGTCACCTGAAAACTCTCGACATCCAGTTCGACCGGTTTGGCCAGGCGCCGCACTTCGACGCCCGACACCATCAGCCGTTCAGCAATGTCATGGAACACCGGCGGCATCACATAGGCCCACGGCCGCTGCCGCGCAATGTCGGCCTCGACTTTCAGCGAATCCGACCAGTCGACTTCGATGGTCCTGATGACGCCGCTGGCCGGATCAATCATGTCGAGCTTCTGCTTGATGGTCGGGCTTTTCAGACGGACCGCAATATTGTCACCGGGCTGCGGATCACGGCCACGGCGAACGGTCTCGGCGCGCGCAGCGGTAACCGTATCCATCAGCTCCTTTGCGTTGTCCGCCGCGGTCTGCAGCAGGCTGCCGACCGAAACAATGTGGCTGTGCACCCGTCGTGCAAAACTTTCGCGGCCGATGCCGACGCCGCGGCTCTCGATCAGGAATGACACGGCATGCTGCAGGCCGGCGAAATTGCGGCCGATGTCCGGCGTGGTGCCGCCCATTGATACCAGATAGTTTTTCAGGTTGTAGCTGGTGGTGTAGTACCAGAAATGGGTGTAGCCGGCATTGGCGGTCGCCGTCTTGAAAGCACCGAGAAACTTGCCGTCAGCCAGTGCAGTCAGTGCAGGATGCACATTGGGATTGGTCGCGTACTGCACCATCAGGTCATAGGACTGCAGCACGCCGAATTTCTCAATCCAGCGCGTGGCGACGCTGAATTCATGGGCGTCGACAAAAACGTGCGGCTCGAATTCATTGACAATCCGGTGCAAGGCCCGCGTTTCCGGCAGGTCCACCTTCACGTGGTCGCGGTTGATGTCGACCGTGCTGTAAGGCGAGCGGCGGAAGTGATACGCCCCGTCGGGGTTGGAATGCGGCACGATGACCACGGTCAGCTTGTCGAGCAGCGGCCGCAGGCGGCCCGTGGCCAGTTCGTTGGCCAGCACCAGCATCGCTTCGCCGCCGGCCGGTTCGTTGCCGTGCTGCAATCCGGCCAGCACGACCACCGGCCGGCTGAGACGGCGCGCTTGGGCGCCGGTTTGAATGCCTTCTCCCGACAGCACGATGGCCGGCATGGCGCGCCCTTCCTGCGACTCGCCGACGATGCGCACCCGTACTGTGTCGGATCGGCGGCGCAGGGCGTCAACATAGGCCAGCATTTCCTCGTGCGACGTGAAATCCCTGCGACCGGGCGCAAATCCCGGCGTGTCGTAAGCGACCTGAGGATCGGGATACTGCTGGCGGACCTCCGCGCTTTGCTTGTAGGCCCGTTCCGGGTCGAACTGTGCCTGCAGCAGGGGAGCATGCAGCGCTGCAAGCGCCAGCAGGACGGTCAGGACAGGGCGAAATGAACGGGAAAGAGAAAACATATGTGCTCCGGGGAATGGGCTGCAGGCGAATTAAACCATTAGCCCGTCCGTCGGCACAAACCCTGCATGCGCGGGCGATATAATCAAAAAACACCAATAAACCTGCAGCAAAACCAATGAGGAACCTGAAATGTCCGGCACCAACAAACATGCAGTAGTCATCGGCGGCGGCATCATGGGTGGCGACATCGCCACCGTTTTTGCCGCGCACGGGTGGACCGTGCACGTGATGAGCCCTTCCGTCAAAACCCGCGATGCCCTGCCGGCGCGCCTTGCCGCCGGTCTCGGCAAGCTCGGCGCCCCGGCGGGACACGCTGCAGCGGTGACCTGTTATGCCGAACTGAAGGCCATTCCGTGGTCCAGCGTCAGCATCGTGGTCGAAGCGGCGACCGAGGACCTGCCGCTGAAGCAGAAGCTGTTTGCCGAAGTCGAGGCGCTGGCAAAACCGGACATCCCGTTGACCAGCAACACGTCGAATTTTCCGATCGGCGAAATCGCGAAGGGCCTGAAACACCCGAAACGGGTCGCCGGCCTGCACTTTTTCATGCCAGCACACCTGGTGCCGCTGGTTGAGGTCGTCAGCTCGCCGCTGACCGATGCCAAAGTTGCCGAAGGTCTGGTGAAGCTGCTGAAAGACCTTAACAAGGCGCCGATCTGGGTCAAGAAGGATGTGCCGGGTTTTGTTGGCAACCGCCTGCAGCACGCCATGATGCGTGAAGCGCTGTACCTGATCGACGACGGTGTCACCGATGCCGAAGGCATTGATACTGCCGTGCGTTACGGATTCGGATTCCGTTTCATCGCCTGCGGCCCGATGATGCAAAAGGAAATGTCGGGCTGGGACACCAACTATCTGGTCGGCGAGGCGCTTTACCCGCATCTGCATACCGAACAGAAACCGCCGGCATCGCTGAAAGCCATGGTCGACAAGGGCCGCACCGGCATGAAAGCCAAAGCCGGCATGTGGGACTGGGACGACGAAAAAATCAAAAAGGAAAAGGCGCGTATCGAAAAAGCCCTGCAATCCGGCTTCGCAATCCTGCGTGCCGACAATGACTGATCCGGCTTAAACCATGAACAAAACCGCCCCGCAGTTGCAGCGCCTGGGCAGCTTGGCCACATCGAAGCCCGCGTTGATCAGCGCGGCGGTTTTTCTGGTTTACTCACTGGCCGGCTTTTTAGGCGCGCCCTGGCTGGTACGCCAGCAGTTGCCGAAACTGGTAGAGCAGCACCTGAATGCGAAAGCGACGGTTGAAGACGTTAGCATCAATCCGCTGCTGTTAAGTGTCGAACTGCAAGGCCTGAGCATCACCGAACCTGACGGCATGCCGGCGCTGCAGATCAGCAGGCTGCGCGTTGACTTTGAAACCAGCAGCCTGCTGCGCCTGGCGCTGACCTTCAAGGAAATCCTCATCGAGAAACCGGTGATCAACGCCGATCTGGATGCCGGTGAAAACCTTAATCTGGCGCGCTTGCTGTCCCCCCGGGAAAAACAGGCGTCGGAAGACAAGAAATCCGACGGCAAGCTGCCGCGGCTGCTGGTACAAAAATTTGCCATTGTCGACGGCACTTTCAAATTCACCGACCACACCCTGAAGCCTGTGGCACGCACCCAGGTCAGTCCGGTCAATTTTGAAATTGTGGATGTCTCGACGCTGCCCGATCATCGCGGCGAACACCTGCTCAGCGCAAAGCTGCCCGACGGCGGACAGCTACAATGGCAGGGCAAGCTTTCCCTGTCGCCGATCCACTCCAGCGGCTCCATTTCACTCAAAGACGCGAAACTGGCCACACCCTGGCAGTTCGTACGCGACCACCTGATCATCGCCGAACCCAAAGGCAGCTTTCATTTCGGCATGCGTTATCAGTTCGGCTTGAGTGACGGCATAATGAAATTGGAAGCCGACGAGCTGGCCTTCGGCATCAAAGACCTGTTGATCGCCCAGGCAAAAGGCGGGGTAGTTCTGACCAGACTGAGTAGCATTACCTTTGAGGGCGGCAGTTTCGATCTGGCAAAACGCAGCCTGTCGTTCAAGAACATCCGCGTCGCCGACGGCGCGCTGAATGTTGTTCTCGACGAAGACGGCGTGCCGGACTGGGCCAAGCTGGTGCACAGCAATCCGGTCCCGGGGAAAGACGCGGGCAAAGAAGCACCAGCGCCCAAGGCGACCGAAGGCGCGAAAGCCGCACCTTGGGAAATCGCCCTGCCCAAAGTCAGCGTCGGACCACTGGCCCTGTCACTGACCGATTACAGCCGCGCCAAGCCGCTGAATATGTCCGCGGCCAATACCGAAATCACCATCGCCGCCACCGTATCGGCGGGTGATGCCTTGCAGGCGACCGTCGACAACGGCGATCTCAAGTTCAGCAACATTCGCGTCACCCCGGTCGACGAAAAAAACATCCCGGTAACCCTGGAGTCGGCAAAGGTTACGGGTCTGATGGTAAACCTTCAGCAAAAAACCATCCGCGCCGGTTTGGCCAAACTGTCCGGCGGCCGCGTGACGGCCCGGCGTGATGCCGATGGCGATCTGCACTTGGTCACCATGTTCGCTCCACGCAAAGTCCAGGACACCAAAGAACTGCGCAAGGAAGGCTTCAGCATTGCCGTGGATCGCGCGGAAATTGTCCGCTACGGCATGGCACTGATCGACCAGACTTTCCAGCCGGCCGTCAGCTACGACCTTGAGCAGATCAACGCCACTATCTCCAAAGTCGCCATACCGGCCAAAAACACCAATCCTTTTGACCTCTCGCTGCAGATCAAGCAGGGCGGCAGCGTCAAGGCCAAGGGCACGCTGGATCTTCTGCGTGAAAGCGTCGACATGAGATTCGACGCGGCGAATATCGCGCTGACGCCACTGGATCCTGTGCTCAAACGCGACACCACGCTGACCCTGGCTTCCGGCAAAGCGGGCGCCAGCGGACGCGTCATCGTTGACGGCAAAAAAACGCCGCCGGCTATACGTTACACCGGCGCCGCGGCCATTGCCGATCTTGAAGTGCAGACCCCCGCGAAAGAAAAACTGGGCGGCCTGAAACGGCTGGCGTTAAACAATATTGTTGTGGATACGAGCGAAAAGAAGGTCGCGGTGGCCCAGATCGATGTGTCCCAGCCCTATGCGAAACTGGTCATCAACAAGGACAAAACAACCAACTTCGACGTGTTCAAACGAACACCCGCCAAACCGGCCGCTGCGTCCCCGGCAAGTGCTGCGCCGGCAGAGCCGGCGGCGGCTCCAATGGCAATCACTGTGGAACGCGTCCGGGTTGAGAGCGGCGCCATGGATTTTGCCGACCTCGGTCTGGTCTTGCCCTTTGCGACCTTCATCAAAGACCTCCAGGGCTCGGCCAACGGTCTGTCGTCATCGCCGGATTCACGCGCCAGCCTGAAGTTCGATGGCGGTGTCGCTGACTACGGACTGGCACGCGCCGAAGGCAGCATCCAGCCGTTCGCGCCGAAAAAATTCACCGATATCGCCGTCGCCTTCCGCAATATCGAACTGGTTCCGATGTCGGCGTATACGGCAACCTTTGCCGGACGCAAAATCGCCTCCGGTAAAGTCTCCCTCGACTCGCAGTACAAAATCGAGAACAGCAAGCTGCTCGGCGACAACAAGATGGTGCTCGACAAGTTCACACTGGGCGAACGTGTCGAAAGCCCGACGGCGGTCAACCTGCCTCTGGATCTTGCCATCGCCCTGCTCACCGACAGCAGCGGCAAAATCGATCTGGCACTGCCGGTCGCCGGAGATATCGACAATCCCGAATTCAGCTACGGCCATGTCGTCTGGCAGGCCATCCGCACCGTGCTGACCCGTGTTGTCACCGCGCCCTTCCGTGCGCTGGGTGCGCTGTTCGGCAGCGGTTCGGAAACGCTGGGCGATATCGTGTTCGATCCCGGCAGCTCGAGGCTGTTGCCGACCGAGCAGGAAAAACTGCGCCGTGTCGCGGAAGGGCTGCAGAAACGGCAGCAACTCAAGCTGCAGATTCAGGGCACTTATCACAAGGACGTTGACGCCCTTGCGTTGCGGGCTCGGTCCGTGCGCAACGATCTCGCGGCGCGAGAAGGTACCCGACTCGCACCGGGTGAGGATCCGGGCCCTGTCGCCTTCGACAATGCCAAGTCCCAGCGCGCACTGGAGAACATGCTGGAGGCGCGCGTCGGCGGCAATGCTGTCGCACAATTCGCAGACGGCTACGCAAAGTCCTCTGGCCGCGAAGCCTCGCGCGTCAATGCCGCACTGGCTTTGGTCGGCCGCGGTGCAGGTGATCGTGCACTGTACGTCGCCATGCACCAGCGACTGGTCGAGCTGCAACCCTTGCCGCCAACCGCGCTTAGCGATCTCGCCAAAGCCCGCGCCGACGCGATCACGCTGGCGATGACCACCAGCCTCAAATTCGAAGCTGCGCGCATCTCGATGAAGCCGGCGAACGTTGTCGAAGAAGCCGATAAAAACGGCGTGCCGGCAAAGCTGTCGTTCGAGCCGATCAAATAAAACAGAAAGCAAACCGAATCACCGGGTTCGCGCCCAATCCGTGAATCCGGCCATTGACCAAAGTCCGGGGGAGAGCATGAACATACGACTGTTTGCGCAGGCAGCGCCGGCCGCTGCATGGCTGATGCTTGCGGCAATGCCGCTGGCCGCACAATCAAATCCGGCAGACGGCTACCCGTCGCGCCCGATCCGTCTGGTTGTGCCCTTCGCGCCGGGCGGCAGTTCCGACACCATCACCCGCGTTATTGGTCCGCATCTCGCCGAACAGATGGGACAGCAGGTCGTGCTCGACAACCGCAGCGGCGGCAACGGCGCACTCGGCACACAGATCATCGCGCGAGCGATTCCCGACGGCTACACCATCGGGCTGGCGTATATCGCCACGCTGGCGACCAATCCGGCGATCTCCGGTGATGTCGGTTACGACCCGCTGAAGGATTTTTCAGCGATCACCCAGCTGACTGCTTCGGCCAATGTGCTTGCGATACATCCCTCGGTGGCTGCGTCATCGGTCAGGGAGCTGATTGCCCTGGCCAAATCAAAACCGGGCCAGCTGAATTATTCTTCCGGTGGTGTCGGCACCATCGGCCACCTCAGCGCCGAACTGCTGCAGCAGGCCGCAGGCATCAAGATCAATCACATCGCCTATAAGGGCAGCGGGCAGGCGGTCATTGATCTCGTCGGCGGACATGTCGGCATCATGTTCGGCGGGATGTCTGCCTTAACCGGGCATGCCAAGGCCGGCAGGCTGAAATTGATTGCCGTCACGGGCAAGCAGCGCATGCCGATTGCACCAGAAATCCCGACGATCGCCGAATCCGGTTACCCGGACTTTGAAGCGGTCGGCTGGTTCGGACTGATTGCCCCGGCCAAAACGCCAAAAGCCATCATCAGCCGGCTCAATGCGGAATCGGTGAAAGCGGCAAACGGTGCCGAGGTGAACAAGCGCCTGACCGCAATCGGGTTCGACATCGTGACCAGCACGCCGGACGCTTTCGCCCTCTACTCGCGAAACGAATTCATCAAGTGGCGGCAACTGGCGCAGAAACTGGGTCTGAAATCGGAATGAACCGCACGCCTCATGCAGCACCTTCATTACATTTAGGAATACGAAATTGGGACTGACTCAAGACATCTGCGAAATCATTCATGCAACGACTTATGAATCGCTGGGCGATGAATGCATTGATCGCGTCAAAGAGGCGATCAAGGACGGCATCGCTGTTGCCCTTGCAGGCAGCAAAGAAGCGCCCGTCACCATCCTGACCGAACACCTAGTGGCGCTCGGCGGACTGCCGCAGGCATCAATCTGGGGTTCCGGCCGCAAGGTATCGGTGGTGCAGGCGGCCTATGTCAACTCAGTGGCTACGCATGTGCAGGATTTCGAGCCGATGTGGAGCCCGCCGACACATTCGGTCTCCCCGACAGTGCCCGTCGCCTTTGCCCTCGCCGAATTGCACGGGTTCAGCGGCCGGCAGCTGATAACCGCCGTCGCCAAGGGCCTCGAAATCCAGGGCCGGCTGCAGTATGCCGGCGACCAGTACGTCCCCGAGGAACTGAAGTTTCATCCCCCGGGCTATGCCGGGGTCATCGGCAGTGCGGTGGTCGCCGCTGAACTGCTGCAACTGGATGTTCCGCAAATGCGCAATGCCATAGGACTCGCCGCATCACGTGCCGGCGCACTGCTGGCCAACGTCGGCTCGATGACCAAGGCCACGCACTGCGGCAATGCCGCGGCGTCGGGCCTGGATGCTGCAATGCTGGCGCAGCGCGGATTCACCGCCAATCCCGACGTGTTTGAAGCACACAAGGGTTTTGTGAAAACCTTCTATCCCAATCACTTCGATGCCGAACGCCTGCTGGCGTTCGGAAAACCATACCGCGTGGTTGATCCCGGTCTCGCTATCAAGCTGTTCCCGTCACAGTACGGCACGCATTACGGCATCACTGCAGGCATTGAAATGCATCGCAAGCTGGGTGGCCGCAAGGATATCCGGCGTGTACGCATGGTGTCGCCGGTCATGAAGTACGTGAACCGGCCGCAGCCGGCGACCGGTCTCGACGGCAAGTTCAGCCTGCAATACACCACCTCGGCCGCCCTGCTCGACGGAACCGTACGCATCGCCACCTTCACTGACGAACGCCGCTTCCGTACGGACATGGTCGCGCTGCTGGACAAGTTCGAGCTGCGCCAGGACGAAGCGATCAAAGGCGACTTCCATTCGATGTATGTCGAAGTCGAGGTCGAATTGGAGGACGGTAGCCGCCACAAGACCATCTGCAAGGCGCCGCGCGGGTCTTGGGGTGCGCCGATGGCTGATGGCGAGCATCAGGCCAAACTCGACGACTGCCTGCGCTACGCCCTTCCCGATGCAACCGCGGCTAAGCTGCTTGCAGAACTCGACCGCCTGGAAACGCTCGATGCCCGCGGCATCTCTGCACTGATCAAGCTGATTGCTTCATCCTGAACGCAGCGCCTGCAGTTCCTGCAGCAGGTGCATTATGACGCCGATACAGCCACCCCGCTGCGACTGCCGGAACAGCCGGGCTGTCGGATACAACGGCGTATCGGTCCGCTCGAGCAACCAACGCCAGTCCGGAACTTCCGGCAACAGCATCCACAGCGGCTGTTCCACGCCAAGCCGGTGCGCAGCTTATCCAGGTCCGCCAATGGCTGAATGCATGCCACTGCTCGTGATTACTCCGGTTTGATGCCCGCAGCTTTCGCCACATCAGCCCATTTTTTAAGCTCGCTGCGAATCAACTTGGCATAGGCCGCCGGTGATTCGCTCGGCGAAGGATCGGCCCCGCCGCCTTGGAAACGCTGACGGATTTCAGGATCATTCAGCACCTGCACCACTGCGGTGTGGAGCTGATTGACGATGGCAGGAGGCGTTTTTGCCGGAGCAACCAATCCGTACCATTGCACCGCCTCGTAACCGGGCAATCCGGCCTCGGCAATCGTCGGAATATCCGGCGCTGCCGAGGAACGTTCTGTACTACTGACGCCGTACGCGCGGAGACGGCCTGATTTCACATGGGGCAGCACCGTAAAAATATTGGCTGCAATCATCGGCACATGGCCTGCGATCACATCGCTGGTGGCAGGCCCCACGCCCTTGTACGGCACATGGATCATTTTCAGTTTGGCCATATAAACAAACAGTTCCATCGCGAAGTGCTGTATGGATCCGATCCCGCCCGACGCAAACTGTACCTGCCCCGGCTTGGTTTTCAGCAGCGCGATCAATTCTCGCGTGTCCTTTGCCGCTATCGAAGGGTGTGAAACCAGCAGGTTCGGCAGCGTGACGGTTCGGGAAATCGGCGCGAAATCCCGAGCCAGATCGAAAGGCACTGATCGCATCACTGCCGGATTACTGGTGTGGGAAGCGATGATCGCCAGCAGCGTGTAACCGTCCGCGGGCGCCTGGGCCGCCATTTCCGCCCCGAGATTGCCGCTGGCACCGCCACGGTTGTCGATAATGATGTTCTGCCGGAGGATCTCACTCAGTTTCGGCGTGATCGCCCGGGTGGATGAATCGGTTCCGCCGCCCGCCGGAGACGGCACGATCAAACGTATCGGCCGGTCAGGATAAGCAGCAAATGCCTGGGTAGCGAACACTCCCGACATTGACAGCAACAACATCCGGAGAAGGAACAACAGGCCACGCTCGGAAACAGCTCGATTCATATACGTCATGATCCCCTCCTAGGGCAATACGTTAGTGCATCCACCCTGACCAGCACAATCGGAAGGATTGATGCGAAGCGGGTTATTTTAGTAAGCGGTCAGGCCGCCATCGATAACGATTGTATGGCCGGTGACGAATCCGCCACGGGGACCTGCCAGATACGCCACTGCTTCTGCAACATCCTCGGCTGTCGCCAGCCGGTGCAGGGGAATGCGGTCCAGCATGGCCTGCATGTATTTGGCATCGCCCGATTTGGCCGCGCGCGACGGCGATGCAGTATCCAGCCGTCCGGGCGCAACCGCGTTGACGCGAATGCCATGCGGCGCCCACTCAATGGCCAGCATGCGGGTCATCTGCAGCACCGCGCCCTTGGAAACGCCATAGGTCGACCGTTCGGCTGCGCCGACAATCCCATGTGTTGAAGAGACATTCACCACGCATCCGGGCTGCCCGGCCTTGATGCGTTGTCGCGCAAAAGCCTGGGTGATAAAAAAAGTGCCGGTGGTATTGGCTCGCAGTACGGCATCCCACTCTTCCGGCGTCACATCCAGCGCAGCTTTGCGCAGATTGACGGCGGCGTTGTTGACCAGCACGTCCAGACGTCCGCAAGCCCCGAGTACGGATGCGATCGCGGCCTCAATGCTCGATTGCGAACATAAATCGAGTTCGACGGTGGTGATACGGCATCCCGTCGCCTGCAACGCTTTTGCCGTTGCATCCAGATTGGACAGGCGGGTGGCGGAAATCGCGAGGTCAAAACCTTCGCGCGCCAATGAGAGGGCGGCGGCCGCACCGACGCCGTATGAAGCGCCGGTGACCAAGGCAACCGGTTTTGACAAATTCTCAGATCTGCCTGTCGACATCACCAGCCCCGCGGCTCGTCTTTCAGGAAAGGCATGGCGGCGATCGCCTCCAATAAATCACCGCGCTCAATCTCACCAGCAGACCGCACCGGAGGCCGCGGCACGCCGCAATCCCGCCCCATGCTGGCCAGCACCGTCTTCAGTCCGGCCAGTCCGTCACGCAACCCCGATGCGCCTGCGGCCTTGATCGCATGATTCAGCGCGCCGATGTTTTCCTGCGCCGAGCGGGCTTCGACGAATTGCCCCTTGCGGCAAAGTTCGAACAGCTCCCTGACCAGCTTGGGTGCAACCGATGACAGCGGTGAAAAGACGCCGGACCCGCCCAGCGCTCCCGCAGAAACCATGAAGTCGGCGCCGGCAATCAACTGCAGATCCGGCCGCAGTGGCCGGCCATTGCACATGATTTCTTCCATGAATACAAAATCCAGACCCGCATCGACTACGCCGACCAGATTAGGCAGCTTTTCAATCAGCTCGAGCACGATCTCCGTCGACAGCGTTGTTCCAACCGATTCGACCGGCGGATTGAAGATGAAAAACGGCAGCTTCACGGCATTGCCGATGCGTACCAGATGTTCCACCACCATCGACGGCTTGGGATGCCAGAAATAGGGCGGATGCGAAACAATCGCGGCAACACCCAGTGATTGCGCATACAGAGCGCGCTCGATCGCGATGCTGGTGCCGGCGTCGCTGACATGCGCAATCACCGGTACGCGGCCCTTGACCTGCTCCATCGCAAATTTCAGCAGGCTGCGCAGCTCGGGGTCGGTCAGGCTCATGTCTTCGCCTTCCGGCATCGGCAAGGCCAGCGCTTCAGCGCCGTTGCGGATATGGAACTCGAGCACCTTGGCATAGGTGTCGTAATCAATGCTGTGATCTTTTTTGAAAGGGGTTACCGGCGTGTGAACCAGTCCCGGGCTGAATGTCGGCATGAAGTCCTCTGCTCTGAATAGGTTGTGGATTACCAGCCGTGCGGCTCGGTTTGGAGGATGTTGAGTTCCTCCAGCTGCTTGCGCAGAAACTCGATCCGCTCCTTGGTTGCGGTCGGCAACGGGGAACGGGTCGGCCCCACCGAGCGCCCCATCATGATCATCGCGCCCTTCAGCGATGATGGGTACTGCTCCTTGAACAGGCGCCACAGGCGTGAAATCTTGAACTGACACTCCCTTGCGGTTTCCCAGTCGCGCGCAACCAGCGAAGCATAGAACTTATTGCACAGATTCGGTGCAATGGCGCCGGAAGACGAAAACGAACCGCAGGCGCCCAGGGGGTAAGCCGCGAGCAGGTGCTCGACGCCCTGGATGATGGAAAACCCAGGGCGCATTTTCAGCGCAACACGGGAAATCTCGAGAAACTTCTCGCTGTGAAAGCTGGCGTCCTTCATGCCGATATAGTTCGGCAGACGGTCAATCAGCCGCTTGGTGAGCTCCGCAGTGAATTCAACGCCCTCGCCGTTGCGCCACGGCGAGTTGTAGGTCAGCACCGGCAGGTCGGTATGGGTGCCGATGCGCACGATGGAATCAAAAATCTCTTCCTGCGACGGGCGGCGGCAGTATGGCGAGATGGTCAGCAGCATGTCGGCGCCGATCTTCTGCGCATGACGCGCGATGTCGAGCGAATCCTCCTCCGACAGCGTCCCGGCAAAAATCGATACCGGCACGCGACCGGCAACCGTCTTGACGGCGATCTCCGCGCCGAGCTTGCGCTCGGCTATGGTCAGGTTCAGCGATTCAGCCTTGTGGTGCGGCCATGCGATGGCCGGTGCGCCGTGACGGACGTGGAAATCGACCATTTTTTCAAATCCCGACACATCAAAGCTGAAATCGTCCTTCAGCGGTGTGACGGGCGCTTGCATGACGCCGTGCAGATTAAAGTTTTTCACATGAACTCCCTGTTGATTCCTGTTCAAACGCGTTTTGGTAATTAATCGGTTACTTGGGGACCAGCCCGAGATCCGTCATGACGCCCCTGGTGTCGTCGTACGCCTCAACGAGCCATTTACGGAAGGCTTCACCCGGGATGAATTCGGAAGACACGCTGTTCTGGTCAAGCTGCTGTTTCCATTCCGGGGTTACCACGACCTTTGCCAGAGCGTCGCTCCAGAAAGTCACTTGCGCCGGCGTGATTCCGGCTGACCCCAGAATCCCGCGCCAGTTCGGGATGCCGGTGGCATTCATGCCCTCTTCGCGCATCGTCGGCACCTGGGCGAGCTTACCGGGCTGGCGGCTCGGCGCAGCGATGCCCAGCATGCGCGTCGTGCCGGCCTCGACCTGTGGCAACGCGGCGCTGACGGAAGACACCACGGCCTGAATGTGTCCGCCGACGACGGCCGTCGAGGATTCGGCGTTGGTCTTGAACACGACCAGTTTCAGGGTTTTCGGATCAATGCCGGCCGCGCGCATCGCCTGGGCAATGGCCAGATGATTGGGGCCGCCGCGGCTGACCAGACCAAATGAAACCGCGGCAGGCTCAGCTTTCAGCCGCGCCACCAGGTCACGCATGCTTTTGATCGGGGAATCATTCCTGACCGTCACCACGGTGTAATCGACCAGCAGCAATGCAACCGCGGAAAGCTCCGAGTATTTCTGCTTCGAAAGCCCGGCGATCTCGTTGGTGAAAATCGTCGCCGTCGAGTACAGCAGGTAGTGCGGGTCCGCCTTGTGCTGGTTGATATAGACCGGCGCGAGGTTCTGGTTGCCGCCGGCCTTGTTCTGGACCAGCACGGGAACGCTAACCAGTTTTGCCGCCTGCAGCGTCTGCTGGATCAGGCGCGCCATCACATCATTGGTGCCGCCAGCTCCGGTCGGCACCACAATCTCCACGGCCTTTTCAGGACGCCAGCCGGCCTGCGCCTGCGTAGGTGATGAATACAGCGCCGGCAAACACAGGACTGCCGCCAGTCCCCGTTGGACTGCGCGCATGTAATTGACTGTTCCCTCGCGCATTGTTTCTCTGCCTCTGAATGACTGCTTACTTGCTCCGCCCACCGGGCTGCGCCCGCAGGCTGCCCATGCTGACGCCCTTTTTTGCATCGCCTTTTTGTCCCAGCAGTTCGTAATAACGCGCTGCCAGCGCAAGATCCTGTAACGCGGTGCCCACGGATTTGAAGGTGACCATTCCGGTATCCGGCACCTGCGCATCGCCCGTCACGATTTTCGCGAGCGTGGTCCATTTGTCGTCCGGCAAGGCTCCGGCCTTGATCGCTACGCAAAGATCGCCGGCCTCGTGCAGCGCATGCGACGAATCGACGATGACCCGCCCCGCGTCGGCAAAACAGCGGACGTCGACTTCGGCAAACTGTTTCCGCGTGTTACCCACCGCGCACAACAAACGGCAACCGGCGAGATACTCGCCGCGCAGTATCGGCTCTGCCCCGCGGGCATTGCTGGCGGCAACCACCACATTGCAGCCCTGTACCGCCGCCTCCACTGTGTCGGCAGCACTCACCGGTATGCCCAGTTGCGCGCCCATTTCAGCCGCGAAATGCTCGCGGTTTCCGCGGGTGGGACTGTATACGCGGGCAGACTGGATCTTGTAAACGGCAGCCAGACTTTCGAATTGTGTTCGCGCCTGGTTGCCCGAACCGATGATGCCCAAACGGACAGGTCCGTTGACCGTCACCCGGCGCGCGGCAACGCCGCTGGCCGCCCCGGTTCGGGTGTCGGTAATCAACTGTCCGTCCAGCAATGCCAGCAGTTCACCGTCGCTCAGCCGGTACAGCGACACCACATAACGGGTGCCCACACCATCGATGGTGTGGTACGCCTTGGTCGCAAAATAACCGGCCTCATGGTCGGCAGCTACGAGAATGCGCATCGATGCCGTGCCGAGTTCAGTGACATATTTCGGGGACACCACGGTCCGGCCGTCAGCCTCATGGACCAGCGCCCGCTCCAGCAGGTCAATCGCCTCGCGCATCGGCAATACGCCGCGCATGGCGTCCAGGTCGAGCATCATCGTCATTCGGGCAATCTCCTCCTGCAAATGCGCGGGATGTTTTATTTTGCGACGCATTTTTACTGCGGCATTGAGCTGATTTTATCGGCTCACTATGGCCCGAACAGCCATGGAGGTCTAGAATGACTGTTAATCCTGAAGTTAACAATCCGGGCCTTAATCCTTCCTGGAAAACCTGCACGGCATCATGGTGTTTCTGAATGTGGTCGACTCCGGCACCTTGAGCGGCGCGGCGCGGCGCGCAAGCTGGGCGTTTCGGCTGCTGCGGTCAGCGCCACGCTGGCCCGTCTCGAGAAAAAACTTGCGGTCCGGCTGCTCGACCACACCACCCGCCGTCGGGCGATGACCCCCGAAGGCACCGAGTTCTACGCCCGGTGCAAACAAATCGTCAGCGACCTCGACGACGCGGAGCGGGCCGTCAGCCAGACCGGCAAAGAACCCGGCGATTTGCTGCGTGTCGGCATGCCGCAAGGTCTCGGACGGATGTGGATCATTCCGCAGCTGCCGCGTTTTCTGCGCCAATATCCGGCGATCTCTCCGGAAGTGGTGTGCCGGTCAGCGTTACAAGCTGCTCTTTTGGCCTTGGGGGTGGTGCGGTCTGGGCGGTGCTGGAGATTACCGTTAGCTTTGCCTTAGCCACGTTGGAACGGATGGCCGAAGGTCAAACAGTGTGCTGCTTTGCGTAGAAACGCAGTGGCTCCACTGTGATGGAGTGGTGGCCGGGGACGGAATTGAACCGCCGACACAAGGATTTTCAAGGCCGATGGCAGCCCTTTCACGCACTAAAACAATAGGTTACAAAGCCAGAGTGTGCGGTGTGCTACAGAGTGTGCTAAAGCAAAGCAAACCTTTTCACGCACGCATCTGAGCTAGTGCAACAACTTAGTGCTGACATTGTCTTTGGCAAAGACATCGGCAGCATGGGCCGCTAACGGTGTCGTGCCCGCCACAGCTGCCACGCACGCTTGAGCAGTGCCAGCCTCCGCGCACTGGCCAGCGTGGGCGCGAACGCTGAGATAGACACACGCTGGGGTTCTGGTTGGTAGAGCCCGCGTTCCGCCGCTGCGTATGTGGGTGGTGCGGGCAAGCGGAACACGGAGTCTTGTTCGAGAGGAGAGAATTCACGGAGACGCATGCTTTTACTTATGTCGACCGATGAACTTTAGTATGTGTTTCCAATCTTCAAATGTCTGCCGTAACTTTACAATTCATCACCCCCCGCGATACGCTCACCACCAATATCCACACTACTTCGCATAGCCGCGCACTATCTCAATTTGCCGATCTAGCATCTGAATACAACCCTGATAATTTCCTGAGTCTCTAAGTGATTCGCCTTCATTTAATGAGCGCTGTATTCCTAGGCTCAGTTGTGCAAGTGGTGGCATAGCTGGAATTTTACGAAGAATAACAATATAGATATTTCGTAATTCATTTATCCGATCTTGACACATTGCGATAAGTGGCTGGGCGTGCAACTGAGTTGTACCGAAACTAGTGCATACAAATAATGCAGAAGCAAGGAGGCGTAATTTCATCTCTAGGCGATACCTAAGGCAAAGTCTGAATCGCCTCACCAAGGAGGTATCCAGTTACCATGTAGAAACATCTCTTTGCTGGGATTCGTTTTATAGATATCATTTTCCATATCATTAGCAAGTCTAGCGTCTTCAGGACAATTTCCCTCCATTTTGCTAGGGTATTCCGCAAAATAGCGCTCACCTTTATTTTTGTACTTTTGAAAAAGATAACAGTCGTTCCCTGCACCAGGGACTTGCACTTTTGTAACAATTTCTTTTCCATCCGCACTTACTGTGTAGAAAATTTTTCTATCGTACCTTTTTCTTTCTTGCCAGAGGCCTCGGGGGTCTTCAAAACCCCTTGGTTTCGGGCTGTATATGAAGAGACTCGCGCTATCTGTTTGAAAGTACCAGAAGATCGTCTGTACCGTTCTATCTGAGGAGCAGGCGTTATTTTTCTCTCCGACTTCATCCACAACACATTTTCCCAAAAGAAAATTTTTTGTCTCGGGTGCTGGGCTTACGTTTATTGCTGCCACAGAAGGAGCTGTTGGTGTGGCAGTGGTGGCCACCGGCGGAGCGCTCACTGGATTCGCTTCTCTAGATGATCTTTTACCGATGTAATCAACCAGCCCCCAGCCCACCAAAAACACCACGCCCGCAGCAGCAGCCCAGCCCATGAGATTGTTTTTGTCGCTGTTGGCTTGTTCAGATGCCGTTGCCCCCTGTTGTGACAATTGTGAGCTATCTGGCTCCACAACCTTGCCCGTACCTTGCTCAAGCGTGGGGGATGCGCTTGTGACGGCCGCTGGTTCAGCGTTGGCTTCGGAAACTTGAGCGCCGCACTGGGCACAGAATCGAGTGGCTGGTGCCAATGAAGTTCCACAGCTGGTACAGAATTTGGTGGCCATTTTTACCCTTTAGATTCAGAGCAATTGACCTGACTGGCTTTTTCTGTGCCAGGTTGAATGTTGTATTTTTCAACTTGGAAGAAGGAGTCTACGAATGGCGAACAAGAAGCATGGCCCGGAGCAGGCGGTCGTAAAGCTCAGGC
>JAURHM010000037.1 GCA_030833315.1 Burkholderiales bacterium
AGCGTGCCGATGATGGCCAGGTTCTTGAAAAAATGATGAAACTGGTTGACGAACTGGGCTTCCGGGTAGGTCCAGAAGCTGTGGAAGTACAAGGTGGCCGGAACCATGAAAATGATCAGCGCCAGCGCCGCCCAGCGCGCCTTCCAGCCGACCAGCAGCATTACGCCGCCTGCGAGCAGGATCACGATCGACGGCACCAACAGGATCTCCGGAATCGGTATCGCCTTGGAAGTCATCAGCTTGACTGTTTTGTCGAAGTTGAACAGCTTGTCAATGCCGGATTGCAGAAAAATGGCGGCAATCAGGATGCGGCCAAACAATACGCCCCAGGTTTGCGAAAGCTTGCACAGATTGTTCATGTTGATTCACCTTTGTGGCATGGATGTTGGGTTGAAACGGATTCAGAACTTGTCCTGATACACCACGCGTCCGCCGACCATGGTCATCAGTGGCTTGATGTCCTTGATCTGGTCAGCCTGCACCGTGAAGTAATCACGGTCCAGCACCAGCAGGTCGGCGTATTTGCCGGGCGCCAGCGATCCCAGATTGCCTTCCTGGAACAGGATCAAGGCATTGTTACGGGTGTGAGCGATCAGCGCCTCTTCACGTGTGATCGACTGGCGATTGACGTGGTGACCGCCGATCATTTTTCCGGTGACGGCAAAGGAAAGCGTGTAGAACGGATTCGATGTCGTCACCGCCGTTGCGTCCGAACCCAGGCCCCAGACGATACCGCTGTCCTGTACGCGCCGGAATGGCGGCATGTCCCAAGCCTTTTCGCCGTGGATGCGGTGCATCAGCACGCCCTGAATCAGCGGGCGGCTGTGGATCTGAGCGCTCATGCCGAGCTTTTTCATGCGCGCCAGTTGCGTTTCGGTGATCTGGTCAAGATGAGAGAACGACCAGCGCAGCCCGCGGATGGGGGTTTCTTTATTCATCGCTTCGTATTGGTCGAGGAAGGCGTCAATCACGTTGACCATTTCGACATGCGAGTTGAGGTAGATACCTTTTTCCGCCAGTGCACGAACGATGCGCATCATCTGTGCGAGATCCTCCGGCTTGGTGTTACCGCCGGGAGCCAGCAGTTGCGTCGTCACCGGGCTGAATACCGTTTCGCCCCAGCCGATGTGGTTGAAGTAATCATTGCCTTGGAAAGGCTTTAGTGACGGGATTTCCTTCATCACCGCATCGACCTCGGGTACGGTGCGGGGCTGGCGGATCGTCGTCCAGAACACGCGGACGTTCAGTTCGTCCTTGTCAGCCAAATAATGGTAGGGCTCGTAGTGTTTTGCACTCATGCCGCGTCCGCCGGCGTCTCCCCAGGCGGTGATGCCGAGGCTGTTGAGATAGGTCGCCAACTTGCGGGTGTTTTCCAGCCAGGCATCGCGATCCCGGTGCGGCACCTTGGCGGCGACAAAGGCCACGCCACCGGCACCGCGAACCACGCCGGTGATTTTTCCGGCGGCATCCTTTTCGATGGTGCCGCGAGGCGGGTTAGGGGTACTGTCGTCAATTTTCGCCATCTTCAGCGCGGTGCTGTTCAGATAGCTGTGACGGTAGATGGACTGCAGTACGACCGGATTGTTCGGCGCCATGGCATCGAGTTCCGCCAGGGGAAAACCGCGCACTTCATCGGTGAACTGTTCCTCCGACCAGCCGCCAAGCACGACGACCCATTCCCCCGGTTTTTTGGTGGCGAGTCGCTCGGCGAGCATTTTGACGGCCTGGGCGCGGGTGGTGACGCCGTCGAAGCGCAGTTCGTCGTGCTCTGCCGCACGGATCCAGTGCGAGTGGTTATCGATCAGGCCCGGGATGACGGTGCGGCCCTTGAGGTCGATGACTTTAGTCGATGCTCCGGCGTGTTTGCGCACGGCGTCGTTGCTGCCGGTGGCGATCACGCGGCGATCCTTGATCGCCAGTGCCTGCGCCATCGTGAAACGGTCATCGACGGTGGCGATCTTGCCGTTGATCAGGATGGTGTCAGCCGTACCGGCGCCTTGTGCGGCTGCGGACAGTGACAGCAATGCCAATACCAGCAGGCCAGCCGCTTGAAGCTGTTTCATGAACTCCCCCTATATGGAACATCCAATGCACGGTTGCTGAGATGCTGCAGGCCCGTGTATGCCGGACCGTTTTTTGTGCGGCTACATTAAATCAATGTGCAGGCGCTTGCAACGAGCGCATTTGCGCTTGTCGGTAGGGTGGTCTTTCCGGCATGTGCCATTGGCATTTCGGGATTATTGCATTGCAATATCCGTGTGCATCAGGGGAAGGCAAGTAAGGTATGGCCTGTCACGCAAGACAAACACGAAGCGGACTCCTGATTTCTTCCGGGTAATCCGCTTTGAATGCAGGAAACCAGCAAATACTCTTCCGTAACGGATTCCAGAGCCTGGATCGAATGCCCCTGATTTGCCGGAATTGCATATGATACCCACCGACGTTACTGCACGGCCCGTTTAATTTTGAAAGCACTCGAAATGTCTACCCTGAAACCCATCCGGCGCCTCGTCGCCGGCAACAATTCCGCGAACCGATCCATCGTGCTGATTGATGGCGCGGCACCCCGTTCACATCCATCTTCAATGTCTGCCGGCCGCGGACATACTGATCTGTGGGTCTGGAACGATTCGCCAATCACACTGGGCGACAGCAGCGATGAAAGTTTGCTCAATTACCGGTTTCCGGGGGAGCCTCGTGGCGGGCACCTGCGTGTCGTGCAAAGCGTGGGGCGACCGTCGGATTACGATCCGGCCAGCGATCCGGAAGTGATACCCCACCACCCGCCGAAGCAGCGTCCCGGCACCACCGGCACCTGGGACCGCGGCGGCAACAGCCTTTACACCTCATCGATGCACAAAACGCAGTCAGTGGACTACGGAATGATGTTGAATGGCAATCGTGAACTGCGGTTGGACGAGGGCACGGTATTGATGCATCCCGGAGATATCGTGATACAGGTCGGAGCCTGGCATGAATGGGCATATCCGACGGACGCGCAAATGGCTTTCGACATGATTGGCGCAGAGTTTCCCGGGGGTAATGGCAACGCAATCGGTAATGACAAGCCCCTGGCTCCTGCAGCACCTGTCGCAGGAATCAAGCTTAACAGGCGTATCGTCACCATCGACCGTCCCCAAGACGGCAAAAGCGTTATTGTCAGCGATGGTCCATCACCCGATGTATTGCTTGATCCGGCGCGCCCGGGATTCGCATCGCAGCGCATGTGGGTTACCGAAGGCTGTCCGGCAAAAATCGTTTATGAAACCCTGCATTTGCCACGAAACATGGAACCCAAAAATGGCGGCACGAGCTTTCGCGTCGATATCCTGCCGCCGGATCAGAGCTGGGAAGGCACAGTGACGGCGGAAGACGTGCGCCGACACTTCGCAGCCATGGGCTCCCCGCAGGCCTCAGCATGGCACGACGGCGCTAAACATCCTTATCTGCAGTACACCGCAACCTTTGATTACTGCGTGGTACTTGAAGGGGAACTGGTGCTTCTGCTTGATGAAGAGGAAGTTACATTTAGGGCTGGCGAGGTGGCGCTGCTGAAAGGCGTGCGTCACGCGTGGAGCAACCGCAGTCAGGCGCGCGCCGTGATTGCAATCAGTTCACACGAGGGACGCCGCTAAAGCGTGCGACCTTACTGTCATGAGGCCAAGATGATCTATCAAACCACCTGCCTGTATCTGCTGGCTGCAACATTGGGAGCCTTGCCGATGGCGTCCGCGCTGGGCCAGTCATTCCCGAACAAGCCGATGCGGCTAATCCTGCCCTACCCGCCAGGGGGAGGCAGCGACACCATCGCTCGTCCCTTTGCACGCAAGATGGCGGAGAACACCGGACAACAGGTTGTCATCGACAACCGCGGTGGCGCCGGCGGCAACATCGGCATGGAAACTGCTGCACGTGCTGCGCCGGACGGTTATACCTTTGTCATGGGACTGACCGCGCAACTGGCGGTAAATCCCGGCCTTTACCAGAAGCTTCCCTACGACCCGATTCGGGATTTCGAGCCGGTCACATTGCTCGCCAACGGAGCGTATCTGCTGGTAGCCCACCCATCGCTGCCGGCTGGCACCATGAAAGATGTCATTGCGATCAGCAAAAAGCGTCCCAATGAAATCTTATACGCCTCATCCGGAAATGGATCAGGCGCACATCTGGCCACCGAGTTGCTCAATACCATCACCGGCATCAAGCTGAAACATGTGCCCTACAAGGGCGGCGGCCCGGCGCTGGTGGATACGCTTTCCGGCCAAACTCAACTGCTGTTTGCAACGCCTATCGCATCCGCCGGATATGTCGAAGCCGGACGGCTGCGCGCGATTGCTGTCAGCACCACCAAACGGATCAGCAGCATGCCGAACGTACCGACGGTCGCCGAATCAGGCGTGCCGGGCTACGACTCCGGCGTCTGGTACGGCATGCTCGCGCCCAAAGGGACACCACGTGAAATCGTTACCCGATTGAACGAGGAATTCCGGAAGGTGCTCAACGACCCCGGTATCCGCAACTTCCTGACCAAGTCCGGCGTGGACCCGGAAGGCAGTACCCCGGACGAACTCGGAAAATACATGCGCAGCGAAATTGCCAAGTGGACGAAGGTCATCAAGACCGCAAACATCACATTGGATTGAATGCTGCCCATAAGGTCGGCAATCACCCGCACTCAACAATTCCTGAATCTCTCCCCATGACCAAAACCTTCGCCCAGCGCATTGCCGCCATGAACGCCATGTACAAACTGCCTGCCCGGGAGAATCCGGCACTGCCGGAGGATGTGGTCGGCCGTCTGACCAAGTTCAAGGCGACCCTGATGGATGAAGTGCATGAAATCGACGAAATCGTCGCCGCAGCGCAAAAAGGGGCGCCTTCTTCGGACATCCTGGTGGCGATGGCTGACTTGCTGGGTGATGTCATCGTTTACTGCCGCTCGGAGGCGCTGAAATACGGCCTGCCGCTGGAAGACGTTCTCGACATCATCATGGACAGCAACGAAAGCAAACTCGGCGCCGACGGCAAGCCGATTTACGACGCCAACGGCAAGTTTCTGAAAGGCCCGAATTACTGGAGGCCCGAACCGAAGATCAAGGTGCTGCTCGAAAAAGCCGCGTCAAACTGAAGCTTCTCGCCCATTCATTCCTCAGGACAAAACCATGCCCCTCACCATGTATGCCGCCAGCACGCCGCGATTCGTGCAAATGCTCAACAATCTCTCCGCGCTGCTTGACAAGGCGCAGGCGCACATCGACGCACGCAAGCTCGATCCCGCGGCGCTGACCACGGCGCGGCTGTTTCCCGACATGTTTCACCTTGCACGTCAGGTGCAGGTGGCCTGCGACATTTCCAAGGGCGCAGTGGCGCGTCTGGGCGGCGTCGAGGTGCCGAAGCACGAAGACACCGAACAGACCATTGCCGAACTGAAGGCGCGTATCGCCAAAACCGTGACCTTCATTGAAAGTGTGCCGCAGGCGCCCATCGATGCCAGCGCCGACCGCGACATCACGCTGAAACTTGGCAAGCAGGATTACACCTTCAAGGGTATGGACTATCTGCTCAATTTCGCGCAGCCGAATTTCTATTTTCACGTCACTACCGCGTACAACATACTGCGCCATAACGGTGTTGAGCTGATCAAGAAAGATTACGTCGGTCCGTTCTGATGGCAAATCCCGAGCTGACGCCGGCGTATGGCGAACTGACCCGCATCTATACGCGGCTCTACCGCTACTTCCATCTGTCTTCCATCGTCGGCTGGGACCGCAACGCGATGATGCCGCCCAAGGGCAATGCGGCGCGAGCAGCGGCGGAGGGTGAGCTGGCTGCGCTGATTCACCGCACGCGCACCGATCCGCAGCTCAAGGGCTGGATTGATGTCGCGGAACACGAGCCGCTGGATGCTGTGGCCCGCGCCAACCTGCGTGAAATCCGTCGCGACTGGCGCGATGCCAATGCGCTGCCGGAATCGCTGGTCGAAGCCAAGACCCTGGCCGGCGCGCAATGCGAACACGCCTGGCGCAGTCAGCGCCCGGCCAATGACTGGAAAGGCTTTCTCGCCAATTTCCGCGAGGTTGTCAAACTCGCGCGCCAGGAAGCGCAGCTGCTCGCTGAAGACACGGGGCTGTCGCGCTACGACGCGCTGATGGACCGTTTCGAGCCGGGCGTGCGTGCCGCGGACATCGACTGCATTTTTGGCGACGTCAAAACCTGGTTGCCCGATCTGATCAACCGCGTTCAGGCAAAGCAGGATACGGAAACGGTGATTGCGCCGGCGGGTCCGTTTCCGGTGGCGGCCCAACGTGCGCTGAATATGGAAGTAATGACGCTGCTCGGATTTGATTTTGCCGGTGGCCGACTCGATGAAAGTACGCACCCCTTCAGCGGGGGCGTGCCCGAAGATGTGCGCCTGACCACTCGTTACAGTGAAAACGATTTTTCACGCAGCCTGCTCGGCACCATCCACGAGACCGGGCATGCGCGTTACGAGCAGAACCTGCCGCGCGAATGGCTCGGCCAGCCGGTGGCGACGGCGCGCTCCTACGGCGTGCATGAAAGCCAGAGCCTGTCCTTTGAAATGCAGCTCGCGCGCAGTCGCGCCTTTGCCGGCGTACTGGCGCCGCTGCTGGTCAAACACTTCGGTGATCAGCCGGCCTTCGATCCGGACAATCTCTACCGTTTGTGGACGCGCGTGAAGCGTGGACTCATCCGTGTTGATGCCGATGAAGTGACTTATCCGGCGCATGTGATCCTGCGCTATGAAATCGAACGTGGGCTGGTCGAGGGCGACATCGAGCCCGATGACATTCCGGCGTTGTGGGATGAAAAAATGCAGCAGCTGCTCAACCTCGACACCCGAGGCAATTACAAAGACGGCTGCCTGCAGGACGTGCACTGGACAGAAGGGGCGTTCGGTTATTTCCCCAGTTACACGCTGGGTGCGATGTATGCCGCGCAGTGGTTCGCGGCGATCCGCCGCAAGACGCCGGATCTCGATGCGTGCATTGCGCGGGGGGATCTGAAACCGGTATTCGGCTGGATGGGCAAAAACATCTGGTCACAGGCCAGCCTGTGGCCGACGCCGGAACTGGTGCAGCGGGCTAGCGGTGAAGCGCTCAATCCGCAGCACTTCCGCCGCCACCTCGAGCAGCGCTATATAAAATAACTCAATAAATCATATAGTTATTGATTCTCCCTGGAGCGCTCCAAAGGCAACCGCTTCCCGGTCGACTGTTTGGAAAAGCGCAGCGTGTGAGTGGCGAGCAGCGTTTCTGCAAGAAAACAGATCAACGCGCAGGCGAAACAGATGATGCCGCCGAGAAAACTCCAGCGCACAAAACTGTCGGTCACCGAATTCGTTGTGACATCGAGGAACAGCCCGGCAACAGTGATGCCGATGAACAGCGCGCAGAACACCAGAAAGCCGATCGACCAGTTGACCACATTGCCGCGCAGGCCGAGCCGGCGCAGTTCCCAGTAGGCGGCGTCTTCATTCTTGATGCGCTGGCTGTCGAGCCGCTCCTCGATCCAGCGCGCGCGGTCGATGATCCGCGACAGCCTTGTGGCCAGGGCGCCGATCATTGCGGCGACCGCAGTCAGCATGAACACGGGGGCGACGGCGGCCTGTATGCCTTGAACGATGGTGGTATTCATGGGCAAAAGTTCCCTCTGATGGGTTGAACTACGGGATGGAAGAGTGCACCGGGTTTGACATGTGGATTTTTCCATGGAACCTGCAAACAGACGCTGGCCACATCCACCGCCTGAACCCGGCTAGCGCGACCGCGCGGTTTTCACGAAATCCAGCGATGCCCGGAACAGCTCGATGTCTTTCACATAATCCGCGGTATCGGTGCGGGTGATCTGGATCCATTCGCGCGTCGCCGCAATGCCGCCGGGCTGGAAGGCGCTGACATGGTCACGCGAGAAATGCAGTTCCGTCGCGGTGGCTGCCGGCAGGCGCAGGCCTACACCGTTGCCGCTGATGCAGGCGAACATCCTGTCGTTGACGAAGTAGGCATCAAGACCGTTGATCGTGCGCGCGCTGACACCGGGGAGCTTGAGCAGCAGGGCATCCAGCTGCGCCTTGGTGGCGGATTTCGGGGGTTCAGTGCTCAAGAGGGCTCGCTGTCGACAGGTTGAACGGGATGAGGGATTTTATACACCAAGTTCGCGCCGGTCGCCGCATTTGTCGTGCAGCGTTTTGTCCGGTGTGCGGACTGCAAGGGGGGTGCGCGCAGGGGCATGGCTTACAATGACGGCTATTCAACGCGAATTCTTTCCCTGAATTTTCCATAGCAAATGACCACCCTCGCACAAGGCCTCGGCCACTGGGTCGCTGACCTTCGCTACGAAGACCTGCCGCCCGAAGTTGTTCACCAGGCCAAGCGCATGATTGTCGACACGCTGGGCTGTGCGCTCGGCGGTTATGAAAGTGAACCGACGCGCATCGCGCTGGCGCAGGCCGCCACCGTCACCAGCACCGAGCCGGCCACCATTCTGTGCACCGGGCAGCAGACGAGTCCTGATCTTGCGGTGTTCACCAACGGCGTGATGATCCGCTATCTCGATTTCAATGACGGTTACATCGGCCGCGAAGCCGGGCATCCCAGCGACAGCATTGCCGCGCTGCTTTCTGCCGCCGAAATCGGCAAGGCCGACGGGCGCGAGCTGATCGTCGCCACGGTGATTGCCTATGAAATGTTCTGCCGCATGTGCGACATCGTGAACTTCAAGCCCATGGGATTTGATCACACCACGATCGGTGCGATGGCCAGCGTTCTCGGCGCCGCGCGGCTGATGAAGCTCGACCGCGAACAGATTGCAACTGCACTGAGCATTACAGTAGCCGCGAACGTCGCGCTGTATCAGACGCGCATCGGCAATGTGTCGATGTGGAAGGGCTGTGCTTATGCCAACGCCAGCCGCAACGCGATTTTTTTTGCGCAGATGGCGAAACGCGGTATGACAGGTCCCGATCCGGTGTTCGAGGGGCGTGGCGGTTATTTTGTTGCGGTGACCCGTCAGCCGTTTGAGCTCGCGCCATTCGGCGGCAAGGGCAACCCCTCGTTCAGAATCATGGATTGCCTGATCAAGCGTTATCCGCTGGGCCAGTATTCGCAATCGGTGGTGCACGCTGCGCTGGAAGCGCGCAAGAAGGTGAAGAACATCGACGACATTGCCGAAATCCACGTGCGTACGCTACATACCGCGATTGAAATGATGGCCGGTGACCCTGACAAATGGAAACCCGCCAACCGAGAAACCGCCGACCACAGCATGCCGTATACGGCGGCTGTCGCGCTCAAATACGGCTCGGTCGATATTTCTTATTTCGATGATCCCTATCTGCATGATCCGGCGCTGCTCGATCTGGTCGGTAAAATCCAATGCACCGTGTCCGAAGAGGCCAACAGCCGCGAGCCCGAAGCGATGCTTTGCGACATGGATGTTGTGCTGAAGAACGGAAAGCGCGAGGCGATTCGTGTTGAATATCACCGGGGGCACCCGAAGAACCCGATGAGCGACGCCGAGATCGAGGAGAAATTCCGTCCGCTGGCGGCCAGCGTACTGGCGCCGCAGAAAATCGATGCATTGCTGAAACAGCTGTGGGCGCTGGAGCAGTTGCCGGCGATGAAACCCTTGTTTGAGTTGACGAAAATAAGCCGATCCGCATCAGGAGAAAAAGATGTTTGAAAACAGACATTTATTGACTGCCGCCGCGATGCTGTGCGCGCTCGCATCTGCTTTGCCTGCGCAGGCTGCAGGGGGTGACGATTACCCGACGCGTCCGGTGCGCCTGCTGGTGCCGAATCCGCCCGGTGGCGGCAGCGACGCGGTCGCGCGCATCGTTGCGCAGAAACTCGGCGAACGCATGCAGCAGCAGTTCGTGGTCGACAACCGTGCGGGCGGCGGCGGCATCATCGCCAATGAAACCGTGGCACGCGCCAATCCCGACGGCTACACGCTGCTGCTGGCTTTCATCGGCCCGGTGGCGATCAGCCCGGCGCTGACCAAAGTGTCCTACGATTCTTTGAAGGATTTCGCGCCAGTCGCACTGGTCGCGGCCGGACAGTACATGCTGGTCCTGCATCCTTCGGTGCCGGCAAAATCGCTCAAGGATTTTGTCGCCTACGCCAAAGCGAATCCCGGCAGGATCAATTACGCCTCTGCGGGTAACGGTTCGCCGCTGCATCTCGCAGCCGAACTGTTCAAGGCGCGCGCCGGCGTCAACATGGTTCATGTGCCGTATAAGGGCGGCGGTCCGGCGACGGCCGCGATTCTTGCGGGTGAAGTGCAGGCAGTGTTCGGCAGCCTGACTTCGGTGGTGCCGCAGATCAAGGCGGGCAAACTCACACCCATCGGCGTCACCGGCGCCAACCGTTCAACGCTGGCGCCTGAATATCCGACGATCGCCGAACTGGGTTATCCCGGATTTGAAATGACGTCGTGGTATGGCGTGCTGCTGCCGGCAAAATCGCCGCAAATGGTGACCGCCAAACTCAATGCCGGCATTAACGAAGCACTGGCTTCGAAGGACGTCATCGACAACCTGAAGCGTCAGGGCCTGGACGGCACCGGCGGTACGCCGGAAGTGTTTGCAGCGCACATCAGGAGCGAACTGGCGAAGTGGGCGAAGGTCGTCAAGGACGCCGGTATCAAGGCGGATTAACCGCAGGAATGACATCAGGAGTGTGAGATGCCCGAAGACCCGAGAAATTGCGGCAGCATCGCTTGCATCATCAACGCCGAAGGTTACTGCTGGTGCGGTCTGAAATGGGACGGCTGGAAAATGGTGCGTGCGCCACTGCAACCGTTGCCCGAAGCACCTGCTGCCAAGACGCCGGTGCGAAAGCCGGAGCGCAATTCGAAGTCAGTGCCTTAACGGGAGGCGGTTTGGCCGCCCGACACAGCAGCGGCCTTGGCGGAGTATTCGAATATCCAATGATTGATCAGAGCCACCATCCAGCAGATCAGCCCGGCCCAGAACACATGGCTCGGGTAATGCGCGCCGCGCAGCACTTGCGCGATGCCGCAGACCAGGCCTAACAGGAAAGCTGCCGCAAAAATCCGCCGGCCCCGTCGTTGCGTCTGTGCCGATACTGCAAACAGTAAGGGCAGGGCCAGTCCGAGAAAGGCGTATCCGGCGGAAGCATGGCCGCTGGGGAAACAATGTCCGGCGCCGCCGTCGCTGAGACCCCAAGCCCAATGCGACACATATTGCGCGACGCCGCCGAATTCCGCGAGATCCCAGGGGCAACTGGTCAGGCTCATATGTTTGAGCCAGTTGACCGCCAACAGCGAAGCTGTGACGCCGGCGAGTATTTCCACGCGCTGCCGCTGTGTGACGCTGCGCAGGAAACCGAAGGGTTTCCATACCGCGAGCACAAGTGCGAAATAGGCCAGTGTGGATATTCGCCGCAGCCCGTCGTGCAGCACCACGCACAGCCACCAGTCGTTCTGAAGCGCAAAGCCGTGGCTGTCGGCTAGTTGTTTGACGACCCAGCTGTCGGCGCCGGTTGATTCCCAGAGCAAGATAAAGCCCAACCAGAGCCAGGAGATTGCCAGTATCGGCGGTGCGCCGGCATTTCCTGCATCAAGGGAGTGACGTGCGTGTGCCTTCATCCGCATAGACCTGTTTTTTTGCCGGTTTTGCTTCATTCAGGATGTCTTTGAGCGGACGGTAGGTTTCCGACTCGATCTCGAAAAATCCGAGGATGGTGTGGAAGACATTGTCGTGACTGAAGCGCATTTTGCTTTTCTCGCGCAGCGCTGAAGGGGTGACGGCGTGAAAATTCCTGCCGAACCACATCACCGCCGGCACATGGAGTTGGGCCTCGGGTGCGATCGACTTGGGCATGCCGTGAAGATAAATCCCGTTTTCACCCAGCGATTCGCCGTGATCGCTGACGTAAAACAGCGCGGTCTCAAACCGGCTGTCGTTTTTCTTCAGCAGTTCGATGGCTTTTGCGAGGAAATGATCGGTATAGAGTATGGCGTTATCGTAGGCATTGACGATTTCTTCGCGGCTGCAGCGGCTGAGGTCGCTTTCCTTGCAGGCGGGCTTGAACTTCTCGAAGGCCGGCGGATAACGTTTGTAGTAAGCCGGTCCGTGATTGCCCATCTGGTGCAGCACGATCAGGATGTCGCCTCGCGGATGGAGATCGATATACTGCTGCAAGCCGGCGAGCATGCCTTCATCGCGACACTCCGTGTCACAGACCGGATTGATTTTCGGCGAGCGGAAATCCTCATACTGCACGCGGCTCGCGACGCCTTTTGAATCCGAATTGTTGTCTCGCCACAGCACATTGACCCCGCTGCGCTGCAGAACATCCAAAAGGTTCTCCTGCTTGTTGATTTCCAGTGTGCTCTTGGTTTCCCCGTCGAGCATGAACATGCAGGGTACCGAAACCGCTGTGGATGTACCGCAGGCCTGGAAATTGGAAGCACTGAATACGTTCAGTTGCCGCAAGCGTGGATTGGTGTCGCGCTCGTAGCCGTTTAGTGAGAAATGATCCGCACGCGCCGTTTCGCCGACGACCAGGATCACCAGTTCACGCGTCAGATCGGTCGGCGGAATCACGGCATCAGCGCCGACAACGACCATCGGCCGGTTCGATGTCGATTCAAAAGACTGCCGGGCAAACTTCATGGCTGAGCTCATGAAATAAACCGGGTTCGCGCGCTGCCGCAGTTCCTTGTGTTCCCGCAGAAACGACGCATAAAAGCTGCCGAACAGCAGTACGGTGCCGATCACCAGCGCCAGCGTGATACCCAGAAGTTTCAGGCGCGCAACACTTTCCTTGCGCCAGCCGCGCCATTGCACCGGCACCCGGGCGACCGCAGCGGCGGGCGCGATGCCCAGCAGCCCGATATAAACCATCAGCTTCAGGCTGAACAGATCCAGCGCTTCCGCAGTGTTGGTGTGAGCGACATTGCGCAGCATGTCGTCGCTGATGATCACGCCGTAGTTGTCCATGAAGTAGGCGGCCAGCGAGGACAGCAGCAACAGCGTGATCAGCACCGGTTTTGTGCTGCCCTTGAAACACAGCAGACCCAGCATCAGGACCGTCACACCGCCGACGGTCAGGACCAGCGACAGCACAGCCGGCGCATTGGCCGTGCTCAGCGGGTAGATTTCCAGCACGCGGCGGACCATGGAACCGTTGCTGAAGGCAAGCAGGAACGCCGTAACCGCCAGTATCAGCGTGTTGGTCGTGAAGCCGGTTACTGCAGAAAATGAAAAACGCTTCATTCAGGGATTTACCAGTCGTTGTTTTTCGTCGCCCGATGATGGCCTGCGGATGGTTAGCGGGAAGATTGCAGCCGACTATTACGTAATTGGATGATGATCAAGGACAGCAGGCTACGCCGTTGCGTGTGAAGAATTAGTTAATGGACAAGGCGGCTGTAAACCGGAAAACAGTGCAAAAAAAGGGTTTTATAGCCATTAATGGCATTAAATGTCGTTTGCAGCGTAGTTGATGCTGCGTCATAAGGTATTTGAAGTCACTTACCCGGGAGTCGCTGTCAAAGATCCCGGTTGTTCGACCTGGTTCCCCATAAACCGTATTAACCCCTAAGATGCATGATTTCCTGATCGCTTCATCCGGAGAACCTTGAGGTGAAGGGCATGGATCTCCTGAACATGGTGAAACACCCCGCCGTCCAGCAATGGCTGACGCAGTCGATGGTGATTTTTTCTGGTGGCCGGACTGGCCTTGCTGGTCTTTGGCGTCAGCCTGATCGTCAATAGCGATGGAGCACTGCGCCTGATCGCCACCCTCAATCGCTGGGTGTCGATGCGTGCGGCCACCAAGCCGCTGGAAATCGTCCGTGATACCCAACCGCTGGTGCAGAGGTACCGCTACTGGTTTGCCGCGATTTTTATCGTCGGCGGTGGTTTTGCGCTTTACGGTCTGCTGCTGCAGTTCAATGCGGCTGCGATGATCCGCATAATGGGCCTGATGGGCTGGCCCGGTGATGTTTCCTACCTTCTGGTCGATTCCCTGCGCATGCTGCTGATCGTTGGCAATGCGCTGGCTGTGGTTGCGGGAATCCTCCTGGCACTGTTCCCCGGGCAGGTTGCGGAGCTGGAGGCGCGTGTCGGCGGCTGGGTCTCTGTCCGCAAGGCGACCAGGGGTGCCGATGACATGAAGGTCAAGCTGGATCCGCTGGTTGCGATTTGCCCGCGGGCCATCGGCGTGACGGTGATTCTCATCGGGCTGGCGCTGATCGGCACCTTCGGGCTTATGGCCCAGCGGGTCTTGTAATTCCGGGGCGCGCACAATCCGGCCGGGAACGGCTATAGCGGCGCTGACGGCAATAAAAAGACAGGCCGTCTCACCCACCGTAGGATTGGTTCGATGATCAGTGCAAGTCTTGCAGCGCTCGCGATACTGAGCGCCACTTTCCTCGGTCTTGCTGCCGACACTAACGCCCAGGCCGACAAATATCCGGAGCGTCCGATCCGCTGGATCGTGCCGTATCCGCCTGCCGGCACCACCGACATCCTCGCCCGCAAAATCGCGATCAAGGCGATTCCCGACGGCTATACCGTGTTCCTGGTCAATCCCGCGAATGCCATCAACGCCACGCTTTGCAGCAAACTGCCCTTCAACTTCCTGAAGGACATGGACGGCGTCGCGGGCATCGTCCGCGTACCGAACATGATGGTGGTCACCCGCGACCTGCCGGCGAAATCGGTGCCGGAATTCATCGATTACGCGAAAAGGAATCCCGGCAAGGTGAACATGGCTTCTTCGGGCAGCGGCACTTTGGTGCATCTGACCGGCGAACTGTTCAAGGCTGCCACCGGCCTTGATTTGCTGCACGTGCCGTTCAAGGGCGCGGGCCCGGCGTTGATCGAACTGGTCAACGGCCGCAACGTGCAGGTCATTTTTGACAACATGCCGTCGTCGATCGGTCATGTGCGGTCCGGAACGCTGCGCGCGCTGGGGGTGACCACCGCCAAACGCAGCAGCGCGCTGCCGGATGTACCGACGATTGCCGAAACCATTCCCGGCTTCGAAGCCAGCGCCTGGTTTGGAATGAGCGTGCCCAAGGGTGTGCCGCCGGCAATCATCGCCAAACTCAACAAGGCGATGAATGACGGACTCAACGATCCGAAAATGCGCGCGCGGCTTGCTGAGCTCGGCGGCGATCCGATGATCGGTACGCCAAAGGATTTCTGGCAGATTCATGCCATGGAGACCGGGAAGTGGGCGAAAGCCGTGAAGATTTCCGGCGCCAAAGTCGAATAACCGCGCCGCACCCGTTGAAAACGGAGCTACAGTGCTCCGTTTTTTTATTGCTGCGCCGCTCCAGGGCAGCGTCTGCCGGCGGGTTGTCGCCGCGTAGCAACAGCACGTCCTCATCACCTCAGCCATTAACAAACGCTTACAAACTCTTACAAAATCCCCGGTGAACAGCGCTTAACCTTCGTGTCCAATAAGCACGAGGAGAAAGCCGATATGAACAAACCCGTCCGAGTATTACGAGTGCTATTGATCGCATCCGCACTGGCTGCCCTGAGTGGCTGCGTCGCGGTGCCGGCCCAGCCCGGTTTCTATGAGCCGGCGCCCGTGGTCTATGTGCCTGCGCCGTTGTACTACGGTCCGCCTCTGGTTTACGGCCCGACTTATTTCGGTCCGTCCATCCACCTTGGATACTCCCGCGGCTGGGCTGGCCGCGGTTATTACGGCGGACATGGTCGTGGTCGCCGTTAAATCTGCGCTGCACCGTATGCTGATTGCAACGGCCGTGCTGCTGGTGCCGCTGGCCATGGCACTGCCGGCGGCAGCGCAGGTCAGTATCGAGATGGCGATCCCCGGTGCGCGCATCGGTATTTTCCAGCCGGTTCATCCTGATCTGGTGCCGGTACCCGGCTATCCGGTGTATTACGCGCCGCACGCCCGGGTGAACTACTTTTTTTATGACGGTTTTTACTGGGTGTTCCAGGACGAGCGCTGGTATCGCAGCGCCTGGCATGACGGCCCCTGGGACCGCATTGATCCCTATGACGTACCGTTGTTCGTGCTGCGGATTCCCGTGTATTACTACGTCAATCCGCCGGTGTATTTCCACGGCTGGGCTGTCAGCGCACCGCCGCGCTGGGATTTGTATTGGGGCACGCGCTGGGCCGAGCACCGCCGAGGCTGGGATCACTGGGATCATCGTGCCGTGGTGCGCGCCGCGTCACCGGAATACCAGCGCTACTATTCCGGCGACCGTTATCCGCGTCGCGAACACCACAACGAAGTGCGTGAACAGTATTACCGCGATCAACCGCGGGAAACGACGCTGCGCCGGCAGCCACCGGAGCGCCCGGCAGCGAATGCACCGGTTCAGCAGCAGCCGTCTGCGCCGGCGCGTCGCGAAGCGCCGCATCCGCAATATCCGCAGCATGAGCGTCATGAAGTGCGCGGTCATGAATCGCGTGGAAATGATATGCGCAACCATGAGGTGCGCCGTTACGCGACAGGCCCGCAGGTCGTGCAGACAGCACCGCGCGAACAGCTTGTGCAGGAGTCGTTCAGGTCTTTGGTCAGGGCGGAAGACCGGCGCGCGCCCGCTGCCCCCGTAACGGTAACGCCTGTCCCGCAAGTTCCGAGCGTGCAAAGCCCGCGTGAAGACCGGCAACGTCCGGCACAAACCTCGCCACAATTTCGTGCGCCGCAGGCTTTTGAGCCGCGTGCAATGGCGCGGCACGATAGTAGTCCGAGTGAATCGCCGCGGTTGCGCGCGCCGCCGGGCCGCGAACACGAAAGTCAGGGCAGGGTTCAGGGCCGGCTCCGTAGCCCGCAGGACAGGGGGCGCTGAAACCACGGCAGTTTGCTGCGGAGGGGAATTGCCGCTTGTATGATCCGCCGTGTAACCCGGTTATGGGTTTTCATTACACACGGATATCCCGGGCGGAACATTGATCAACAACAGCATTTTGCAAAAACTGATTGCGGTTTTCGCAATGGTCATTGCGGCCACGGCACAGGCCCGGACCGGCGTCCAGCAAACCAGTCCTGCCTATGCATAGGGCAAAGCCGATTTTAGGCTGCGGGCAACCAGTGCGTTCTGATGATCGATGGGCTGATCGACGACACCCTGATAAAAACGTTTAACGAAGGGCTGCAGCAGGTGCGGCGCCAGCTCTGTATGAAAGCATCATGGTGCTCAAGTCGGCCGGCGGCGGCATCAGCTTTTCCGCCTGTGCCTATGTTTTTCTCGGCGGCCGCAAATGCATGATTGCCGACGGCGGAAGATTCGGCGTCCACCGGCATTCCCGCGAGGGTGTCTGCGCGCTCGGCTTCAGTGATGTAGAAGAACGGCGTATGCGCACGATCATGGGGAAGTCGCTGGCAGCGCCGGCGGTGAACCGTCTGATCGGCATCATTCTCGCGACCGACTGCAACACGATGAATTTTATTGCGCGCGAAGACCTCGATGCCATGACCCTCGCCAATGCGCAGTCCTCGCGCATCAGTGCGGAAATCCGCGAGGCCATGGTCGCCCGTGAGGCGCCTGTGGTCAGGAAAACCAGGCGCATGGCCGGGGTGCCGGTCCGCCCCAAAACGCCTGCGGAAGTGTTTTACAAACAGGCCTGCGGCCGGCCGCTGTCCGGTTAACGGAAGCGGATTTTGGCGGCGAGAATGATGCCGGCAAGCGCCAGCGTCACCGCGTTGGCGACGATCAGCGGCAGGTCGTTGATCAGAATGCCGTAAAGCAGCCACAGCGCGTTGCCCGTCACCATCATCAGGAACATCGCCAGTGACACATCGCGTGTCGATCGCGTCTTCCAGACTTTGAAGGCCTGCGGCGCGAAGGCGGAGGTTGTCAGAACCGCAGCAGCGATGCCGATCCATGTTGGCGAAAAAGAAAGTCCGGGCATGGGGCAGAAGTCTAAACGATGATCGGCGGTCAGCGTTGCGCCGGAACCACATCGGGGAAGAAGTCGCGCATCATGAATTCCTCCAGTCCGGCATTGTCGCGGGGGCGCGCCGACAGCGATACGCTGCGGCCCAGGCGCTGCGACACCCAGATGAAATCCTCCTGCGCGTTCTCGCGGATCAGCGCGATCATCCTGCGCACCACTGCGTAACGGATGTCGCTGTTGTTGCCCTTGCGCACTTCGATCAGCTGTTTGGTATTGCGGTTGATGTTGTTGTTCCAGCCGTAAAAGATGAACGAGGCGTAGTCGGAGTTCAACTGTTCGATCTGGAACATGCCGCCGCCGCGGCGCGGGTCGAAACCGAAATTGCGGTCCTGGATCGTGCCGAGGTTGCCGGCAATGGCACGCCGGGCACGGGCATCGTCATCTTCGATCGGCGGTGGTGCTACGGGCGTGTTGTCACCGCGGGCGCGGCGCCGGGCTTCAATATAGGAATCCATGTCGCCGGCGATGGCCGGGGGCGGTGGTGCCGGTGTGGCGGACGGCGCGGGCGTCGGTGCCGGTTTGTTGAGCGCGATGACCGGCGGCGCGGAAGGTGGTTTCACCACCGGTGCCGGACGCCGGACGGGAGCTTGCGGTGCGGATGGCGCCGGAATTGCGGGTGCTGACGGCGGGAAGGGCGGTGCCAGGCGCAGGCTCAGCGCGCTGGAGGTCTCCGGTGAATCGGAGTCACTCGGCAGATGAACCTTCATCGAGGGCAGACCCAGCAGCGCGAGGAGGTGAATCAGCACCGAGACCGCGATCATCACGCCGATCCGGGGCACGGTCACGCCATCTTGTCTGCTGCGCAGTATGTCGATCGGGTCGTTCATCAATCCGTCAATACAAAGCCGGCTTTTCAGGTCGGGCCAGGTTAAACATCGCAGCCAAGCTGATATTCTCGCAGCTTGCCGGGCCCGGTGTGCCCTCTTTGTTTCAGACCCTTCATTTTATTAACGTTATTGCTGCGCGGAGAACCGACTTGAAAACCATCGACATCCACGCTCACATCGTTCCTGACTCGATGTGGCGGGCCATTGAACAAAAACAGGACTGGCACGGTTTCCGTCATGAGCCCGGCGAGGGCTCCGGCATCATGGTGGCGAACGGCGAGCGCACCGAATTCTCTTCGCCCAAGCTGCGCTACAGCATGGAACAGCGCATCAAGGACATGGATGCGCAGAAGGTCGATGTGCAGGTGCTGTCCATCCACACGCCCTTTGTCGGTTATCACCTCGAGCCGCAGCAGGGCCTCGCGCTGGCGCGTGACTTCAATGATGAACTTTCATCAACCGTTCGCCGCAGCAACGGCCGATTGGCCGGATTTGCAACCCTGCCGGTGCAGGACGTTGGCCTGGCGATTGCCGAACTCGAACGCGCGGTCACCAACCTGGGCCTCAAGGGCGCTTCGCTCGACACCAGCGTCAACGGCGTGCAATGGGACGATCCGCAATTCCTGCCCTTCTTCAAGGCGGCGGAGCAAATCGGCGCGGTGCTGTTCTATCATCCGCAGCCGCGCAACAACTTCCTGCAGAAACGCATCAGCCGCCACGGCCTCAACAACAGCCTCGGCGTGATCCTCGATGACGCCATCGTCACCGCCGTCTTGCTGGCCGGCGGCGTGCTGGAGAAATGCCCGGACGTCAAAATCTGCATCGCCCACGGCGGCGGCCCGGCCTGCCTGGCGATGGGTCGCATCGACAAGAACTGGCATGACCGTCCCCCGACCCGCAGCACCTCGCAGCCGCCGGGTGCTTATATGAGCAAGCTGTACTACGACACCGTTGTCGGCGACGAAGCCACGCTGCGTTTCCTGATTGACCGTGTCGGTGCCGAGCGCGTGGTGATGGGCAGCGACTGGCCCTTCGTGCCTTGGCATCCCTCGCCGGTGAAATGGCTGGAAGACCGCGAGACACTCAGTGCCTCGGAAAAGGAAAAGATTCTCTGGAAGAACCTTTCCGAACTGCTCGATATCCGCTAAGGACCGCCAAAAAAACGGGGCCGCAAGGCCCTGTTTTTATTACGGCGGATTACAGTGATTTATTCGACCGTCACCGTCTTGCCGAAAAACTGCATGAACTCGACCACCGGCACGAAGAGTTTGCCGTTCAAGTTCTGCGCAGCAACCGACAGGGTGCGTTTGTCGATGCGTGGATCGTCTGCAGACACTTTGCTGGTGAGTCCCGTCGTGTCGTTGGCATGGATCGCGCCGCCGACCCGCAGGAAGCGTTCACCGGGTTTGATGTTCACCGTAATCCGGTTGTAAGTGACGGTTTTCACCGAGACCAGATCGGCCGGCGTACGGTTGTAGGCGTGCACGTCATAAATCCGGAAATCTGCAGTGCCATAGATTGTTGCGAGGTCATCCAGCGCCACCGTGAGCACACCATCGCGGCTGACCGGTGCGCTGCCGAGTTGAACCATTGCTGTGCTGCCGCCGGTTGCAGTGACGGTCGCAGTGGGTTTGCCGGCCGCAAATCGCACGCTGCCGATATTCGCCGGCTGCCGGCGGTCGAGTACGCGTTCAAAAAAATCAAAGGTCATCTGGTACACAGACGCCGGGCCGTAGGAGTGATGCCCGTTGTCGATACTGACCAGCGTCAGATTGCGCATGCTGTCTTTGATGTTTTCCTGATACCACGACTGGCAGGAGGTTTTTACGGGTCCGGCATAAAACACGGTGACGTCCGCGGTGAAACATGACATCAGCGTCGGCATGTCGAGGATGTGGCCTTTCAGATCGGCGGCAAACGGTTTGCTGCTGCCAGGAGCTGTCGGTGCCATTGCCTTGAACAGGCCGCCGTGCCGCCGCACAAAGTTCATCGTGCCCGCGCCGCCGGCCGAGTTGCCGAAAATGAACATGCGGTCGGTATCAATATTGTAGAAGCGCTTGACCTCGGCCAGCGTGTGCAGCATCGCCTGTTCTCCGGGGCCGCTGCCCCAGATCGGGTTACGCGTCCAGCCGTTCGGCGACAGCACGATGTAATTGTAATGGTCGGCATAGTCTTCGAAAGTCACGATGCCGGGCATCGGGGAGGGCTGGTTTTTCAGGTGATCGTTCGGCCGTTCAAAAGGCGCGTTTTCGTTGCCGGTTCCGCCGTGCAGCATGAAAGTGAATTTGCTCGGCGTATTCGGGGCGTAGTTTTTCGGCACATACAGGCGGTAGGGCAGGATGCGGTCCACCGCCATGGCGGTGTTGATGTCCTTGCCATCCGCATCGGTTTTGCCGCTGAACACATTGATGTCGCCGAAGTAATAGGCGAACCACAGATTGCCCTTGGTGATTTCGCGGTTAAGCAGTCCGTTTATGGTCTTCACCCGTTCCGGGGTGATCGGGGTATTCGGGTAAAGCCCCTTATATTGCGGATTGAACAGGTCATCGGTCGTGTCGGAGGGGCCGACATGGCTGACCGCGAGATAACCGCTTGCCGCGACATCATTGGTGATGGTTTTGCCGAGCGTGCGCATGAAACTCGCCACCGGCACAAAAATCTTGCCGTCGCGCCACACCGGCGCCGCGTCCAGCGTTGCTGCCACTGGACCGGTCGATACCGTCACTGCGGATTTGTCGATGGCATTGCGGTCAGTGGTCGTGGCGTGGGTGGCGGATGACACGCTTGCCGCGGTGTTATCCAGCGCGTAGCGGCCCTTCCAGGCAATCTTGGTGTATTCAACCCGCGGCGCCCGCGAGCCCGAACCTGCGGCAATGCGCTTGCGGAAAAAATGATGTTCCACCGAAAACTGCTGGTTCGCCGCATCCACGGCGTAGCTGAAAAACGGCGCATAGATCTTGCGCAGATCGGCCAGCGCTACCATTAGCACGCTGTTGTGCATGAACGGCTTCAGTTCCAATTCGTAGCGCACCATCGCTTCAGCGTTGTTGTAGCGTAGCGACGGATCAAAGGGGTAGAAGGTGTCGAAGAACACCGACTGCGAATAGCGCTCGCTGGTGTTGAACAGCACCGAATTCTTGTCATAGGAGTAATCGAGGTAGCCGGTGATCGGACGGCTGCCCTGTTCCGGCGCCACCGGCGGCGTGACGCAGCCGGCCATGGCCAGAGCGAGGCTGGCCAGCAATCCGGTGCGCATGACGAAACGTGCAATAGCGGTTCCTGCGGACGGCATCGGCGTTTGCATTGAAATCCTCCCATGATCACCCCCCGTTCCGTGGTCTGACGGGTAGCGGCGGTTGCTGCAAAAATGCGCGGTTCACAGCCGGCGCAATTGATTTTGTGTATGGAGTCTAACCGGTTTGCCGGTTCAGCTGCCGAAGGTATAGCGGCTGCCGACGTTGGAGTAGACCACCTTGTCCGGAATGTTCTGGCGCAGCATGTCGATGAAACGCTCACCGGTACAGTGCATCGGTACGATCACGTCGGGGTTGATCGCCTGCAGTTCCTTCAGCGTGTGCTGCAGGTATTCCACATTCGCCGGCCCGAGGTGGAAGCCGCCCATCACCGCATGCACCTTGTCGACGTTCGCCGCTTTCATGGCACTGCGTACGGTATTGATGATGCCGGTGTGGCCGCAGGATGAAATCACCACAAGTCCCTTGCCTTTGACGATATAGCAGGTTGCGTGTTCGTCGGGATGGCTGTCCTTTACCAGTTTGCCCGCGCGTTCGGCCTCGCTGAAATGGTCATCCACCACCAGTGAGCCGCCGGTGACTTCCTCAAACGAGGTGCGTTCGATGTAACCCGAGGTGAAAGCGCCTTCCAGCGCCTGCGGTTTCGGGCAGCACATCGGCATCACCTTCTGCGCTTCGAGCGCGGCGCGGTCCAGCGTGCACCACTCCAGAGTCTCGCCGCCTTCCTTGACCCATTTGGTGCGGAATACCGTTTCGCCACCGACATACAGCGCGATGTCATCGCGCATCTGACCGCGGTGCTTTTTCACAAAACCCTGCAGCCCGCCGAAATGGTCAAGGTGGCCGTGGCTGAGGATCAGGCCGTTGATCTTGCCCGGCTCGATGCCCAGCAGATCAAAATTGCGGTTGATGATTTCCGGGGTATAGCCGAAATCGAGCACGTACTGCGCCTTGGCGCCGTCCTTCTCTGAAGCGAGATGCAGCGACAGGCCCCACTCGCAGGCGAAGGTGCTTTCGGGGCGGCCGGTGATGCGCCCGACATGTTCAATCTTCACATGCGGATGCGCCATGCGCGGCAGGAAACGCTCGTAACGCGAATCGACCAGCACGCGCACGGTCAATGCATCAACGACCGGCGGGGCGAAGGGATGGGCGGCATTCATGGCGAACCTCCTCAAAGTCAGTGCCGGTCAGACACCGGCTGGCAACGTTGGTCTTATCCTAACTTATCCTAACACCCTGCCAATCGCATTGTCCCGATGCAGCATTTTCAGACACTGTTGATTTAAAAATAAATTTGCCGGGCGCCGGCGGCGCCATGCTTCGCCGCGCAAATTCAGTTGTCGGGTTTGCAGCGGGCGCGTTACAAAAAAAATCTTTGACTATATGAGTGCAGCCGCATATATTCCTGCGCGTGAAATTCCTATGGTGTAGTGAGACATGAGCGAAATTGAAGAAATATTTGAGGAGGTCGCGGATTATTTCTCCGTGATGTCGGAGCCTGCGCGCCTGAAAATCATTCATGCCATCTGCCAATCCGAGCGAAGCGTTTCGGAGATTGTTGAACTGACGGGCTCGACACAATCCAATATTTCACGGCACCTGGGCTTGATGTGCCGGCTAGGTTTGTTAGAGCGGCGCCGGGAGGGAAACAAGATTTTTTATCGCATGGTAGACGACACCATGATCGAACTGTGCCGGTCGGCCTGCAACAGAATCGCGGCAACCATCGAAGGCCGCAGTCAGCTGAAGCGCCAGTTGGTCGATCTGATGCCGCCAGCGGCGAAACGGAAATCTAAGGCATGAACAGCAAACCGGCCGCTCCGACAGGACAGGTGCGCCCTGCGCCGGAAGATCGCCGGGGATTCCTCAAAAAATCCCTGACGCTATCGGGAGGTGCTGTCGCTGCTTTGGCGGGCGCAGGCGTTGCGCGCGCCCAGGGTGATCCGGCCATCCTCAAATTACCCGCCCACTCGACAGGTCTGGGTCAGCCGGTTGCGGCGCGGGGTTATGGCATGCCGTCTGAGTTTGAAAAAAATCTGCAACGCCGCGAAAGCCCCGGATTGACCAGGGCCGGGCAATCCTCGGTGGCCTTTACGCCGCTGCAGGGCCTGTTCGGCATCATCACGCCCAATGGCCTGCATTTTGAGCGTCACCATCAGGGTTGGTGGGATATCGACCCGCGTCAGCATCGACTGATGGTCCACGGATTGGTTCGCGAATCGCGGATTTACAACATGGATGACCTGATGCGCCTGCCTTCGGTCTCGCGCATCCATTTCATTGAATGCGGGGCCAATACCGGCATGGAGTGGGGCAATGTCGCCGTCCCCACCGTGCAGTACACCCACGGCATGCTGTCCTGCTGCGAGTTCACCGGTGTTCCTTTGTCCAAACTGCTGGAGCATTGCGGCGCCGATATCAAAAAAGGCCGTTATGTTCTTGCGGAAGGCGCCGACGGATCAGGTCTGACCCGCACCATCGGCATGGACCGCGCGCTGGATGACGTGATCGTTGCCTGGGGCATGAACGGCGAATTTCTGCGCCCTGAGAACGGTTATCCCCTCAGGCTCGTGGTGCCCGGTGTGCAGGGCGTTTCATGGGTCAAATGGCTGCGGCGGCTGGAAGTCGGTGACAAACCCTGGGACACGCGCGAAGAGACCCTGCATTACATCGACCTGATGCCCGACGGATTGCACCGGCAATATTCTTCCGTGCAGGAATGCAAATCCGTCATCACGACGCCCTCGGGCGGCCAGGTGCTGCTGAACAAGGGGCAGTACAACGTCACCGGCCTGGCTTGGTCCGGCCGCGGCCGCGTCCGCCGCGTCGATGTGTCTTTTGACGGCGGCCGCAACTGGAAAGAGGCGCGCCTCGAAAATCCGGTGCTGACCAAGGCCCTGACGCGGTTCAACATTGACTGGGTCTGGAATGGCGGTCCCGCAATACTGCAAAGCCGCGCGATTGACGATACCGGTTATGTCCAGCCGAAAATTGCGCAGTTGCGCGCGGTTCGCGGCACGCGTTCGATCTATCACAACAATGCGATCCAGTCCTGGCTGGTGGCAGCAAACGGGGAAGTTTCCAATGTCCAGGTGGAATAATGCGAAGCTTGTCGTCTTCGCGCTTGCCGCCGGTGCATGCGTGCAGGCGGCTGCACAAACCGCAAAACCGCTCTACCCCGGGGTTGGCCGCGCAGCGACAAACGCAGAAATAGCCGCCTGGGACATTGACGTTCGCGGCGATCTCAAAGGCTTGCCGCCCGGCTCCGGCAGTGTCTCCAGAGGCGAGACGCTGTGGGAGGCCAAATGCACTTCTTGCCACGGCAGCTTTGGTGAATCCAACCAGATGTTTCCGCCGCTCATTGGCGGCATCACTCCCGAAGACATCAAAACCGGCCGGGTTGCTGCACTGGCGAAGGGCGGTGAGCAGCGTACGACGGTTATGAAACTGTCGCGGATCTCGACGTTGTGGGACTACATCAACCGCGCGATGCCCTGGAATGCGCCGAAAACGCTGACCGCCGACGAGGTTTATGCCCTGACCGCATATTTGCTCAACCAGGGCAACATCGTTCCCGACAGTTTCGTTCTTTCCGATAAAAACATGGCAGAAGTGCAGGCGCGGCTTCCCAACCGCAACGGCCTGACCCGCGATCACGGTCTTTGGGATACCCGGGGCAAACCCGATGTCAGTGCCAAGGCCTGCATGAAAAACTGCGGACCGGAACCCCGCATTACCTCATCGTTGCCCGATCATGCCCGCGGATCCCACGGTGACTTTGTCGAGCAGAACCGCCTGTTCGGCCCCGTGCGCGCTGTCAGCCTTTCCGGCGGCGCTGCGGTTGCCGCGGTAACACCGCCAGCTGCGGCGCCGGCCGCCGACCCCGCGCAGGCGCTTGCCGTAAAAGCTGGCTGCATGGCCTGTCATACCGCGAAGCAGCGTGGCATCGGGCCTGCGTTCGCCGAAATTGCCGCCAAATATCGTGCCGACAGCGGCGCCGAAAACAAGCTCATGGCCAAAGTGAAATCAGGTGGGCAGGGTGTGTGGGGCAACATACCGATGCCGCCGTTTGCGAATTTGCAGGAGCAGGACCTGCGCACCTTGGTGCGCTGGATACTTAAGACTGAGTAAACCAGGAGGAAACATGAATCATTCGCGCAGAAAAGCCATCAAAACAGGCGGAGGCCTGCTGGCCTTATTGCTCTCGGCAGGCATTCTGAAACCCGGCGAAGCGCTGGCCCAGGCCGATGCGTTTTCGATGAAAACGCTGGCGGAGGCTTTGCGTGCGGTGGGCGCCCAGAATCCGGCCGCCTCCAACGCCATCGTCTTCAAGGCCCCTGCCATAGCCGAGAATGGAGCAGTGGTGCCCGTTGCGGTGGAAAGTAAACTGCCCGGCACGGAATCGATTACGTTGCTGGTGGAGAAGAACCCGACGCCGCTGGTTGCCAGTTTTGTCATTCCGGCCGGAACCACGGGCAGCATTTCGACCCGGGTGAAGATGGGCCAGACTTCCGATGTCTATGCGCTGGTCAAGGCCGAAGGCAAGTTCTACATGGCCAAGCAGGAAATCAAGATCACTCTCGGCGGCTGCGGCGGCTGACCCCACAAGGAGAAAATCATGGCAGATCCGATGAGAATTCGTGCAACCGCACGTGATGGCGCAGTGAACGTCAAAGTCCTGATGAGCCACGAAATGGAAACCGGGCAGCGCAAGGATGCATCCGGCAAACTGGTACCCGCGCACTACATCCGCAGCGTCACTGCCACTCACCAGGGCAAGACCGTGCTGACCGCGCAGTGGGGCCCGGCAGTTTCCAAAAATCCCTATCTGGAGTTCGATTTCAAAGGGGGCCAGAAAGGCGACAAGGTCGTTGTCACCTGGGAAGATAACAAAGGTGAAAAACGTAGCGACGAAGGGGTTATCAATTAATTGATGGATAACCGGTTCTTGCGGGAAATATTTCAAGTAACTGATCCAAAAAAAGAACAGACTTGAGTGCAATGCACCCGCATCAAGCGGCGGGTGACTGGTATGAAGCAGAGGGCTGGCGAGATTGCAAGCGGCAGTCCCTTCCACAACGGTGAGGAGACCATGATGACCCGATTGATTGGCATTGCTGCGCTGCTGGGTGCGATATTCGCGTCCGGTGCCCATGCGCAAAACACCACACTCGACGAAATTGCCCGCTACCGCGCGCAATTGCAGGATGGCAATCCCGCCGAACTGTGGGAAGCCCGCGGTGAGGATTTGTGGAAACAGAAGCGTGGCCCCAAGCAGGTGTCGCTGGAACAATGCGACCTGGGCAAGGGGCGCGGGGTAGTCAAGGGCGCCTATGCCGAGCTGCCGCGTTACTTCTCCGATGCGGACAAGGTGATGGATCTGGAGAGCCGGCTCCTGCACTGCATGGTGACACTGCAGGGATTCAGCCGCGCGGATGCTACCAAGCGCGTATTCGGTTCCGGCAGCAGCCGCTCCGACTATGAGGCGCTCGCGGCATGGATCACTTCTGAATCCAGAGGCGTGGTCATGAAAGTCTCCCTGAATCACCAGAAAATGCAGGAGGCCTATGAGCTCGGTGAAAAGGCCTTCTATTTCCGCGGCGGACCGCATGACTTTTCCTGTGCGACCTGCCATAGCGAGGACAACAAACGCATCCGGCTGCAGGATCTGCCCAACCTGACCCAGAAAAAAGGCGCGCAACTGGGATATACGACCTGGCCCGCTTACCGCGTTTCGCAGGGCGAGCTGCGTACCTTCCAGTGGCGCATCAACGACTGTTTCCGTCAGCAGCGCTTTCCCGACCTGGTATTCGGTTCCGAACTTTCGATCGCGCTGACCGCATTTCTTGCCTACAACGCCAATGGCGCAGCCTTCAACGCGCCGGCCATCAAACGCTAAGGAGACGACATCATGAAAACGGCACATTGGGCACTGCCCGCAGTCGTGATCGCCGGCCTTGTTGCCGCCGGGTGCGCGACAGCACCCCGCGAAATTCAGCCAGTGACGGCCAATGACCTGGCCATCATGAAAGCCTCTTTCCAGGAAAAAGGACAAGCCAAACTCGACCGGCTTGATCAGGACGAAGCGCAGAAGCTGTGCAGTCATCCGCCTTCGGTCCGGATTCCAGCGGAAGTTTCGGCGCGCATCGAAAAGAACAATATGGCGACCATCAAATATCCCGCTGACGGCAAGCTGATGGGCGACTGGAAGGCCGGTGAAGTTATTGCGCAGAGGGGGGTTGGCAAGCAGTTTTCCGATGATCCCAAGACTCCATCCGGCGGCAACTGTTATGCCTGCCACCAGCTGAGCAAGAATGAAATCTCGTTCGGCACCATCGGACCGAGCCTCTACAACTTCGGCAAGCTGCGCGGCGGCCCAACGCCCGAGATGCAGCGTTACGCTTACGGCCGCATTTACAATTCGCAGGCGTTTTCGGCCTGCTCCAACATGCCGCGTTTCGGGCATAACGACATCCTGACCGAGCAGCAGATCAAGGATGTCACGGCCTTGTTGCTCGATCCGAATTCGCCGGTGAATCAGTGAACCGGAGAGAATTTCTCGGGGCGCTGGCGGCTGCGGCCGCCTGCGGTGTGCCGCTCGACGCCGCCCGTGCCCAGGTTGCACAGGCACTGTACGACCCACCGCGTTTCGGCAACATCAGCCTGCTGCATTTCACCGATTGCCATGCGCAACTGCTCCCGATCTACTTTCGTGAGCCCAGCGCCAACATCGGTGTCGGTGAAGCCGCGGGCCGACTGCCGCACCTGGTTGGCGAACACCTCCTGAAAAACGCGGGCATCGCAGCGGGAACGGCCGAGGCCCACGCTTTCACCTACCTCGATTTTGCCGCAGCTGCAAAACGCTATGGCAAGGTCGGCGGCTTTGCGCACCTGGCAACGCTGGTCAAACGCCTGCGCGCGAGCCGGCCTGGCGCGCTGCTGCTTGATGGCGGCGACACCTGGCAGGGTTCCGCCACGTCGCTGTGGACGCAGGGCCGCGACATGATCGAAGCCTGCCAGCAGCTCGGCGTCGACATCATGACCGCGCACTGGGAGTTCACCTACGGCGACAAACGAGTGCAGGAAGCCATCAAGTCGCTGGACCGCATCGAATTCGTTGCGCAAAACGTCAAGACCGCCGATTTCGGCGACCCGGTATTCAAACCCTATGTGATGCGCGAGATGAACGGCGTACCCGTGGCTATCGTCGGTCAGGCCTTCCCGTACACCCCGATCGCCAACCCGCGCCACTTCGTACCGGACTGGACTTTCGGCATCCAGGAAACGGAGCTGCAGGCCGTCGTCAACGAGGCACGCAGCAAGGGTGCTCGCGCCGTGGTGCTGCTTTCGCATAACGGCATGGACGTTGACATCAAGCTGGCAGGCCGCGTGCGCGGCATTGATGCCATCATGGGCGGCCACACCCACGATGGTGTTCCGGTACCGGTGGTAGTCAACAATGCCGGCGGCAAGACCATCGTCACCAATGCCGGTTCAAACGGCAAATTCCTTTCGGTGCTCGACCTCGAGGTCAACAGCAGCGGCGTTGCCGACTTCCGTTATCGACTGCTGCCCGTGTTCTCCAACCTGCTGCCGGCGGATCCGCAGATGCAATCGCTGATCGAGCGCGTGCGCGCGCCGTACGCCGCCAAGCTGAACGAGCCGCTGGCTGTAACCGAGGGGCTGCTTTACCGGCGCGGCAACTTCAACGGCACTTTTGATCAACTGATTCTTGATGCCCTGATGGCTGTCAAAGGCACCGAAATTGGTTTCTCCCCCGGTTTCCGCTGGGGAACGACGATGCTGCCGGGGCAGACCATCCTGCGCGAACACTTGATGGACCAGACGGCGATCACCTATCCCAGCGTGACCGTCAACGAGATGACCGGCGCGGACATCAAGTCGATCCTTGAGGATGTCTGCGACAACCTGTTCAACCCTGACCCTTACCTGCAGCAGGGCGGTGACATGGTGCGTGTTGGCGGCATGAGTTATGCCTGCGATCCCAGGGCCACCATCGGCAAACGTATCGACGACATGCGCCTTGGCGGCAAGCCGATTGAAGCCGGACGGCGCTACAAGGTTGTTGGCTGGGCGCCTGTTGCCGCCGGCGCAACCGGCGAACCGGTGTGGGATGTTGTCGAGCGGTACCTCAAAGACACCAAGGTCATCAAGCCGCGCGCACCCAATGTCCCGCGGATCATCGGCATGAGCGGCAACCAGGGGCTGGCGTGAGAAGGATCGTCCTTTCCGGGCTGGCATGCGTGCTGGCGCTGTGTGCCTTGCCGGCGCGGGCTGTTGACGCGATCCGGATCACGCCCAATGTCTATTACATCCGTGGCGAAGCCGGCGTGCCTTCCCCTGTCAACCGTGGACACACTTCCAATGCCGGGTTTGTCGTCACCACCGACGGCGTCGTGGTGTTTGATGCGCTGGGCACACCGGTACTCGGCAAGGAATTCATCGACGCCATCCGCAAGGTGACGTCGCAGTCGATCCGTCGCGTCATCATCAGTCACTATCACGCCGATCATTTTTATGGTCTGCCGCCGTTCAAGGATCTCGGTGTGGAAATCTGGGCCCACCCCGCAGCAGGCAGCTATCTGAACTCCGAAGCCTCAAGGCAGCGGCTGGCCGAACGCCAGTCCAGCCTCGCGCCCTGGATGGACAAGAATATGCGGCTGATCCCTGCCGATCGCTGGATTGACAAGGACACCTCGTTCAAGCTCGGCGCGCATACCTTCCGCGTATTTCCCGTCGGGCCGGCCCACACGCCGGAAGATCTGGCCATGGTGGTGGAAGAGGAAAACGTGCTGTTCGTCGGCGACCTGATGTTTGCCGGGAGGCTGCCTTTTGTCGGTGATGCCGACAGCAAATCCTGGATCTCCGCGATTGACCGCATCATCAAGTTCAATCCCAAAATCATGGTGGGCGGCCACGGCGGCGTATCAACCAATGCCTCCGCCGATCTCCAGCTGACCCGCGAATATCTGGTGTACCTGCGTCAGAAAATGGGGGCTGCCGCCGACGATCTTGAGGATTTTGAAGTCGCATACAAAAAGACCGATTGGTCGCGGTTTTCGCATCTGCCGGCTTTCAACGAGGCCAATCGCCGCAACGCCTACAACACTTATATCCGCATCCAGGGAGGTGACAAATGAACAAACGGCTGAAGCAAATGGCATCGGCATTCGTCGGGGCACTCATCGTGTTGGCTGCGGGAGGTTGTGCGGGCATTGGCGGCAAGGCAGATGGTTCTATCGCCGAAGACAAGGTCGTTTATCACATCAATGGTGGCCTCGAGCAGGCGACCAATGGATTACGCAACGTGCGCAATCATCTTGAAGTCAATCCCAAAGCGAAGATCGTCGTGGTCACCCATGCCCAGGGGGTTGATTTCCTGATGCGTGACAAGAAGGATGTCAACGGCAATCCTTATGAAGTCACGGTTCAGGAACTCAAAGGCCAGGGCGTGAAATTCGATGTCTGCCAGATCACCCTGCGCAACCGCAACCTCGACAAAAGCCAGTTCATCGAGGAATCCACTTTCGTGCCTTCCGGCGTGGCCGAGATCACGCGTTTGCAGCAACGTGAGGGATACGCCTACCTGCGACCTTGAACTCCGGCATCGCCGCAGCTTTGCCAACGGCGCCTCCGGGCGCCGTTGTTTTTTGTAAGGAACAAATCGCCGCAGCGCCGGTCAATTGATGGGACTTAATGCAAAACCGGTAATTTCGTTGCGCATACAGTGGCGTATGCATTCCTGTTCGGCATGCAGATCATGCTGCTTGTTAATCGGGGTGACGCCTCGATCGACTCACGCGTGGCGAAGCCTGCCGTTATTGCACCGTAATATTCGCCTCGCGGATCACCTTGCTCCATTTCTCCATGTCGGCGCGCACGAAGCTGCTGAACTCCGCCGGCGTACTGGTGGACGGCACCAGGCCGCTGGCGGCGAGTTGTTTCCCCACCTCCGGCGTGTGCATGAACTTCGCCGTCTCCGCGCTGATGCGCTGAAGAATCTCCGGGCGCACGCCCGATGGCGCAAACAGGCCGTACCAGGTGTTGATCACCAGCTCGGGCATGCCCGCTTCCGCGGTGGTCGGCACATTGGGCAGTGTCGGCAGGCGTTCAGGCACCAGCACCGCCAGCCCGCGCAGCCGTCCGCTGTTGATGAAGGGGATGGTTGCGGGGACCGTCACCATCACCATTTCCGCCTCACCGCCCAGGATGTGCGTCAGCGCAATGCTCGCGCCCTTGTACGGCACATGCAGGATGTCGACTTTCGCCAGTGACTTGAACAGTTCACCGGCGAGATGGTTCGATGAGCCGACACCGCCGGAACCGAAGCTCATCTTGCCGGGATGGGCTTTCGCCAGCTTGATCAGTTCACTGATGTTTTTTGCCGGCACCGACGGATGGATCACGAACACATTGGGCACCGTCGACAGCATCGTCACTGGCGCGAAATCGCGCATCGTGTCGTAGCCGAGTTTTTTGTAGAGGCTGGGGCTGATCACCAGCGACGGACTGGTCAGCAGCAGTGTGTGACCGTCGGCAGGCGCTTTGGCCGCGAGTTCGGCAGCAAGATTGCCGCCGGCGCCGGTGCGGAAATCTGGCACCACCGGTTGCCCGAGAGCGGCGCCGAGTTTTTCCCCGACCAGCAGGCCGAGAATCTGCGATGCCCCGGTGGGGAAGGCAACGATCAGGCGCACATTCTTCTCGGGATATTTCTGCGCCGGGGCCGGCAGCGCGCAAGTGAACACCATCATGGCCAGGCAAAGCGATGCTTTGACAGCGGACATCGTGGTTCTCCTCCCTCAGTCGGTAACGGCAGACTTTTGACGGGCAATGTTTGTTTTTATGAGTCGATGCAGCCCAGTCAATATAACGCGGAGCCCCGTCGAATGCTTAAAGAAAAATAGCAATAAAAACATATGGTTATGACGATTTCCGCAATGTGGTCCGGCAGTCCCTTGAACCCGTTACAGCAAAATGGATTCTGTGCGCTGCCGCTGTTTGCGTTAGATTCCTCCTCAGACAAAAACGAGGAGGAAGCGGCATGTCTGTTGTCCGCATTGCCATGCTCGGCGCGACCGCAGTCTGCATCACCGGTTTGCTGGTGATGCCGGACGGTGTTCATGCCCAGGGCAAGGCTGTCAAACCGCGCAGCACGGTGGTGAAGCCGCCGAGTGCGCCGATGCAAAAGGAAATCACCGAGCAGACGCGGATTTATCAAAGCCGCGGCGAACAGGTGCCCGCGGATTACGTCACCGACCGCTCGCTGCTGTCGTATGCGATCACGTTGCTGCCCGATTTCGATCATTCGCTGGCAAAGCTCGGGCCTGCCGACCGCTGGCTGGACATCGGTGCCGGGCAGGGCCGCGCGATACTCGATTATTACGGCGAACGTTTCGACGCCATGCATGCCGAGGGGCGCGAACAGCGCGGCAGCAAGGCGCGGGCCGTGGCGCTGTCGATCGAAGACCGCCGCACCGCCGACTGGCGGCAGACCGCAGCAATCCTCGAACCCGGAAAAATCGAATACCGCTTCGGCCGCCGCCTGCGGGAATACGCCCCTGATGAACTCGGTCGCTTCAAACTGGCGACTGATGTTTACGGCGGCTTCTCCTATACTTCGCATCTCTCGCTGTTCATGGAGCAGGTGCTGGGCATGCTGGAGGTGAACGGCAGCTTTTATACGGTGCTGATCGATGTGCACCCCGAGAACTGGCCGGCGCGTCCTGCCGCAGCGCGCGCTCCGTTCCAGACCGAAATCATCAACGCCACCGGCGCCGAGCTCAAAGTCTGCGC
>JAURHM010000034.1 GCA_030833315.1 Burkholderiales bacterium
CGGAGTTTCCCACCATTGCGGAATCCGGGCTGCCGGGCTTCCAGCTGGTGAACTGGTATGGCATTTTTGCCCCGGCCAAGACGCCTCAACCAATTATCAACGCGCTGCACCAAGGTACCAGTCTGGCGCTCAAGACCCCTGAAGTGCAGGCGATGTTTGCCAAAGATGGTGCTGATCCCACGCCTGCGTCCGATCCCGCTGAATTCCACCGCGTGTTCGAAAAAGAGGTCGTGATGTGGGAGAAAATCATCAAGATGCCGGCTTTTGCTAAGGGTTTGTAACGGAAGGGGACCGGCGGCATCAGTGCGCCGCGCATTGGATGTTTTGCAGTCGAACGACTGTTCGGTGATTCAGGAGATCAAGTCAATGACAGATATCACGCAAGACGCGGGGCGGCGCACGTATGTTTACAGCTACAACCATCTGGATCACAGGCCGCAAGGACCGTGCAGCGCCGGCATTGCGATACAGGATTCCTTGTCGACCATTCCGGAGGCAGGCACGGCTTCAGCCGTTTTTGGAAAACGCGCGCATGTTGCTGTTACCCACCAGTCTCCCGGTTCGGGCACCAGACTTCAATCACGGCCTTACGAGCAGTTTTATTTTGTGCTGCAAGGGCAACTGACCGTAGATATCGACGGACAGATCGCGCGGGTTCTGAAGCATCACGTGCTGCATGTTCCTGCAGGCATTTCTTTTGCGCTCGTTGTCTCCGGGAAGGAAAAGGCGTCGTTTGTAGCAGTTAGGCAGGGCATTGATGACGACAGCAGAACTTTCGACGTGCAACAGCTGTTTTCGGGATTCAGTGCTGATCTTGGTGTGCCCTCAAAATCCTCGAGCGCCAATGTGACCGGCAAAAAAATCTGCTATGTCTATCCCGTTGCCGAGCTTGATGCCGTTCCGAAATATGAATGCAGTGCAGCGGTCACCCCGCGGAATTTTGTTTCTAAAAAATCCAGTTCTTTCGGTGCCGCGATTCATGGCAAAAGCCTGCAGGTCGGATTGATCCACAAGGGACGCGGGTCAGGTTCCAAATTGCATACCCACCCCAACGAGCAATTCAATCTCGTTATTGAAGGGAAGCTGGTTGGTGAAATCGGCGGCGGTCCTCTGGAGGCGCCAACGATGTCGCTGATTCACATGCCGCCCGGAATCCAGCACTGCACAATGGCCAGCGCTGAAGGCGATGTCCGGTTTTTTGTGGTCAAGGACACAAGCCACGGTATGTCCGGGCCACCGGTCGACGGCATCGAAGACGGTCCGCGGTATTTGCCCGGGTTTGGCAACAACAAGTAACGTCTCCGGAAGGCTGCCCCCCCCGGATTCTTGCGTGTGATAAGGAGTTTCCCCTTGAGGGGCGTCGCTTCCATAGGGGGGGCAGGCATCAGCGAAAAACCGTCGAACCGGCGGCCGACTGATGCGGCGCGTCGGAACGTTATTCGTGTATCCCCGCGTCCTTGATGACCTTGCCCATCTTCGCCATGTCTGCACGCATATAGGCACCGAGTTGCGCCGGTGTGCTGGCAACAACTTCAGCGCCGAGGTTGAACAGGCGATCCTTCACTTCCGGTCTGGTCAGCGTGCGCGTGGTCTCGCGGTTCAGCACGTCGATGATGGCTACCGGTGTGCCCGACGGTGCAAACATATGGATGACCGCCGTGGTTTCGTAACCCGGCACGGTCGATGCTATTGTCGGTAGATCGGGAACCAGTGCAGAGGGTTTGGCGGTTGAAACCGCCAGCCCGCGCACCCGGCCGGAGCGGATATGCGGCATCACTGCGCCTGCGTTGGGGAACATCAGGTTGGTTTCGCCGCCGATCAGTCCATTGAGCGCGGGGCCGCCGCCCTTGTACGGGACCATGGTGAGATTGACGCCGGCCAGCGACTTGAACAGTTCCGCGGCGAGATGCGGCGACACGCCGATGGTGCCCGCCGCGTAGTTCAGTTCCCCGGGTTTCGATTTGGCCAGGGTGATCAGTTCCTTGACTGATTTCACGGTCATGTTCGGGTGCACGACCAGAATGTTCGGCAACTGGACTGCCAGTGTGACCGGCGTGAAATCCTTCAGCGGGTCCCATGCCACCTTGCTGCGCAGGAAGGGCATCAGCCAGATGTTCGATCCATAGACCAGCAGCGTGTGCCCGTCCGGTGCCGCCTTTGCGGCAATCTCCGCCGCGACAATGCCGCGGTTGTCGACGATCGCCCGCTGCGGCAAGTTGCTATTGATGCCTTCGGCCATGATCCGCGCCAGGATGTCGTTGCCGCCGCCCGGCTCGGAAGTCACGATACGGATCGGCCGCGTGGGATAGGTTGACGCCGACGATGCCGGCGCGGATAGCAGCACCAAGGCGCACAGCAAGATCAGCCGGGTCAGGGTATTCAGGTTCAACAACATTGGTGCTCCTCCAGAAAATCGTTGTCACAGCCGGACGCTGCGTTGGAATTTACATCATCACGCGGCCGCCGTTCACATCCAGCACCACGCCGTTGATGTAGGCGGCGGCATCCGAGGCAAGGAACAGCATCGCCTGCGCGTGATCCTCGGGTACCGCCAGCCGGCGCAGCGGCACCTGTGACGCGATGCGTTCGATGTCGGCTTCGCTGCGCAGTGCCGCAACGCGCGCCGTCAGCGTGGTGATCGGCGCCACCGCATTCGCAGTGATGTTGTCGGGGCCCAGCTGGAAGGCGAGAAAACGCGTCAGCTGGGTGACGCCTGCCTTGGCTGCGCCATAGGCCGGTGACGAGGCGGCATGCACCGTGCGCCCGGAAATGGACGACACATTGATGATGCGTCCCGCTTTGGATTTTTTAAGGTGGGGGATCGCCATCTTGCAGATCAGGAACACGCTGCGCAGGTTCAGCGTCACTGTGCGGTCCCACTCGTCGATGGGCATGTCCTCGACGGTGGCCAGCCGGCCGTAACCGCCGGCGCAGTTGATGACGATGTCGATGCCGCCAAACGCCTGCGCGATGCCGGCAATGCATTGTTCGACCGAGGCTGCATCGGTGATGTCGGTTTTGAACAGCCGCGCGGTGCCGCCGGTCTGTCCGATGGCATCCGCGACTTTTTTGCCATTGTCCGCGTCAATATCGACGATGGCGACTTTGCAGCCCTGCTGCGCAAACAGCCGCGCGGTTTCGGCACCTATGCCTTGCGCCGCGCCGGTGATCAGCGCGACACGGTCCTTGAGTTCGGGATAACTGGCCATCACGACTTCTCCTTGTTTTCGGCAGCGACGGCTGCGCTGCGGTTGATCCATGATCCGCAGCCCATGATGGCGGCGCAGGTCCAGAAAATCGTGGCGACGCCGCCGACCGCGGCGCCAACCACGCCGAAGGCCGGCGGCACGAACACATGCGCGCCGTAGCTGACTGCGAGGCGCATCGAAATCGCTTCGGCAGAGCGGCCGGGCGGTCCGGCATTGAAGGACAAGATCATCGACAGTGGCTGGCCGCAGCCGAGGCCGAGACCCAGCACAAAGGCGCTGGCTGCGAGCAGCGGCGCGCTGGTGGTCAAAGGGAAGGCCATGAACGCCACGCCCGAAATAATAAAGGCGCCGGCGAGCATCGCGCGTTCGCCGTAGCGCTTGGTAATCGGAGGAATGAACAGGCGGGTAACAAAGGCGGCAACACCGAAGGCACCCATGATCAGGCCGATGGTTGTTGCCGAAAATTTCAGGCTGTGTCCGTAGATCGGCATATACAGGTTGAACAGATCGAGACCGGTCATCACCGCCGCGTTTGAGAGCAGCGCATTGCGCATAGCCGGCAGTGCGAGAAGGTCTTTCATGTTGCGCGGCGCCTGCGTGCCGCTTCCGGCGGTGGCTGTCGACGGATACAGATCGCGCTTGACGGCGACAGTCAGACCGCAGATCGCCGGGATGCTGGCGACCAGCAGAAAGGTCGGTACGTGGGAGAACGTGTCGATGGACAGGCCGACGGCAATCGGGCCGATCACCGAGCCGGTGGATTCACCGAGGCTGTAATAACTGAAGTTGCGCGTGCGGGTCTCGGTGGTCGACAACACACCGACCAGATTTTGTGTTGCGACCACCCACAGCATGCTGGTGAAACCCCAAAGCGGCGCAACGAAATAAAGCATCGCCAGCGACGGGAAAAGATATGGCAGCACCAGACTGATGGTGTAACTGCCCAGACCCCAGTACATCAGCAGGCGGTTGTCGAAGCGGTCGGCGAGACGGCCGGCGGCGATTGCCAGCAGGAAAGGAAAAATGCCGTACAGCGCAAACAGGATGCCGGTTTCGAAGGGGCCCGCGCCGAGATCAACCGCATACAGGGTCATCAGGATGCGACTGCCCTTCATCGTAATGAAGGTGATACTAATGAGGACGAGGAGCAGGGCGAGCGGCATGTTTCCGCCCGATTATAACGGCCGCAGGCGCGACCTCATCCACCGGCTAGTTGCCGGTGTCAAGGCAGCGCCATGTGTTTACGCAGTGCGTCCGCTTGCTGGAATCAGCCGGCGGATTTCAGCTGCCGCGGATTGCTTGCATGTTGCGGGTGATGTTCAACCCAGCTTTTCACGATGCGTGCGGCATCCAGCAGCAGATCGGCCAGTGCTTCACCGCGCAGCAGCGCCGCTTCGGCGCGCTGGCGTTCGGCTGCCGACAGGTGGACACGGGCCAGCAGTTCCGTGCTGGAGGGGGTTACAGAGGTAACGGTTTTCATGGCGGGCTCCTTTATGATGCAATGCAGTAAAAAACATCATTATTTATAATGTTTACAAATCAATATGATGCGTAACTATTAGAGCATAAATTTATTACATTGTTGCGACGCAATAACTGTTAAATTTTCAACTGGCGCATCAGGAAAATTGCGTAATCGGCGACCAAACGGTGTTTGAGGCTGGAAACCGGGTTGAAATGGGGCTTTTTGCTTCCCCGGCGCTCTGAAGTCCGCCGGTCATGGTGCGGTTCCCTGCGCTGCGGCATCATCCGGGGCATGAACGGTTATTCCGAACTCGACATCATCCGCGGCTGGATTAAAGCCGCGCAGCGCGTGGTTGTGCTCACCGGCGCCGGCATTTCCACCGATTCCGGCATCCCCGACTTCCGCGGACCGAAGGGCGTGTGGACGCTCAACCCCAAGGCCGAGCGCATGTCCGATATCCGTTATTACATGTCCGATCCCGAAGTGCGTCGCCTGTCCTGGCAATCGCGGCTTGCGCATCCGGCATGGACCGCGGACCCCAATGACGGGCATCGAGCGCTGGCTGAACTGGAAAAGTGCGGCAAGCTTCACGCGCTGATCACCCAGAACATCGACGGCCTGCACCAGCGTGCCGGCGTTTCATCTGCAAAAGTGATCGAGGTACACGGCACCCTGCACCGGGTGATGTGCCTGTCCTGCGGCTGGCGCGGTCCGATGCAGGAAACGCTCGATCGCGTGCGTGCCGGCGAAGAAGATCCGCAATGCCTTGAATGCAGCGGCCTGCTCAAAAGCGACACCATCTCATTCGGTCAGCAGCTGATTCCGGAAGTCATTGAACGTGCGATGACCGTTGCGGCCGAAGGTGACCTGTTCATCGCCATCGGCAGCACGCTGCAGGTCTATCCGGTTGCCGGCGCTGTGCCGCGAGCACTCGATGCCGGCGCACGAGTGGTGATCATCAATGCCGGGGCGACGCAGTTTGATGAGGTCGCGGATGCGGTGGTGCGCTTACCGATCGGGGAAGTGTTGCCGGTGCTATGCAGTGCGGATATGAGGGGCCGGTGAATGTCATTCATGACCCGTTATCAGTGATTTTGTGACCGGGCCACAGCGGCGTGATGTGGCTGGCTTGAACCGTCAAACAAAAACGGCGCACTGTTCAGTGCGCCGTTTTTGATGATGCCTGCGAAGTTACTTGTTACTTTTTAGCGACTGCTTTCTTCGCTTTTTTCTTTACGGTTTTTTTGGCGGTAACAGGCTTGGACCTGGCTTTGGCCGGTTTGCTGAGCCTGAAGCTGACCACGCGTTTTGCCGCCGGTTTCATGCCTTTGGTCAGCACGCCGCGAAGCCAGGCCCACGATGCCGGACCCCACTCGCGTTCATTCTTCGCGGCGATATGGCCGTCATCCGGATAGACGCGGGCGACGCGGCCGTCGGCCGGGCCGGACTCCAGCAGCATGTAGAGATTGCCGATGGGGGTCAGGTGATCGATCTTGCCGTTGACCAGGTACATCGGCATGGTCAGGTTCTTCAGCAGGTCCTGGTCTTTCAGCGACCAGCGCAGGAAATCCTTGCGCTGGTCTTCTTCAGTGACTTCCTTCAGCGGCGGACGCGTGCCGCGCGGGCCGAACCAGTTGGTCTTGGCGCGTTCGTAGGCTGCAGCACGCCATTCGGCGCGTTCTTCCGGAGAACCCCAGTAACCGGCGCCGCCCGGGGCGCAGGCGATCAGGCCTTTGATGCGCGCGTCATGTGCAGCGAGGCGGATCACCCACAGGCCACCGCGGCTGACGCCAAAGGCGCCGATGCGGTTGCCGTCGATCTCGGGACGTTTTTGCAGAACATCCAGTGCAGCCTGCCAGGCAACGACGGATTCCGGCGCGTGGGGGAAGGTGGTTTGTCCCGTTCCCGGGGCATCGACGACCAGCGCAGCCATGCCCTGTGACAGTGCGCCTTCAGCGTATTTCTCGCGGTCTTCCTTGTACATGTCAGCCCCGCACATCACCAGCACGGCCGGCACCTTGTTCGATTTCGATGCGCCTTTCGGCAGGCGCAGAAAACCCGTCGCCTTCATGCCGTTCTTGGTGACGACAATGGTTTCCGGCGGATCCGGCAGCAGCGCAGCCGATTTCTCATAGCAACGCAGATAGTCTTCATACGACTGCGCCTTGATCGGACTCATCGTCGGCGGGCAGATCGGCGATCCCGACCAGTACGGTGACGGGAAACGCGCGAGGCTGTAATAGGTCTTGGCCTGGACATAGGCCTGGCGTGCGCCGGTCTTGTCCTTGCGGGCAAGCAGGGCGTCGCCTTTCTTTTCATACTCGGCGCCCACCGCACTCCATACCGGCACCCAGTCTTCGTCCTCGGTGCTTTTTATTTTCGCGACGGTGTCGATCAGCAACTGCATGTCGTCGATCAGGTTGAACCAGCGACGGTAGAAACCGCCGATGGCGACGACAAACGGATCTTCGTCCGCACGCATCGGCAGCGATGCGAGAATGGCGGCGCGGTCTTTGCTCCCTTGCTGGACTGCTCTCATGTACTCCCCCAATGGATGGCGTGATTTCGGTTTCGTTCGCGCATGGCGCGAGGTCGATATTCTGGCGCACAGCCAATTTGGGCGCTATGGCATTGCGTCGATCTCCCGGCGGTGAGACGGCATTTTTGAACATGGTTATAAGATGTTGATAAAAAAGTATTTTTTCGGGAGCTTGCTGTGCGATGTACCACGATACGGACGATGGTGCGCAAAGCTTCCACGGTTGTCTCACATGCGCCACAATGCCGCCTTCATCGGAGGGGATGACATGTCTCAAGTTTCACGCCTGTCCGCACCGGCCTTTTGCCTTTGTGCTGCAATGTCCTGTGCGGTTTTGTTTGCTGCATCTGTTCTGTCACTGCCGGCTGCCGCCGCTTATCCCGAACGGCCGATCCGCATCATCGTGCCCTTCCCGCCTGGAGGCGCATCGGACGTCATTGCGCGGTTGTTTGCCGACAAATTCGCTCAGACCTGGGGGGTGACCGCGGTGGTCGATAACCGCACCGGCGCCTCCGGCATTATCGGCACCGACATTGTGGCCAAGGCGCCTGCCGATGGTTACACCCTGGGAATGGTTGCACTGAGTTTTGCCATCAACCCGGCGATCCACAAGCTGCCTTACGATTCGGATCGCGATTTCACTTTCGTGACCATCGCCGCATCCAATCCGCTGGTGCTGGTGAGCAATCCCCAATTTCAGGCCAGGTCGGTGAAGGAACTGATCGATATGGCCAAGACCAAGCCCGACGGCGTGACATTTGCGTCCAGCGGCACCGGCACTTCCCCGCATATGAGCGCGGAGCTGTTCAAGCTGATGACCGGCGTCAAGATGCTGCATGTGCCATACAAGGGCAGTACTGCGGCGCATCCCGACCTGTTCGCCGGACGGGTCAATGTGATGTTCGATACGCTGATCGCAACCTTGCCGCACATCAAGGGCGGTCGCCTGAAAGTGCTGGGCATCACGTCGAAGACGCGTTCCGCGGAACTGCCGGATGCGGTGCCGATTGCCGAGACCGTGCCCGGTTATGAATCGACGTCATGGGTGGTGATGATGGGGCCGTCGAAAATTCCCGCTCCAGTGGTTGAAAAGTTGAATGCCGAATCCGTGCGCCTGCTGGTGCTGCCGGATGTGAAAGAGCGCGTCGCCCGTCTGGGTGCGGTGCCCGTGGGCAACAGCGCTTCTGAAGCGCGCAAGTTCATTCACGCCGAACTGGCAAAATGGACCAAGACGGTCAAAGCTGCGGGGATCACCAGCGGTAACTAAACAGTGGGGGCGATCATGCAGGGCACGACGGCGTTACCGAAGGGTTGTAAAGTCTGGTTGCTGATGTCGCTGATCCTGGCGGCTCCCGCCTGGTCGGCTTATCCCGAACGCCCGGTGCGCATGATCGTGCCGCAGGCGGTTGGCGCTTCGACCGATAACGTCGCCCGTATTGTCGCCACCGAGCTCGCGCGCGAACTCGGCCAGCAGGTGGTCGTCGACAACCGGCCGGGCGGTGCGCTGCAGCTCGGCATGGAACTCACCGCAAGGGCTTCGCGCGACGGTTACACCATCGGTTACGCGCCTATCGGTTCATTGGCCATCGGCCCGCATCTGGTCAGCAAACCGCAGATCGATGCACTGCGCGAACTGGCGCCGGTGGGGCAGACCATCACCGGTTACATGATGGTGCTGGCCAGTCCGAAGTCACCGTTCCGCAATATGCGCGAAGTCATCGACTACGCAAAGCAGAATCCCGGCAAGCTGTTCAATGCCTCCTCGAGCAACGGTTCGCCCGGGCACATCGGTTTCGAACTGCTGAAGAATATGACCGGCACGCAGATCGTGCATGTGCCTTACAAAGGCGGTCCTGCCGCCATCGCCGATCTGATGTCCGGGCAGGTGCAACTGATGATGGAAGGCCTCAATTCCGCCAGCGGCCATGTCAAGGCCGGCCGCGTGCGCGGTCTGGCGGTGACCGGCGCCAAACGGTCGGCGGTGTTTCCCGATGTGCCGACGCTGATCGAATCCGGTGTTACCGGTTACGAGGCGACGACCTGGCACGGCGTGGTGGTTCCCGCGGGCACCCCCAAGGAAATTGTTGCTTTGCTCAATACCCGGCTTAACAAAGCGGTGCATTCGCCGGTGGCCAGCGAACGCATACTCGCGCTGGGTTCGGAGCCGCTGACCGGAACGCCGGAAGAATTCTGGACGCTGGTGCGCACGGATTCCGCGAAATGGGCGGAAGTGATCCGAAAGGCCGGCGCGAAAATCGATTAAGCAGTTTGTGACACGCGGTTTATGAAACGACGGGAGGGGAGTTTCATGGATTTCAAGACGATCAAAAGCGCTGCGGCCGCGTTGTGGCTTGCGGTCTTGTTTCCGCTGCACGTATTCGCATCGGCGCCGGCGGATTTTCCATCCAAACCGGTGCGTTTCATCGTGCCTTTTCCGCCCGGTGGCACGGTGGATCCGCTGGCGCGGCTGATAGGGTCGCGGCTGTCGAACGCGCTGGGCCAGCAGTTCATCGTCGACAACCGCACCGGCGGCTCCGGCACTATCGGCACCGGCATCGCGGCGAAGGCCAACCCTGACGGTTACACCTATGTGTTTGTGTTTGATACACATGCGGTGAATCCCGCGCTGATTCCGAACCTGCCCTTCGACACGCTGAAGGACCTCGCCCCGGTGATGCTGGTCGGGCGCGCGCCCTACGGCATCATCACTCATCCTGCCAAGCCGTATAAAACCATGGGTGACATCGTCAGGGCGGCGAAAGCCCGGCCCGACACGCTGACCTATGGTACGGTCGGTGCCGGCAGCCTTGGTCATCTTGCGCTGACGCTGGCCGGGCAGAGCGGCGGCTTCAGGCTCGTGCATGTGCCGTATAAGGGTGGCGGTCCGATGACGGTGGCGGTGATGGGCGGGCAGATCGACATGGGAATCGGTTCCACCGCGCTGGTGACGCCTTTTGCCAACGACGGTCGCATGCGCGTGCTGGCAACAACGGGTGATGCGCGCGCCGCGACCCTGCCCAATGTGCCGACGCTGATCGAGGAGGGTTACAAGGATGTCACCGCTTATGCCTGGTGGGGCATTTTTGCGCCGGCGCGTACACCGCCGGCAATCATCAACAAGCTGCACGGCGAAATGGTCAAGGTGTTGAACCTGCCGGATGTGCGTCGTCACCTTGGCGAGCAGCTGGGGATGGAACTGATGGTCAGTACGCCCTCGGAACTTCAGAAGTGGACCGTCACCGAGTACCAGCGCTGGGGCAAGGTGATCCGGGACAACAACATCAAGCCCTGATCACAAGGGCAACACAGAGGAGAGGAACGCCATGAAACATGTTGCACAAATCATCCTGATGGCCGCATTGCTCGCGGCCGGAATGGTCCATGCGCAGAACTATCCGGGAACACGGCCGGTGCGTATTCTCGTCGGTTATACGCCGGGCGGCGGCGTCGATACCACCGCGCGCATGATGGCGCAGGCGCTGGGCGAATTGTGGGGCGGCAATGTGCTGGTGGAGAACCGGCCTGGCGCGGCGGGCAATATCGCGACCGAAGCGACGGCAAAGGCGCCGCCCGACGGTTACACAATGGTGTTGTGCAATATCGGCTCGCATGCCATCACCCCGGCACGTTTTGCCAAGCGGCTGACCTACGATCCCATCGGCGATTTTGCATTTCCGATCAAAATCGGCGGCGTGCCCAATATTTTCATGGTGCACCCGTCATTGCCGATCAGGAATCTTCAGCAGTACATCGACTACGCACGCAAAAATCCCGGCAAACTGAATTACGGTTCGTCCGGTGTCGGCGCTTCGCCCCATCTTTCGATCGAGCTGCTGAAGTCGATGACCGGCATCAATATCGTACATGTGCCGTATAAAGGCGCTGCGCCGGCGCTGGCGGATGCTATGAGCGGTCATATGGAGTCTTCAGTTGGCAATCTCGCGGGTGCACCGCTGGCTGCCGTGAAATCCGGTCGCGTGCGCGCGCTCGGTGTGACCTCTGCGGTGCGCAGTGCGCAGCTGCCAGACGTACCGACGTTCGAGGAGGCCGGGGTCAAGGGTTACGACGTCACTGGCTGGTACGGCTTGTGCACGCAGTCGAAGGTGCCACAGCCGGTACTGGCCAAACTGCATGCCGACGGTGCGAAGGTGCTGGCGGGACCGCTGAAGAAACGCCTCGAGGACCAGGGCGTCACCGTGGAACAGGCAACGCCGGAACAGTTTGCCGCGCATGTCAAAAACGAGATCGCCAAATGGACCAAAGTGGTGATCGAATCAAAACTTGAGGGTGATTGAAGGTAAGGATCAGCAATGAACGATGCCTCCAGAGCTCACCTGAGCCCCGATGTTGTTCTGGGCCAGCTGAAAAAACACGGCGTGACCCACGTTGTATGGCTGCCCGACAGCGAAACCAACTGGCTATACCTGCTGATGAAAGCAGAACCGTCGCTGACGCTGGTGGCGGTGCCGCGCGAAGGCCTGGCATGTTCGGTGGCGGCGGGCCTCGCGGTCGGCGGTGCGGTGCCGGTGGTGCTGATCCAGAACACCGGCCTGATGGAGTCGGGTGATTCCATCCGCGGCTGGCTGTTCGGACTCGAAATCCCGGTGGTATTTGTCGTCGGCATGCGCGGCTGGACGCGTCACGGTGCGCCCACCGCGGATACCGCATCGGTTTATACCGAGCCCTTCCTCAACGCTTTCCGCATCAACTATTACCTCGTCGAAAGTGACGCTGATGCCGACCGCATCAGTCTCGCCTTCAATGAAACCAAGAAAACAAAACGACCGGTGGCCGTACTCGTTGGCGACGAATACCAGTTCAACGGCTAGGAGCGCACATTACATGTTTCATACTGAAGATTTTCTCAAGGCCTTCCTGCCGCATCGCGGCGACGCCATCGTGGTCCCCGGCCGTGGCGGCAAACACTGGGTCAAGATCAGCGACAAGCCGGATCTCGATTTGCCGATGGGTGATCCGGCGATGGGCGGCCACGCGGCGTTTGCCTTCGGTCTGGCAATGGCGCAGCCCAAGCACCGGGTGGTGCTGTTTGATTCCGAAGGTGATGTGCAGATGGGCTTGGGCATCCTGCTGACCATTGCCGAGCAGAAGCCGTTGAACTTTTACCATTTCATGCTCGACAACGAGTGTTACGCCACCACCGGCGGCCAGCCGGTGCCGAACGCCAAAAACGTCAACTATGAAATGCTGGCGAAGGGTGCCGGTTATCCGCGCACCTACTCGTTTACCGAACTCGATGCTGCGGTCGCCGCGCTGCCGGAAATTCTCGGTAAACCCGGTCCGGTATTCGTGGCGATGAAGGTCCATGCCGATGTCGAGAACAAACCGATCGGTGAACGCGTGCGCTGGCGCAAGCGCTCCTGGGCCCAAGTCATCGGTGACCTGCAGCGCAAGATCGGCATCGCCGCGTAATTTCCGGCTGCGCCAATCAATCATACATTCCGGAGTGCCAGAAAATGGATTTCAATGAAGCACGCATGATGGCCCGTTACGCGCAGTGGTCAAACAAGGTGATGTTCGACGCGGTCGCGGCCCTGCCTGAAGAAGAAATCGCCAAGCCGCGGCCGTCACTCTTCAAGAACATGGTGCACACGCTGAACCATATCTACGTCATCGACCGCATCTGGCAGGCGCACCTTGAAGGGCGTGATCACGGTTATGATGCGCGCAACACCAAGGATCATCCGCCGCTGTCCGGGCTGTGGACGTTGCAGCAGGAGATTGATGCCTGGTACGTCGATTGGGCGGACCGGCAGACAACGGCCAGTCTGGGCGAAACCGTGAATTACATGCTGATCGGCGGCAATCGCGGCGTCATGACGCGCGGTGAGATCCTGCTGCACGTCGTGATGCACACCAATTATCACCGCGGTTATGTCGCGCAGATGATTTATGACATCCCGGGCCGCCGGCCGCCGTCGATGGATTTGCCGGTTTACATGCGCGAAGGCTGTTCCGGCGTTTGACCCTGGCGCGGTCGCGGCGTAGCATGATTCCGGAGCGACGCTCTTGCGGCGCTTCCGTGAAATCTTGAAGTATTCCGCAATACCCGATACCCCGGAATTTTCCGACTGCAGCGCACGGAGGTTGACATGGCCGAACGCACGATCAATGACATTATTGCCGGACAGAAGCTGCTGACTGCACCGGGCAGCATGACCGTGGCGGAAGCCGCGCGGCAGATGAAGCAGCGTAACGTCGGCGCAATGATGGTGGTCGACAACGGCCGCCTGGTCGGCGTGTTCACTGAACGCGATGCGCTGTTCCGTGTGGTCGCCGCCGGCCTCGACAGCAAAACCACGCCGCTGAGCGTGGTGATGACCGCCAATCCCAAATGCATCACACCCGACCAGTCCTTCGCCCATGCGCTGGCGATCATGCATGACGGCCGTTTCCGTCATTTGCCGGTGGTCAAGGACGGCTGGCCCATCGGCATGCTGTCGGTGCGCGACGCGCTGGGGCCGGAGCTGGAAGCTTTTGTCTACGAACTGCTGCGCCAGGAGCAGGTCAGCCAGATTCTCGCCTAGGCGGGGTTTGATTTGCCGCGTCTTGCGGCAAACAGGCAGTAGAGCGCGACGGACGCCGGTACCACCAGCGATGCAAAAGCGATGCCGTAGCTGCGCGTCAGCGCATAGACGTTGGCAAAAATGATCGGGCCGATGAATTTGCCGACGTTGGTGATCACCAGCGAGCCGCTGATCGCCAGACTCACCTGACCCTGCGGTGCCAGCCGTCCGACTTCGGCCAAGATGGCGCCGGGCCAGCAGCCGGATGTTGCACCGAGTACGGCAAACAGCAGATAAACGATCAGCAGCGGGGTGCCGGCATGGATGGTGAGGCCGCCGAGCGTAAACACGGTCAGTATTCCGGCATTCCAGGCGAGCACGCGTGCCGTGTCGCCGACGCGATCGGTGATCCAGCCGATCAGCACGCGGCCCGAAGCGCTGGCAACCTGCACCACGGTCAGCACGGTGCCCGCCGCCACCAGGTTCATGCCCAGGGTTTCGACGCAGGCGACCACAGCAAAAGTTGCCGCGCAGAACTGCGCCCAAGAGAAACAGCTGCCGGCGATGGTGATCAGCCGCAGCTCATGTTGTTGCCAGATGGCAATGGCGCCGGCGAGCGGATTCGGCGTCGCCACCGGTGCATTGCGGTCGCGGTCGTCATCCCATTGGCGGCGGCCGCTTTGCATCAAAAACACCACGGCAAACAGCAGCAGTGCGCTGAGCACCACCGCCCAGCGCCAGCCGGCGTAAATCGTCACCGCCGGCGCAATCAGTGCGGCGAGCATGCCGCCGGCGGGGATGCCGGTCTGGTGAATGGAGAACACCGTGCTTCGCCGCTGCGGCGGGGTGTAACGCATCAGCAGGTGCGAGGCTGACGGCGTGATCATCCCGTAGCCGAGTCCGATCACCAGCGAGCCGATGATCAGAAATAGGCTGTAGGGAATCAGCAGCACCAGCATGCCGGTGGCCGTCAGTGCGTGGCCCAGCTGGTTGGTGCGCGCCGCACCGTAACGGCGTGTAGTGCTGCCGAGCAGCGTCAGCGTTACCACCATGCCGAGGCTGACCAGACTGATCTGGTAACCGATCAGTGACGGGTCGAAGCCGTAATCGTGTGCGACCGCCGGCGCCACTGCCGGCAGCACCAGCACCGCCATCGATGCAAACGAATGTCCCGCCAGCAGGGCCGGCAGCAACAGGAACTGCAGCATGCGCTGCTTCAGCTCAATTCGGGAACCAGGGCAGCTGCGGTTCCTGTCCGGCCGGCAAGGCCTTGCGGCCGACGTTGAGGACCATCGCCAGCATCGCGTAATAACCGGCGATGGCGACCAGTTCGATCACACCCTGTTCACCGAACACGCCGAGCGCGCGGGCATAGGTCGCATCGCAAACGCTTTGGTTGTGCAGCACTTCGGTGAGCATGTCGTACAGCGCTTCTTCGTCAGCCGCCATGCCGGTCGGACGTCGGCCTTCGGCGATGGCCTGTGCAATTGCCGGATTGAGCCCGGCTTTCATTGCGTGTTTGTAATGCGATTGCCATTCATATTGCTGCGTCCAGTGACGCGCGGCCATCAGCGTCGACATTTCCGCAATGCGCCGGTCGAGCGGGCATTTGAAGCGCAGATATTCGCCGACCTGCTGCACGGTGTGCGCGAGGCCGGGACTGCGCAGCAGCGCGAGGAAGGGGCCGCGCACTTCGCCGCGCGGGCCGGATGCGATGGCGGCGGCAACTTTTTTCTGCTCATCGTTCCATTGCTCGGGCGGAATTGCGGGGAAACGTTCGGGGTGTCGGGTAGTCATTGCAATATCCTATATAAGTATATGTTTTTATTGAATAATATTTTCATATTAAAACATCCACTGGCCGCCGTTGACATGGATCGTCTGGCCGGTGATGAAACCGGCGCCGGGGCTGCACAGGAAACGTACGGTGGCAGCGATCTCCTTGGGTTCGCCATAACGGCCCAGCGGAATATGTCCGGTCGCGGCAGGCCGCTCGGCGCGCTTACCGACGCGTACAGTGTCGAAGTGCCCCGGCGAGACGCAGTTAAAGCGGATGCCTTGCGGACCAAATTCCCGCGCCAGCGCGCGGGTCATGCCGGCGAGACCGCTTTTTCCGGCAGAACTGTGTACCTTGCCGACGGCGCCGTTGAGCGCGGTATCACCACCGAGCGTGATCACGTCGCCGCGTCCCGCTTTCAGCATGCCGGGCAGTACTGCCTGGATGCAATGGAAGGAGCCGTCGAGAGAGATGCCCATCACCTGCCGCCATTCATCGAAGCTCATTTCCATGAACGGAATCTCGCGACGCACCGAGGCATTGAGGACCAGAATATCGACCGCACCGAGTTCGGCGGCGACTGCCGCGTGCATGCGCTGTACGGCGGCGGCATCCGCGATATCCGCGAGGAATACGCAAGCCGTACCGCCGGCCGCACGGATTTCCTGGGCAACAGCGTCGGCTTCGGCACGCGAGGCACGGGCGTTGATTGCGACTTTGGCACCGGCAGCGGCCAGTTCCAGTGCGATGGCTCGGCCAAGGTTTTTCGCCGCACCGGTGACCAGCGCGACTTTGCCGGCGAGTTCTGTTGTTGCCCTCATGCTCATGTGCGGACTCCGCGCCCCTGAAAAAAAGGAGCCGCAAGCATAACGGGGAATGCGCGTCCTTGCGACCATGCCCGCAGGCTCGTCCACATGCTGTATTGCCCTGCGGCGACTGGTATAGTCACGGCCCGGGGTTTTTAACAAACCCCCGCCGAAAAATTCCATAAAGTGTCCGGAGGCATCATGAGGTTCCTGCAAATCATTGCGGTTATTGCGCTGGCGACCGGTGCGGTCGCACAAGCGGCACAGAAGGGCGGTCCGACGCCGGCCGGCGAATATCCGACCAAGCCGGTGCGCATTCTCGTCGGCTTCACGCCCGGCGGCGGTCCCGATATCACGGCGCGTTATCTCGCACAGAAACTCACCGAAGAATTCAAGCAACAGGTCATCGTTGACAACCGGCCGGGCGCCGGCGGCACCATCGCCGCCAATCTGACCGCAACCGCCAACCCCGACGGCTATACGCTGCTGTCGGTGTCCTCGGCGCATGCCGTGGCGCCGGCGATTTACGACAAGCTGCCGTATGACGCGCGCCGCGACCTGATGGGCATCTCGCTGTCGGCAGTGTCGAAGTATGTGCTGGTGACTTCGCCCTCCGGCTTTCGTTCGCTGAAAGATCTGTTTGCCGCGGCTCGCGCCAAACCGGGTTCGATGAATTTTTCCTCGGCTGGAATCGGCAGTGGTACGCATTTCGCCGGTGAACTGCTGAAAAGCATGGCGAAACTCGATGTCGTGCATATTCCCTTCAAGGGCATCCCCGAGGCCCTGGCCGAAGCGCTGACCGGCCGCGTGCAGTTTTTCATGGCGCCGATTGCCAATGCCGTGCCGCAGGTGCGCGACGGCAAGCTGCTCGCCTTGGGCGTCTCGTCGCTGAAGCGTGATGCGCTGCTGCCGGATGTGCCGACCATCGCCGATTCCGGCGTGCCCGGTTATGACGCGATCCTGTGGTTCGGTCTCGTTACCACCGCGAAGACACCGGCGCCGGTGATTGCCGAACTCAACCGCGAGGTCAAACGCATTCTCAGCGAAGACGACGTAAAGCGGCGCTGGGCACCGATTGGCCTTGAGCCGTCACCGACCACGCCGGAAGGTTTTGACAAGCTGATTGCATCCGACATCGCGACATTCACCAAGCTGGCCAAGGCCGGAAATATCAAAGCACAGTGAGAGGAAAGACCATGAAAATCAAAACCAACGGTATTGAAATCAACTGTGTCATTGAGGGCGACGGCCCCTGGGTGACGATGTCACATTCGCTGGCCTGCAATCTGTCGATGTGGGATGACCAGGCGAAACTGCTGGTATCCAAGGGTTACAAGGTCTTGCGTTTCGACACCCGCGGCCACGGCGCCAGCGACGCACCGGATGTGACCTACACGCTGGAGCAGATGGCCGACGATCTGCACGGACTGTATGCATCCCTGGGCGTCAAACATTCGCACTGGATCGGCCTGTCGATGGGCGGCATGATCGGCGAAACCTATGCGCTGAAATATCCCGGCGTGTTCAGCAGCATGATCCTCGCCGACACCACCAGCCGCCGGCCGCCCAATGCCGAGCAGATGTGGGGTGAGCGGGTGAAGATGGCGCGGGAGCAGGGCATGGGTGCGCTGGTCGACAGCACGCTGGGGCGCTGGTTCACCGATCCCTTCCGCAAAGCACAGCCCGCCGTCATGGAAAAAATCGGCAACGACATCCGCAACACGCCGGTGGCTGGTTTTGCCGGCTGCTGTGAAGCCATTGCCAAGATTGATGTGCTTGATCAGTTGAAGGACATCAACTGCCCGGCGCTGGTCATCGTCGGCGATCAGGATCACGGCACGCCGCCGGAAATGGCGCGTCAGATCCACTCCAACCTGCGCGGCTCGGAACTGCTGATCATCCCGTCGGCGGCCCACCTGTCCAATGTCGAGCAACCGGCGGTATTCAACAAGGCGATGCTGGATTTCCTCGGCAAGGTGAAAAACTGATGCGGGCGCGAACGCTCGCTGTTGCGGCGTTCGCGCTGGTTTCCGTGTTTGCGCTCGCGGGATGTGATGGGCTGCTCCGCGGAGAAGAAGTTGCCCGCATTCCGCTGCCGCGCAAGGCCGACGGCGGTTATGCGCCGGTGCGTATTCTGCTGAAGGCGGACATGAGTCCCGTGGCTTTCACGCTGTATGCCGATTTTGCCTGGGGCAAGCGGGAAGAGCATGGTCGCTGGAATACCTACCGGGTGACCTTGCGCGGCAGCGACGGCACTACCAAGATCGGCGAATTCCAAGTCAACAGTCCCGAATTGCCGCCGGTCGAATCCTCGGGTCCGCCGTCCTTGCTGGTGCAGCCCATGCTGCAGGTCGACATTCCGGCCGACGGGGAATATGAAATCGAAGTGGCGGCAGTGAAGCCAGCGGAAGTCACGCTGGAAGCGGCGCAGCTTGGTGTGCGCATGCACGTACCGCGCCTGCCGCGAATCTGAGATGGTGACAGTTGAACGCCGCTGATCCTGTCGCAGTGAAAGGCGATGTCGCCCAACTGCGCCGCCTGATACGTTTTCTGCAGCCGTATCGCGGCCGCGTGATGATCGCGCTTGGCGCGCTGCTGGTCGCCTCCGGTTCTGTATTGGCCCTGGGGCAGGGGCTGCGGTTCGTCATCGATTCCGGTTTCGGCAGCGGCAATCCGGCGATGCTCAATGCCGCGCTGGCCGGTGTGATTGCAATTGCCGTGGTGCTGGCCGTGTCCACCTACGCCCGTTTTTACCTGATGATGAGCACCGGCGAGCGGGTGATCGCTGATCTGCGTCGCGTGGTGTTTGCGCATGTGCTGACGCTTTCTCCGGCGTTTTTCGACAGTACGCGTACCGGCGATATCGTGTCGCGGGTTACCAACGACAGCGAGCAACTGCGCCAGGTCATCGGTTTTGGCCTGTCGATGTTGCTGCGCAATGGCCTGATGATGATCGGCGCGCTGGTGCTGCTGTTCACCACCAGCCCGCGGCTGGCGCTCCTTATTGTGCTCGGCGTACCGGCCACGCTGATCCCGATCCTGCTGCTGGGTCGTTATGTGCGCCGGCTGTCGCGCAGCAACCAGGACCGCGTCGCTGAAGTGTCGGCGCAGGTTGATGAGGCGATGCACGAGATCCGTACCGTGCAGGCTTATGGTCATGAGCCGCGGACGGCAGAGACTTTTGACGCCGCCATCGCGGCAGCCTGCGCTTCGGGCGTCGAACGCGTCCGCGTCAAGGCCTGGCTGATCGCATCGGTGATGCTGATCGCGTTCTGCGCCGTCGGCGTCATTCTGTGGATCGGCGGTCATGATGTTCTTGAAGGGCGACTCACGGCGGGGCAGCTCTCGGCCTTTGTGTTTTACGCCGGTGTGGTTGCCAGCGGTGCGGGTACGGTGTCGGAGGTCTGGGGTGAAATCCAGCGCGCCGCAGGCGCGACGGAACGCCTGATGGAATTGCTGGATGCAAAATCAGCGCTGACCATAGCCGAGCCGCCTATTCAACTGCCGGCGAGGCCACGCGGCGAAATCCGTTTCGACAAGGTCAGCTTTGCCTATCCGACGCGCCCTGATGCACCGGCGCTGTCCATGCTGGATTTTTCCGTGCATCCGGGGGAGCGCGTGGCGCTGGTCGGTCCTTCCGGCGCGGGCAAGACAACGATTTTCGCGCTGCTGCTGCGCTTTTACGATCCGCAGCGCGGACGTGTGCTGATTGACGGCGCCGACCTGCGCCATTGCGAACCCCTGCAACTGCGAAAATCGGTTGCGTTGGTGTCCCAGGACCCGGTGATTTTCGCGGCGAGTGTCGCCGAGAACGTGCGTTTCGGCCGACCCGAGGCCGGCCTCGACGAAGTGCGTGCCGCCTGTGAAGCCGCGCATGCAATGGAATTCATCGAGCGTCTGCCGCAGGGGCTGGATACCGAGCTCGGTGAACGCGGCGTGCGGCTGTCCGGCGGTCAGCGCCAGCGGCTGTCGATTGCGCGGGCGCTGCTGGCGGACCGGCCGATCCTGCTGCTGGATGAAGCGACGAGTTCACTCGACGCCGAAAGCGAACGTCAGGTCGCGGCGGCGCTGGAGAGTCTGTCGCGCGGCCGCACCACTCTGGTGATCGCACACCGCCTGGCCACAGTGCGTACCGCCGACCGTATCCTGGTGCTGGAGCGCGGCCATCTGCATTCCACTGGCTCCCATGATGAACTGCTGCGCGCCGACGGGCTGTATGCCCATCTGGCGCGGCTGCAGTTCATGCATGAAGGTGCAGCGGTTTGAGTTATCCCTGCTGAAAGAAATTAAGAGCCCTAGCGAGCGGTGTGAGGGCAAGGAGCATGGAGCACAGTAGCCGAGACATATCTAGTCCGATAGGCGAGGCTACGAGCACCGCGCGACGCCGCCAACGCACCGTCCCCCAGGAGGACTTGCTACGCGGCGCGCAGTTGGCTCCTTCCTAGAACATCTGCTGGCCGCCGTCGACATAGATCAGCTGCCCGCTGATCATGCGGCCGGCGGGCGTGCACAGATAACGCACGATCCCCGCCACTTCTTCCGGCGTTGAGCGCCGCCCCATCGGTACATTGGTGACCGGGGCGCGTTCCGAACGGTCCGCCGCGCGTGCGGTATCCATCTGTCCCGGCGCCACGCAGTTGACGTTGATCTGGTGTTCGCCGAGTTCCTTGGCGAGCGCGCGCGTCATGCCCCACAGGCCGTGTTTGCCGACAGAACCGTGCACGCGTTTCTTGGCGCCGGAGAGCGCGGTCATGCCGCCCAGCGTGACGATGCTGCCGCCGCCGGCTGCGATCATCGACGGCAGGCAGGCCTTGGTACAGAAAAAGGAACCGTCGAGGGTGATCGACAGCAGGCTGCGCCATTCCTCATAACTCATGTCGATGAACGCGGTTTCCTTGCGGATCGACGCATTGAGAATGAGCATGTCGACCTTGCCGTGTTTTTGGGTGATGTCGGCGACCATGGTGTTGACGGCTTTGCTGTCGGCGATATCGGCGATATAGGTTTCCGCTACGCCGCCGGCGGCGCGGATTTCGGCGACCACGGCGTCGGCATCCGCTTTGGCGGTGCGCGCGTTGACGGCGACGGCGGCGCCGGCTTCGGCCAGTGCGATCGCGATGGCGCGCCCGATATTGCGGGAAGCGCCGGTGACGAGTGCGACCTTGCCTGCGAGTTCCTTGCCTGCTGCCATGAGAATTCCTCCGGTGGGTGTCTGGTGATGAATTAAATGAGGCCTAGATCGGATTTTACCGGCAGGCGGCGAACCGTTACCATGCATCGCTCACTCAGGAAGTCAGGGGGATTTTCTATGAAAACAACGCTTAAAGCAGCGTTGTCTGTAGTCATGGCACTGGCAGCATTTGCTGCGCAGGCTGCCGAATGGCCTGACAAGCCGATCCGTGTGATTCTTTCGGTACCTGCGGGCGCAACGCCCGATGTCACGGCGCGTCTGGTGTTCCCGGGTCTGTCGCAACAGCTCGGCGTGTCACTGGTGGCTGACAATCGCGCGGGCGGCGGAGGCGTCATCGGCGCCGAGATCGCGGCGAAATCAGCCCCTGACGGCTACACGCTGTTCATCAGCAGCCCCGGCGCGCTAACCATCCTGCCGCATATGCGCAAAGGCATTCCCTACGACACCATCCGCGATTTCGCTCCGGTGAGCCTGATTTCGATCGGGCCTTTTGTGCTGATGACCCATCCTTCGGTGCCGGCGAAAACCATCAAGGAGTTGATTGCGCTGGCGAAATCGCAGCCGGGAAAGCTCAACTATGCCTCGGCCGGTAACGGCGTCGCCAACCATCTTGCCGGTGAATTGTTCAAGCAGATGGCCGGCATCGACATTGTTCACGTGCCGTACAAGGGCGCACCGCAGGCGGTGACCGACGTGCTCGCTGGCCATATGAACATGATGTTCAACTCCGTTGCGCCGATCGTCGGTTACATCAAGACCGGCAAGATCCGCGTGCTGGGCATTGCCAGTCTGCAGCGTTCGCCGCAGTTGCCCGACGTGCCGACCATCCATGAATCCGGCGTGCCGGGTTTTGAGGCAGTGAACTGGTTCGGCATGTTCGCGCCGGGCAAAACACCGCGCAACATCGTCAACCGCGTCAATGCCGCACTGGTCAAAACCGTGAAGACGCCGGAGATGCAGTCGCAGTTCATTGCGCTCGGCGCCGATCCGGTGGGCAGTACGGTTGAGGAGTTCACGGCCTTCGTGAGGCGTGACATGGAGAAATACGAAAAAGTCGTGCGCATTTCCGGCGCCAAGGTCGACTGAACCGCCATGGCCACCCGGTCGAAGAAAAAACATGCTACGACGCGCACCGCACGTCCTCGTGTGTCACGAACAGGCATTTCCGAGGCGGAATGGCAGGCGCGCTGTGAACTGGCGGCAGCGCACCGGCTGGTTGCGCATTTCGTGTTTGTCGATCTGACGTACAACCATATTTCGGCTCGAGTGCCCGGGGAGCCCGAGCATTTTCTGGTCAAGGCCGACAATTTGCTGATGGAGCAGGTGACAGCTTCGAATCTGGTGAAGTATGACCTCGAAGGCCGCCAGGTTGGCGTGTCGCCGTTCAAGGCCAGTCCTGCGGCTTACAACCTGCATGCTGCAGTATTACGGACGCGGCCGGAAATCAATGCCGCAGTGCATACCCATTCGCCGGCGAATCTTGCGGTGTCGGCGCAACAGCACGGCCTGCTGCCGCTGACCCAGCAGGCGATGCGTTTTTATAACCGCATTGCGCGTTATCCCAATCTGACCGATGACACCACCCGCGAAGGCGCGGATCAGCTGGCGGCGGCGCTGGGCGATCACTGGACCATGCTGCTGGAGAATCACGGTGCGCTGGTTTGCGGCAAGACTTTGCCCGAGGCCTATATCTATCACCACTTCTTTGAACTGGCCTGCCGCGCGCAGGTCGGCGCACTCGCCGGCGGCGGCAAGCTGATCCTGCCGGATCATGAGGTGTGTATGGCGCGCGCCGCCAAATTTGGCCGCATGGGCGTCTACGACGCGGAAAGCCGCGACTGGGTGGCGAGTCTTGCGCTGGTCGAGAAGCGTTATCCGGACTACAAGTCCTGACGGCTCAGCGGCTCCGGCTGTTCAGGAAGGCCAGCAGCATCGTCGCCATTTCCTTTTCCTTGATAGCCCAGGATTCGGGCGGCACGACATCGACATCCTGATGTTCGGCAAACAGGATGTTCAGCGTGGAGTCGGGCAGCAGGCGCGCCAGGGTTTCACCGACGGCTTTGGGATGTGTGTTGTCGTTACCGGGAATGACGCAGGTCGGCGCCTGGATTGAGCGCAGCTGCGCCTCGGTGGCGCCGATCACCGGATAACCGGCTTCATCGATGAAACCCTTGCTCCAGCGCGTCATCGCCGCAATCACGGCCTGCGGATCGGCTGCCATCAGCTTGTCGCGGTTCGGCGGATAAGCGGCGATCAGATCGCGGAAATGCGGCGTTTCGCACATCGCGGCCATGCCGCCGTTTTGCATGGCGGTGATGTATTGCGAGTAATACTCTCGGGCAAGCCGTTGCGCGGCGAAGGTGCCGCCGGTGACGCGCCACAGCAGAAGGCCGCGCACCGCTTGCGGATAACGCAAGGCAAACGCCAGTGACATGCGACAGCCGGAAGAGCTCCCGCCCACGAAAACGCGAGATTCGGCCGACAGCGCACCCAGTTGCTTGAGCAAGGCATAAAGATCATCGGCCCAGACTTCATGTTCGGCCGCGTCGCCGCCCAGCAGCACTTCCGAAGCGCCACAGCTGCGCCGGTCATGGATCAGCACGCGATAACCACCGGCGGCGACGTGCTGCGCCAGTGACTTGACGGCGGCCATCGTACGGCGGCCGCCGGGCGACAGTGCGACCCAGGGACCGCTGCTGCCGATGATTTCGTATTGGAGGCTTGCGCCGTTGATTGGGGTTCTCATGGTGGCCGCTATTACGCCAAGAATCGCCGGCGCCAGCAAGTAAAAAATTATTCAATAAAAACAATTATTTATGGAATTCGTTCGCGCGCAGCGCGTGGCTTAAAATGCAGCCATGTGCGGACGGTATGCCCTGCGCGGGCCTAAAACAAGAAAGCAGGGCGACAAGCTGGCGTTTCGCGGTGCAGAGATCGACCATGCGCCGCGCTTTAATATTCCGCCGATGCAGGATCTGCCGGTGTATTGCATCGATGCCGAACGCGGTCCGCAGCTGACGCTGATGCGCTGGGGGTTTGTGCCGGCCTGGTCGAAGACGCCGGGCAAGGGCGCGCCGCTCAACAACGCGCGGGCCGAGACGGTTGCCGAAAAGCCGACTTTCCGCGAAGCGTACCGGCGTCGCCGCTGTCTGGTGCCGATGAACGGTTTTTACGAATGGCAACGTAATGGCACCACGAAAACGCCATATTACTTCCGCATGCAGGACGACGATCTGTTCGCAGTGGCGGGACTGTATGAATACCGGCCGGGCGATGCGGCAGCGCCGGCGATGACAACCTTCACCGTGCTGACAACGGCGGCAAATGCGCTGATGGCGCCTATCCACGACCGCATGCCGGTAATCGTGGCTGAAAGCGCCTACGACCAATGGCTCGATCCACGCAACACCGGCGCGCGCGGACTGGAGGCGTTGCTGCAGCCTTATGATCCGGTGGCGATGCAGATGCACCGTGTCAGTCCGCGGGTCAACAGCGTGCGCAATGATGACGCCGCGCTGATGGAGGAGGTCGCCGCCTCGGCTATACTCGTGCCGATGCCATTACAGGGACAATTGCTTTGAGCACTGCAAAAAAATCCAGAGCCGTTAAAACCAAGGTCACAAAAACCAAAGCCGCAAAACCGAAAAGCGCCGCGGCGCGCATGCCGGCGAAGGTTGACTTGCAGCCGGCCAACCGCGCGATGATCGAGCAGTCGCTGTCGGTGGGCATGGGCCGTTCGCTGCATCTTCATCTGAAGCGGCTGACGCGCAAAGGCATTACCGCGGAAATGACGGTCAGCGAAGACCATATCAACCGCAGCGGCCGTATCAACGGTGGCATCCTGATGTCGTTTGCCGACGTGCTGGGAGCCATCGGCACGCTGGCCAATCTGCCTGAGGGTTACCGCACTACGACGCTGGAATCCAAAACCAATTTTTTCGCCGCTGGCGAGGGCGAAAAACTCCAGGCACACACCGTGCCGCTGCATATCGGTCGCACCACGATGGTGTGGCAAACCACCGTCAGCAATATGGACGGCACCAAGGTCGCCATCGTCACCCAGACCCAGATCGTTATTCCGAAAAAAACCTGAACAACGGGACCTTTTCATGAAAATCAATGTACCGAAATTTGTTGTTACCTGCGCTCTTGCCGGCTTGTTTCAAACTGCAGCGCCGGTCCTCGCGCAGGCTCCGGACAAGGCGCTTGCTGCTGCGGCCAAGGAGCCGGGTGCCAAGGTGACGCCCAGCGGCCTGGTCATCCTGATGGTCAAGGAAGGCAATGGCGCGCAACCGACCGCATCGTCAACAGTGCGCGTGCATTACCGTGGCATGTTTCCCGACGGCCGCGAGTTCGACAGTTCCCACAGCCGTGGTGAGCCCATAGAGTTTCCGCTGACCGGCGTGATCAAGTGCTGGACCGAAGGCGTGGCGCTGATGAAAGTCGGCGGCTCGGCCCGACTGACCTGCCCGTCGTCGATTGCCTATGGTGCGCGCGGCGCCGGCGGTGTGATCCCGCCGAATGCGACGCTGGTGTTTGAAGTGTCGCTGCTCGGCGTCCGTTAATTTCGCTTTACTGGAGCATCAACCATGATCATTGATTCGCAGATTCACGCCTACGAAGCCAACACCCCGAAACGTCCCTGGCAGAGCGTGCCGAACTGGCCGCCGTCCGCGACCGGCGACGAGATGGTCGCGGCGATGACCAAACTTGGCATCGACGGCGCCATTTTCATTTCCTCGTTTTCGATGTATGGCTACGACGCGAGTTATGCCGTCGAAGTGCAGAAGGCCCACCCCGGCAAATTCGCGCTGGTCAAGCCGATCAACCCCGATGACCCCGCAGCGGAAGAGGTTGTTGCCGAATGGAAGAAATCACCGGGCACCGTGGGCATCCGGGTCATCCTCAAAAAGGATTCAGGCCGCAGCCCCGACGATCCCGGCCTGCAGCGCATTCTGCGCGCCGCGGTGCGCCATGACTTTCCGGTGAACATCCTGTGCTGGGGCAATCTCGATGCCGGCACTGCACTGATCGACAAACACCCGGATGTGCGTTTCATCATCGACCATCTCGGTATCCTGCAGCCGCATGATCCTTCCGCGCTGGCGGCACAGCCCTGGGCCGATCTGCCCAAGGTGCTTGAACTGGCGAAGCGTCCGAACCTGGTGATCAAGGTCAGCGGCGCTTGCACGCTTTCGCAGAAGCCTTATCCCTTCCCGGATATCTGGGATCCACTGGCCCGCGTTTTTGACGCCTGGGGCTTCGAGCGCTGTCTGTGGGGTACCGATTGGACCCGTGCGTTTGCGGTCGTAAATTACGAGCAGGCAGTCGAACCGTTCCGTCTGACCGATCGCATCAGCGCCAGCGAGCGGGAGATGCTGATGGGTGAGGCCTGTGCGCGAGCTTATCGCTGGAAGCCGACCGTGACACGGTAAATTTTTGAAAATACAAAACAAAAAGCCCGCAGTCGCGGGCTTTTTGTTTTCAGGCAGGGTTATATGGCTGGAGCGACATCAACCAAGCAGTCATAATAAGTCGCCGCACCACCCATATCCGCAACCGCCTGCGACGTCAGTTCATTTGCGTTGCGTTTGTCCGGCGACAGTTTTTTCCACCACACTGAAGGTGCCGACACCACACCGCGCCGCACGCGGTCGGTAATCCTTGCGCGCACCGTGTATTCGCCGCGGTCGTTGAAGACACGGGCTTCAGTGTTTTCAGTGATGCCGCGCGCAGCGGCGTCATCGGGATGGATTTCCAGCGTCGGCACACCGGCGTCCTTCAGCGAGAAATCGAGATTGGCGAAGGATGAGTTGAGGAAATGCCGGTGCGGCGGTGAGATGAAGGCCAGCGGATAGCGCTGCGACAGTTCCGACGGATTGGCCGGACTTTCGCGCGGCGGCGTGAAACCCGGCAGCGGGTCCAGCCCCATGGTTTTCGCACTTGCGCTGTAGAACTCGCATTTGCCGGAAGGCGTCGGGAAACCGCCTTGCGCGAAAGGGGCTGCCGGCACATTCAAGCGCTGCCAGCCGCTTGTCTTCAGGGATTCCCAGTTGATGCCGTTCAGCGCCGGCGCTTTCGAGTCCAGCGCTTGGCGGCAGATGTCCTCGTCGCTGTCGCTCAGGCAGGGATCGTCAAAGCCCATGCGCGCCGCCAGTAGGCGGAACACCTCGGCATTCGCTTTGGCTTCGCCGACCGGAGCAATCGCCGGCTGGTTGGCCTGCACATAAAGATGGCCGTAGGACTTGTGGAGATCGGTGTGCTCCAGCTGCGTTGTTGCCGGGAGCAGGATGTCGGCATAGTCAGCGGTGTCGGTCTGGAAAATTTCATGGACCACGGTGAACAGATCCTCACGCAGGAATCCGGCGATGACTTTGCGGGAATCCGGACAGACGGCGACAGGATTGTTGTTGTAAACATAGGCGGCCTTGACCGGGGGCGTTGCCGCGGTGAGCGCATCACCCAGCGCGGCGATGTTGATGCTGCGCGGTTCGCCGCGGATCAGGTCGGGGCGTTCCAGGGCCTGATGGTTGAAGCCGTAGAAATCACTGGTCATCAGCAGCACGCCGCCCGCGGCATCGCGCCAGCTGCCGGTCAGCGCGGGCAGGCAGGTGATGGTGCGCACGGCCATGCCGCCGCCGGCATGACGCTGCAGACCGAAGTTGATGCGGATCATCGCCGGCCGGGTGCGCGCGTATTCGCGGGCGAGGTTGATGATTTCTTCGGGAGTGATGCCGCAAATGGCAGCAGCGCGTTGCGGCGTCCACTCCTGTACCCGTGCAACGAGTTCGGTATAACCCAGCGTGTGTTTGTCGATGTAGTCGGCGTCGGTCAGGCCTTCCACGATGATGACGTGCATCATCGCCAGCGCCAGCGCGGCGTCAGTGCCCGGATACAGGGCGATGTGCTGGTGGCATTTTTCTGCGGTTTCGTTGCGGCGCGGATCGATGATCACCAGCTTCGCGCCGCGGCGTTTGGCCTGTTGGCAGCGGGTCCAGAAATGCAGATTGGAAATCACCGGGTTGGAGCCCCAGATGATGATCAGTTTCGAGTGTTCCGCCTGTTCCGGATCGCTGCCGACGGAACCGCCCAGCGTGATTTTCGAACCGGCCTTGCCGGCCGATGAGCACAGCGTGCGTTCGAGCAGGCTGGCACCGAGGCGATGGAAAAAGCGCCGGTCCATCGACGCGTAGTTGACCATGCCCATGGTGCCGGCGTAGCTGACCGGCAGGATCTGCTGCGGGTTTTCGGCGGCGACGGCTTTGAAACGTGCGGCAATGGTGTCCAGCGCCTCATACCAGGAAATGCGCGCGAAGCGGCCTTCGCCTTTGCGGCCAATGCGTTTCATCGGGTAAAGGATGCGTGACGGCGCGTAAGTGCGGTCGAGGTAACGCGCGACCTTGGTGCAGAGCGTGCCGGCAGTGAAGGGCATGTCGCCGCCGCGCACGGATACCGCCTTGCCGTCCTCGACGGCGATTTCCATTGCGCAGGTATCGGGGCAGTCGTGGGGGCAGACGGCTTTAACTATGCGGAGGTGCGTGCGACGTTGCGGCGCGGGGCTATCCATGACGATGGCGAATCTCCAAAACACCATGATAATCCCGAAGGGCTGTCACGTAAGTCGTCACGTATTTTGCGGCCTGAATCCGGTATCATCGCCCGGCAGCCATTTATCAATTCCCACCTGGAGATTGACCATGCAAGCCATGATTCAAACGCGCCGCATCGTGCTGGCGCTCGCGCTGTCCCTTTTTGCGTTCAATGCTCTGGCTCAGCCCGCCGCCAAGTCCGAGTTCCAGCCCGAAGTCGGTCAGGCCGGCAAGGACGTGGTCTGGGTGCCGACTGCGCAGGGTCTTGTTGACCGCATGCTCGACATGGCCAAGCTGACAGCCAAGGACATCCATTACGACCTCGGCTCGGGCGACGGCCGCACCGTGATCACCGCCGCCAAGCGCGGCGCAACCGCCTACGGCGTGGAATACAATCCTGACATGGTCGAACTGTCTCGCCGCAATGCTGCGGCGGCAGGTGTTTCCGGCAAGGCGACGTTCATCCATGGAGATATTTTCGAGACCGATTTTTCGAAGGCGACAGTGATCACGTTGTTTCTGTTACCCGACCTCAACGTCAAGCTGCGCCCGACCATCCTCAACATGAAGCCGGGCACCCGCGTGATCTCCAATTCCTTCACCATGGGTGACTGGAAGTCGGATGAAACCCAGGGCGCGAAAGGCGAGTGCACCAGCTACTGCACGGCCTATATGTGGATCGTGCCTGCCAAGGTTGAAGGCGTGTGGAAATCCGGCAATGAAGAAATCAAGCTCGCCCAGGAATACCAGATGGTGCAGGGCTCGGTGAACAGCGGTGGCAAACTGTCCAATGTGCAGGGTGGCCGTCTGCGCGGCGACGAGATCAGCTTTACCGCGGGTGACGCCCGCTACGCCGGCAAGGTCAACGGCAACCGTATCGAAGGCACCGTCACCACCGGCGGCAAGACCGCGCCGTGGACCACCACCCGCGCCGCCAAATAACCTGCGTCACAGGAGTTTCGCAACAGTATGAAAAAAACTGACCGCGGTTACGCGGACCTGCATGACCATCTCGATGCGCTGCGCCAGCGCGGTCTGCTCGTCGAGGTGGACCGTCCGATCGACAAGGATGCGGAAATGCACCCGCTGGTGCGCTGGCAGTATGTCGGCGGCATAGAGGAGCATGAGCGCAAGGCCTTCCTGTTCACCAATGTGGTCAATGGGCAGGGGCGGAAGTACAAATTCCCGGTCGTCGTTGGCGCTTTCGCCGGCAACCGCGAGATTTACGGCGTGGGCATGGGCGCGCCGCTGGAAGAAGTGCAGCAGCGCTGGGACAAGGCGATTGCGAATCCGATCCCTCCGCGCGTGGTCGACACCGGCGCCTGCCAGGATGTGGTTGTCACCGGTGATCAACTGCTGGGTGAAGGCAATGGCCTGGACTCCTTACCGATCCCGGTGTCGACGCCGGGTTTTGACGGTGCGCCGACACTGACGGCAACCAATGTCATCACCAAGGATCCGGAAACCGGCATTCAGAATCACGGCACCTACCGCGCTGGCCTGAAAGCCCCCGACCGTATGGTCGTGCGCATGGCGACAAGGGTCGGTGGCGCCGGCGGCTACCGTCATTATCAGAAGCACCAGAAACGCGGCGACAAGACCATGCCGGTGGCGATCGTGCTCGGCGCGCCGCCCTGCGTGGCCTTTGTCGCGCCGATGAAACTGCCAATTGATCTCGATGAGGTCGGTGTGGCCGGCGGCGTCGCCGGTGCGCCGATCAATGTCGTCAAAGCGAAGACGGTCGATTTGATGGTGCCGGCCGACGCCGAAATTGTCATCGAGGGGTTGATCGATCTGGAGCATGTCGAGCCGGAAGGTCCTTTCGGCGAGTCGCACGGCCATGTCGCGCTGGAACAGTTCAACATGCCGATGCGCGTGACTGCGATCACCCATCGCAAGGATGCGATCGTCGCGTCCTACCTGAGTCAGGTCACACCCAGCGAGTCGAGCGCGATCAAGCGCGTGTCCTTCGAGCCGATGTTCCTGTCGCACCTTCGCAATACGCTGGGCATCAAGGCGGTCAAACGCGTCACGCTGCATGAACGCATGACGGCATTACGGCGCATGACCATCGTCACTGTCGAGCAGGGCACGCCGCGCAGCGAAGTGTGGCGGGCGCTGTACGGCATGAGCGCGTTCAAGGCCGATTGCGGCAAGATCGGCATTGCGGTCAATGACGACGTCGATCCGGAAAATTCGGATGCACTGTTCTGGGCGCTGGCTTTCCGCATGAATCCCGCGGAAGACCTGCAGATACTGAAACACCGCAGCGGCGGCCACGGTCCCGAGCGCGAGCACGAGACCGATGAGGAAGATGCGACGCTGCTGATCGACGCCACCACCAAGGAAGTGCTGCCGCCATTTGCGCTGCCCAAGAAGGAATACATGGAGCGCTCGCGCCAGATCTGGGAAGAGATGGGCCTGCCCAAGCTACGGCCGCAGTCGCCGTGGTTCGGTTCACCCGTCGGCGACTGGCTGCCGGTGTGGGACGAAGGCGGCAAACGCGCCGCCACCGGCGGTTATCTGGAAAACGGCCGCATCAGTGAAAAAGCCATGCGCAAAGGCCTGCGTCCGGAAACCAGTTACCGGCCCGACGGCGACAAAAAGAAATAACGCTGTCGTTTACCCAGTTGTTTCAGAAACAAAAAAGCCGCGGAGAGTATCCGCGGCTTTTTTGTTGCGCTGAGCAGTTTTACGGGACTTTGATGCCGGCGGACTTCACCAGTTTCAGCCATTGATCGACTTCGCGGCTGATGGTTGCGGCGAATTGCTGCGGCGTATTGCCTTCCGCTTCCATACCCTGCTTGAGGAAGGAGGAACGGATCTCGTTGCGAGCGAGGATTTTTACCGATTCCGCGTGCAGGCGCTCAATCACCTGTTTCGGTGTTTTTGCCGGCGCCAGCATACCGACCCAGGAAGCGTGTTGATACCCCTTGACTCCGGCTTCGGTGACGGTGGGCAGTTCGGGGATTGCCGTGCTGCGCTTCGCGCCGGTGACCGCGAGCCCGCGCAGCTTGCCGCTGCGGATATGCGGAATGCCGGTGGAACTCGTGGCGAAATTGACCTGCACTTCGCCGCCGAGCAGTGCCGTCATCGCCGGTGCACCCCCCTTGTACGGCACCAGCAGCATTTTGGTCTGGCTCATGTACTGGAACAGTTCAATGGCAAGGTGGGTGCTGGTGCCGATACCGCTGAAGCCCGCGGCAATCTGGCCGGGTTTGGCCTTGAGCAGCGCGACCAGTTCGCCGATGGATTTCGCGGCGACGTTGGGATGCACCGTGACGATGTGGGGCAGATCGACGATCTGGGTGATCGGTGCGAAATCGCGTACCGGATCGAAGGGCAGATTGGTCTGCAGCGCCGGTGTGATGGTCAGCGACGCCGCGATGATCAGCAGCGTGTAGCCGTCGGGCGCGGATTTGGCGACCGTTTCGGTGCCGTTGAGGCTGCCGGCGCCGGGGCGGTTGTCGACAACGATGTTCTGTTTTAGTGATTCCGTCAGCTTGTCAGTGAGTACGCGCGCGGCGACATCGGTGGAGCCGCCGGCGCTTTGCGGCACGATGACGCGGATCGGGCGAGCCGGATAATCCGCAGCGCCGGCGTCCAGGGCGGCGGTCAGCGCGGCGGCGCCGAGCATAGTGACGATGAGTCGGGACTTTGTCATCAGTTTCTCCTCGGGAATTTTATTGTGGGTGTTCAGCCTTATTCGCCATCATAGCCCGGCAATACGCGGGCATCGATAACGCAGACGCCACCGGCCTTGACGATGGCGATGCCGCGTTCGATGGCGGGTTGCATGTCGGCCATCGTGGTGACCGGGCCGATGCCTTCAGCGCCCTGCGCGCGCGCCATTGCGGCGATGTCGATATCCGGATCGTTGATCTTCTGGCCGATCCAGGCGTTTTCCGGTGGACGGCCGCGGTATTCAGCAACATGGCCCTGGTGACGCTCGTCATTGAAGAAGGAGCGGTTGTTGCAGATGATCATCAGGCAGGGAATCTGGTAGTGCACGGCCGTCCACACCGCCGTGTTGCCCATCAGGAAGTTGCCGTCGCCCATCAGGCCGATGGGAATGCGGCCGCTGCCTTTCAATGCGAGCGCCGCGCCGATGGTCAGGCCGGGGCCGGCACCGACGCCGCCACCGCCGTCAAAACCGAGGTAATCCAGCGGGTGACGGAAATGGGTGTAGGCACCGCTCCAGCCGAGGGGCAGATGGGTAATGCTGACGTCCTGCTTGCCGATCGCCGCGTTAAGCGCATACGCCAGGCCTTTCAGCGCGAGCGGTTCGCCGGGCGCGCCGGCCAGTGCATAGGCCGGACCTTCAATCGTGCGCGGGCGCGCCGTGACTGCGGCGGTCAGCAGCGGCACCGCGGCATCGGGTTCGCAGTTCATCGACACGTCGACCGGCGGCAGTGCCTGGTAATCCATACTCCAGCCGCGGTGCAGCTGGCTGTCGCTGGAGATGTTGATGATTTTGGCGGTGACCGGTTTGCCGCCGAAAGTCTGCTTCAGTGCGCCGGCGAGGTCGAGCCAGTCGAGCGCGAGGATGACGTCGGCCTCGGCGAGGGTTTTTTTCGCCGCCGGCACCAAGCGGTTGGCCGGCGGTGCCGCGTGCAGGCGGTGATCGGTGGGGAAGGACGCGGCGAGTTTGATCTGGGTGATCACGCGCATGTCGAGTTTCTCAGCCAGCGCAACGCGGGCATTCCAGTGGTCGAGCCGGCGCGAACCGCGACCGCAGAGCATTACCGGATTCTTCGCGTTCGACAGCAGCTTCGCCGCCGCTTCGAGCTCCGATTCGGACGGACGCACCATCGGTGGCGGTGCATAACGCGCCATGTCGGGCATCGGCAGCGGCGCCTCGAGCTTTTCTTCCTGGATCGTCACGTCGAGATTCACATACACCGGCGCACGCGGCGGGGTCATCGAGAGTTGTGCACCACGGATCATCGCTTCGACCGCTGCAGCGGTTGAACCGGGTTGGTTGTCCCATTTGGTGAAGTTGCGCACCAGCGCGGCCTGATCGGAGCAGGTGTGAATCCAGTCAATCCAGGGGCGGCGCTTGGCGGCGTCCCAGGGCCCGGTGGCGCCGAGGATCAGCATCGGCGCGCGGTCGCACCAGGCGTTGAAGATCGGCATTGACGCGTGCATCAGGCCGACGTTGGAGTGCAGGCCGACGGCCATCAGCTTGTTGCTGGCTTTCCAGTAACCCTGGGCGATCGAGGCGGCGTTTTCATCGTGCAAGCACAGCACCATCTGCGGCTTTTTGTTGCCGAGGTAATTGACCAGGCTGTCGTGCAGGCCGCGGTAGCTCGCGCCGGGATTGAGCGCGATGTATTCGATGTCCAGCGCGCGCAGCGTGCCGGCGATGACGTCGCTGCCGTAGAGCGCGTCGCTGGTTGCGGAAGGGGTCGGGGTTTCGTGTTTGATCGTCGCCGCAGGATTGTTCGGGGTGGTCATGCTCGCTCCGTGGATGGATGTTTTTCGGTCTTGTTTTTAATCGACTGTGGCGCCGGAGGCTTTGATCACCTGCGCCCATTTGCTGTATTCGGTTTGCAGAAATTTCGCGAAGACTTCGCGCGAACTGCCGACGGCAACGCTGCCGCTGTTTTTCATGCGCTCTTTCATGTCGGCGCTCTGCATGATTTTGACGGTTTGGCCGTTCAGCAAATTGAGGATTTCGGGTGAAGTGCCCGCGGGCGCGAGTACGCCGTACCATTGGCTGGACTGGTAACCCTTCAGTCCCGATTCGGACACCGTGGGCAGTTCCGGCAGCGCCGGCAGACGCTCCAGCGAGGTCACGCCGAGCGCGCGTACGCGACCGGACTGGATCAGCGGCAGTGCGGTCAGTGCCGGCATGAACATCGAGCCGACTTCGCCTGAGAGAATGGCGGTGATTGCCGGGCCGGTGCCGCGATAGGGCACATGGACCATCTTGGTTCCGGTCTGGGTCTTGAACAGTTCGCCGGCGAGATGCGGCGTGCTGCCGCTGCCGGAACCGGCAAACAGCACTTCGCCGGGACGCGCCTTGGCGAAGGCAATCAGTTCGCGCACGTTTTTTACCGGCATCGAGGGATGCACAACGAGGATGTTCGGCGCATGGGCGAGCAGGCTGATGGCGTCGAAGTCCTTGATCGGGTCATACAGCGATTTCGCATACAGCGTCGGGCTGGTGACGAAGTTGGCGCCATTGACCATCAGCGTGTAACCGTCCTTCGGCGCCTTGGCGACCATTTCGCTGCCGATCATGCCGTTGGCGCCGGCGCGGTTGTCGACCAGCACCGGACGGCCGATCGCTTCCGAGAGTTTCACGCCGAGCAGGCGTCCAGCGGTATCGACGCCGCCGCCTGCCGGGAAGGGTACGATGATCCGGATCGGGCCGGCGGGATAGTTCTGTGCGGCAGCCGATGCGGCGATACCCAGCAGCACCGCGGCGATTGCGCCGCGCAGGGTGGTCAATTTCATTGCAGCTTCTCCTTGATTACTTCAGGCCGAGCAGCGCCGCGCCGGTATCCCAGCACACGGCACGCTGCGCGACATCATCCATATCATTGTTTTTATTGATAAATTTTACGGGGTCCGGGTCGCGCAAGGGGAAGGGGTAATCGCTGCCCAGCGCGACCTGGCCGGCGCCGACGCGTTCGATCAGGTAGCGGAAAGCTTCGTCATCATGCAGCACGGTGTCGTAATAGAGGTTGTTGGCGTACTGGCCCAGCGGATTTTTTACTGAACCCTTGGCGAAGGGCGGCGCAGTGATGCGGCCGCGATCGATGCGGCCGAACTGATAAGGCACGCAACCGCCGCCATGCACCAGCAGCACGCGCAGTTTCGGGAAACGGTCGAACACGCCGCCGAGCAGCAGCGCTGCTGCAGCGAAGGTGGTTTCACTCGGATTGCCGACAAGGATGTGCAGAAACAGTCTGCGGATGCGCGGCGGCACCGCGAGGTCGGCGGGGTGAATGATCACCGGCACCTGGAGTTCCTGCGCGGCAGACCAGAAGGCGTCGTACTGCGGCGCATCGAGGCCTTCTTCTTCGACGCGCGCGCCGATCTGCACTGCGCGGTGGCCGAGTTTCTGCACCGCGTAACGCAGTTCATCGGCAGCCACTGCGGCATCCTGCAGCGGCACCGCTGCTGCTGCTGCGTAACGGTCTGGACGGCGCGCAGCCATTTCGGCGAGCGTTTCATTCTGCGCGCGGGCCAGCCACTGTCCGGCTTCGGTCGGCAGGTGATAACCGGCGAGATCCATCCAGCCGGCAAGCAGTTGCACGTCGATGCCGGCTTCATCCATCCATTTCAGCCGCGCGGCTTCGTCATTCAGCGGAGGAATCAGCGGCATGCCGGTCAGGCGGCCGCCGACGGAAATACGCGTGGCGCCATCGTCAGCCTTGACGATTTTGACGCCGTGTTTCTCGCCCTCGGCATTGATGAGTTCGACCAGCGGCTGGCCGACG
>JAURHM010000018.1 GCA_030833315.1 Burkholderiales bacterium
AGGATTGACATTACCGACCGCGTATTGAAGGCACTATCGGACGGCAAATAACGGTTACTTCCGCTTACAGTAACTGCGGACAGCGGGGGTGGGCGGTTTACCGATAGAGAGGCAGCGGATCGTGTTTTTTACTCTGGCGGGTATCGTTGAGCGCCTTGGCGGGGAACTTGTGGGCGAAGGCGGAATCATTGTCCAGCAGGTGGCCGCGCTGGAAAATGCACAGGCCGATACCATTACGTTTCTTGCCAATGAACGCTATCTGTCGAAACTCAAGTCCACAAAGGCGGGCGCCGTGATTGTCGGTGAAGATCTTCGTAGCGCCCTCGATGTTCCGCATATCGTCGCTGCCAATCCCTACTCCTATTTCGCTAAAGTGTCCGCGCTGCTGAACAGCGAACCGGATACCGTCCCAGGTGTTCATCCTTCGGCCGTCATTGATTCGATCGCGAGGATCGGCGATGGCGTACAAATCGGGCCATGCGTTGTTATTGAGGCGGGTGCGGTAATTGCTTCGAATGTACGGATCGGAGCAGGTTGTTTTATCGGTGCTGGCAGCACCATCGCTGAAAACAGTCGCCTCTATGCCAACGTCACGATCTACAAAGGTTGCACGGTTGGTGCGCGTGCCATTATTCACTCCGGTGCCGTGATCGGTGCGGACGGTTTTGGCATTGCGATGGACGAAGGGCGCTGGCTCAAAATACCCCAGATCGGCGGCGTAAAGATTGGTGATGATGTTGAAATCGGCGCCAACACAACCATAGATCGCGGTGCTATAGAGGACACGATCATCGAGGAGGGTGTAAAGCTGGATAATCAGATCCAGATCGCACACAACGTCCGCATCGGGGCGCATACAGCCATTGCCGCCTGCGCGGGTATTGCCGGCAGTTCCCGGGTCGGCCGCTATTGCAGAATCGGCGGTGCGTCGGGCATCGCAGGACATTTGAGCATCGCGGATCAGGTCGAGATTTCCGCGCATACGCTGGTGACAAAATCCATTACCGAGCCCGGTACTTATACCGGGGCATACCCGTTTGAAGTCAACCGTGACTGGCGGCGCAATGCCGCTAGTCTGCGGAATCTGGGTGAACTGAATGAGCGCGTCCGAGTGCTGGAAAAAGCGCTGGAATTGCGCAAGAAAGGAAAGTAATGAACAGCATGGATATCACCGAGATATTGCGCTACCTGCCGCACCGGTATCCTTTTTTGCTGATTGATCGCGTTTTGTCCTATGAGGCTGGTAAGACAATTGAAGCCCTAAAAAACGTCACCATCAATGAACCGTTTTTTGTGGGGCATTTTCCGCATCATCCGGTGATGCCGGGGGTGCTGATTGTCGAAGCCATGGCCCAGGCCGCGGCGATTCTGTCGTTTGTCACCATGGATACAAAGGCTGACAACAAATCGATTTATTATTTTGTCGGTATAGATAATGCGCGTTTCAAGCGTCCGGTTACCGCCGGAGACTCAATGCGCATTACGGTGAACCTGACCCGGCATGTCCGCGGCATCTGGAAATTCAGTGCAGTAGCACGGGTGGAGGACGTTGTGGCAGCAGAAGCTGAACTGATGTGCACCGTCCGCGATCTGCCGGTGTGAACAAGGCCGTGGCTACACGCATACATCCCACTGCGATTGTCGACCCCGGTGCGTGCCTTGCGGACGATGTAGAGGTTGGACCTTATTCGATCATCGGCGCTGACACTGACATCGAAGCCGGTACGCGTATCGGACCGCATGTTGTCATCGGTGCGCATACGCGGATCGGTGCCCGAAACACCTTTTTCCAGTTCAGTTCCATTGGCGAGGCGCCGCAGGACAAGAAATACAAGGATGAACCGACGCGCCTCGAAATCGGTGATGACAATACCTTCCGCGAGTTCTGCACCCTGAACCGCGGCACGACGCAGGATGCCGGCGTAACACGGGTAGGCAACAACAACTGGATCATGGCCTATGTTCATATGGCCCATGACTGCCAGGTCGGCAGCCACACGATTTTTGCCAACAATGCACAGATTGCAGGGCATGTTTATGTTGGCGACTACGCGATCCTTGGCGGTTTCACTGTTGTTCACCAGTTTTGCAGGATCGGTGCGCATAGCATGACAGCCATGGGGACCATCCTGCTGCAGGATCTGCCGCCCTATGTGATGGCTTCGGGCAATACCGCTGTTCCGCACGGCATCAACAGCGAGGGGCTGCGTCGCCGCGGGTTTTCGGCGCAGGCGATTGCAGCAATCAAACGCGCCTACAAGACGATTTATAAGTCTGGCCTGTCTTTCGAAGATGCGCGTGCGGCTATCGTCACTGAGGCCATCGGATTTCCTGAATTGCAGGCCTTGTCTGATTTCCTGTCTGTTCCCGGCCGCGGCATCATCCGCTGAGCCCTATGGTTGATTCCGTGGCAGCGAGCGGACCATTGGTGGGGTTAGTTGCGGGGGAGCCTTCCGGCGATTTGCTCGGAGCTGAACTGGTTACCGCATTGCGCGAGCGGCACCCATGGGCCCGCTTTGTCGGTATTGGCGGTCCCAAGATGATGGCGGCAGGCGTTGAATCCCTGTATCCGATGGAAAAGCTTTCCGTTCGTGGTTATGTCGAAGTCATCCGCCATTACCGCGAAATCATCGGCATACGCAGTGACCTGAAACGCTATTTCCTGCGTGAGAAACCTTCGGTATTTATCGGGATCGATGCCCCGGATTTCAATCTGGATCTTGAATCAGCGTTGAAGTCGCGGGGAATTCCGACCGTGCATTACGTCAGCCCTTCGATCTGGGCCTGGCGGGGCGGGCGTATCCGCAAGATCCGCAAGGCGGTTTCGCGCATGCTCACGGTGTTTCCGTTTGAGGCCCCGATTTACGAGCGCGCCGGCATTCCGGTGAGCTATGTGGGGCATCCTCTGGCCGACATGCTGGCCGATATGCCGGACAAGACCGCGGCCAGGGCGGAGCTGCGCATACCGGCGACCGCTCCGGTTGTCGCGCTGCTGCCGGGAAGCCGGCTCAGTGAGTTGGAGCAGTTGTCCGATGTGTTTGTGGCAGCGGCCGAGAAAATAGCTGCCGCGGTGCCCGGTGTGCGCCTGCTGGTTCCTTTGGTCAACCGGCAAACCCGGGAGTTGTTCGAGGCCGCGCTCTACCGGCGCGAATCCGGGGCACTTGAAATCACGCTGTTGTTCGGTCACGCCCATGTCGCCATGGCAGCGGCAGATGTTGTTTTGGTTGCTTCTGGGACTGCGACGCTGGAGGCCGCACTGCTGCAAAAGCCCATGGTCATTACCTATCGCATGCCGCGGCTTAGCTGGTGGATCATGAACAGCCTTCGCTACCAGCCGTGGGTCGGTTTGCCCAACATCCTTGCAGGCGAATTTGTGGTGCCGGAGTTGCTGCAGGATGCGGCGACCCCGTGGTCTTTGTCAGCCGCTGTGATTGAATTGCTGAATGATCGCGATCGCAGAAACTCGATCGAGGAGCGTTTCGGCAAAATGGCCCTGGAATTGCGTCAGGATGCCGCACAGCGTGCCGCAGAAGCAGTTTCCCCCTATCTGTCAGGCCGGGTTGAATGACGGTCCTGGTCTGTGGCGTTGATGAGGCGGGAAGAGGGCCTCTGGCCGGGCCGGTATTTGCCGCCGCTGTGATTCTCGAAGACCCGCCAGTGATCCAGGGGCTGACTGATTCCAAAAAATTGACCGCAAAGCGGCGCGATGCGCTGGATGTGGAGATCAAGGCGCGTGCCGTATGCTGGGCGGTGGCCAGTGCTAGTGTCGAGGAAATCGACCGCTTGAACATCCTTCAGGCCAGTTTGCTGGCCATGAAACGTGCCGTTGAAGGGCTTGGCCGGCAGCCGGAAGCGATTCTGGTCGATGGCTTGTATACGCCCCGGGTTTCCATGCCGGCCCGTGCGATCGTGCAGGGTGATGCTTCGATACCGGCTATTTCGGCAGCCTCGATACTGGCCAAGGTCGCCCGGGACCAGCTGCTGCAAGATTTACATGCCGCTTACCCGGAATACGGCTTTGACCGGCACAAGGGTTACGGCACGGCCTTGCACATGGATGCCTTGCGCAGGTTGGGGCCTACCCCCGAGCACCGGCGCAGTTTTGCACCGGTCCGCTCTGCCTTAATTATTAAATAAAAACAAATACTTATTTAATATTTCTCATGCATTCTGTAATAAGTGAACGAAGTTTTTTTCGCTCTTGGCTGCGGCTGAGGAGCTTACGCCGTTCGGCGCATTGCTGGCGCAATGTCTTCAGGAAATCGCTGTCTGTTTCGATGCGGCGTAAAAGCCGTGCCAGCTCCCGGGCATTTCCAACCGGGTAATAACCACCATAGTCAGGACCGAGCATGCCAACGTTCCCGGGGATGCGGGAGGCAATGACCGGAACCCGTGCCATCAGGGCTTCACTGACCACATTGGCGCCCCCTTCCATTCTTGAACTGATCAGCATCGCGCGAGCCCGGGCGAGGGTTGCCAGAGCATGCGGTCTTTGCAATTCGCCGAGCCAGACGTAGCGCGGTTCCTGTTTGATCCAGCTGCGGGCTTCACCCGCAAGCGCTTTATCTCGGGCGCCGCCGATTTGCGTGATGCGGATGCGGCTCCTGGCGGGCAGATGTGAAAGTGCAGTGGCGCCGCAAAACGGATCCTTTTCGGCGCGCAAATGGCCGCTGACCACGATTTCGAAACAGGAGCGGATCACCGGCTGACGAGGCACAGCTTCGCAGGATTGATAAATCACCCGCGTTTTGCGGCGCAAGGGCGGCGTCAGTTCGCGCAGTCCCATGTCCTGCAGTACGATCATTCGTGTCGCGAGCTCCATGGATTCCTGAGCATTGGCATCTTCACGGATGTCGCGATAAAGGTCCGTTCCGGTAAGGGCCAGAATCAGCGGCCGTTCCGGATAACGTTCGGAGAAACGTAACACCGAGTCATGGCTGCGCCGCGCATGCAGCGCCAGCAGCAGATCGGCGCTGCGGCCGTTCCAGCATTCCTGAATGATGACCTGATGTCCCAGCTCCCGCAGCAACTCTGCCCAACGCACGGCGGTGTTGCGATTGCCGTAGCGTGAGTTCGCTGCTGCTGGGGTAACTAATGCGATTTTCATTGGTGGGGTATCCGGCTACACTTCGCCAGAATATATCAAACTCAAAGACGCGTTCAAGATGGCTTTTGCCGTTCCTCAAGCTGAACTGTCGCCCGGCGCATTACTCGATGCGGCGAGGGCGCGCACGCTGGATCTGCTCGGCATGATCGAGGATGGGCAATGGTTAGGTCCCAAGCTGGATATCGTCAATCCGCCGCTTTGGGAGGCAGGGCATCTGGGCTGGTTTGAGGAATTCTGGTGTCTGAGGCAGGGTTCAGCAGCGCGGCCGGCGCTGCGCGATGATGTCGATCATCTTTATAACTCCTCGCAAGTGGCGCATGCCCGGCGCTGGTCATTGCCTTTGCCGGATCCTGCGGATACGCAGCATTACCTGGCTGCGGTACGGGAGGCGGTACGCCGTCGCCTCGAACATGATCGCGCGATCGATTACTTTGTAACGCTCAGCGCCTTTCACGAGGAATTGCACTGCGAGGCGTTTACGTATACCCGCCAGACCCTCGGATACCAGGCGCCGGCAGGAACGGCGCAGCCGCTTTTCGGGGAGGCGTGGCCGGGTGATGTCGCAATCGACGGCGGCGTTTTCAGTCTGGGTGCGAATGATGACGGCCGTTTTGTTTTTGATAACGAGAAATGGGCACATCCCGTTGAAGTCCGTCCGTTCTGTATGGCGCGGGCACCGGTCACGAATGGTCAATTTGCTGAATTTGTGGAGGCTGGCGGTTATGCCACGCAAAAATGGTGGAGCAACGATGGCTGGAACTGGCGCATGGAGCAGGGGTTGACGCTGCCGCTGTATTGGCAAAAAAAGGGTTCCGGATGGCAAAGACGTCTTTTCGACCGTCTGGAATCCCTGCCGGAGCATGAACCCGTCATCCATGTCAGCTGGTATGAGGCGGATGCCTGGTGCCGCTGGGCCGGCCGGCGCTTGCCGACGGAAGCCGAGTGGGAGTTTGCAGCGGCGACCGCACCCGGCGTGAAGGAGAAAAAGCGTTATTTTCCCTGGGGCGAGGGTATTGGCGATGCATCACAAGCCAATCTTTTTGGCGTAGCCGGTCGTTGTTTGCCGGTGAATGCCTGTGCTGCCGGGGACAGCGGCTGGGGGCTCCGGCAGATGATCGGCAATGTCTGGGAATGGACATCCGACTGGTTTCAACCGTATCCCGGATTTGTCCGTGATCCATACGCCGATTATTCCGAGCCCTGGTTTGGCGACCACAAGGTCCTGCGTGGTGGCTGTCATGCGACGCGGGCGACTTTGATCCGTAATACCTGGCGCAATTTCTACAAACCCGGCCGTAACGATGTTTATGCAGGATTCCGCAGCTGCGCATTATGAAAAACATCACTTCTGCTGAAAATTCACGCTTCCGTGCCTTACTGAAGCTGGTGCAGTCCGCGCGTGAACGGCGCACCTCTGGGCTTTCTCTCCTCGATGGCGTTCACCTGGTCGCCGCCTATCAGATGCATATTGGCAAACCGGTCGAATTGGTGCTGAGTCGTGACGGACTGGAGAATCCCGAGGTCGCCGCGTTGCTTGCCGCGATGCCCGACGTGGATACGTTGTTGTTCTCCGATTCGTTGTTTCGTCAGCTGTCATCGGTCGCCACGCCGACAGGCATCATCGGTGTGGTGCCGACGCCGCGCGTGGAGCAGACTTCGGAAGTGACGGGCCCCAGCGTCTGGCTGGAAGATATTCAGGATCCGGGTAATGTCGGATCGATCCTGCGGTCTGCGGCGGCGTCAGGGGTCGCCACCGTCTGTCTGTCACGACATTCGGTTCATGCCTGGTCGCCACGGGTATTGAGGGCGGGCATGGGGGCCCATTTTGCCTTACGCATCATCGAAGGGGCCGATCTGTTGCGGCTTGCCGGCAGTTATTCAGGACGCATACTGGCTACCAGCGTCAGTGCGGGATCACCGGTGTTTGAGGCCGATCTGAAAGGTGATGTGGCGCTGCTGTTCGGCAATGAAGGTGCCGGGCTCTCGCCTGCACTTGCCGCGCTCGCCCACCAAACCGTACATATCCCCATGCCAGGTAAAACCGAATCGCTGAATGTCGGTGCTGCTGCGGCGATTTGCCTGTTTGAACGCGTGCGCCAGCTGCGTCAGTAAATCCGGCGCTCCAGCTTGGCTTCCTGCAGTATGGTGGTAGCCAGTTCTTCGACGGATTTGCTGGTGGCGTCCAGGTAAGGAATGCCTTCCTGGCGCATCAGCGCTTCCGCTTCACGGATTTCGAACTCACAATTGGCCAGTGTGGCGTATTTGCTGCCCGGCCGGCGTTCGTTGCGGATCTGCTGCAGCCGGTTGGGGCGGATGGTCAGTCCGTAGAGGCGGGCGCGCAGCGATTTGATCTGGGCAGGCAGTTGCATGGTGCCGAAATCCTCAGGAATCAGCGGATAGTTGGCCGCGCGAATGCCAAACTGCATGGCCAGATAGAGGCAGGTTGGCGTCTTGCCGCAACGTGAAACGCCGACCAGAATGATGTCGGCCTCGGTCAATTCCCGTTTTGATACCCCGTCATCGTGCGACAGGGCGTAGTTCACCGCCTCGATTCGGTGGTGGTAATTGACGAAATCATCCGTGCTGTGTGTACGGCCGACAGCGTGCGAAGCCTTCACACCCAGTTCGCGCTCCAGCGGATCAATGAAAATCTCAAAGGAATCAAGGAATAAGGCGTTCGCCTTGGAAACAATGCCGGAAATCTCGGTATTGACCAGGGTGCTGATCACAATCGGCCGGACGCCATCGGCAACCGCCGCTGCATTGATTTGGCGAACAAAATTCATCGCTTTATCCGCTGAATCGATGAAGGGAACAGTGATTTCCTTCAGGCGCACGCCCTCAAACTGCGTTAACAGACTGTGTCCGAGCATCTCGGCCGTAATGCCGGTGCGGTCTGATACAAAAAATGCCGTACGCTGTGAGTTCATGCTCGGAACCGGTGTGGGGATTCGGTAAAATATCCGCTTTCGATGCTGCTTACAATCAAGGACGCCGAAATGAGCGGGAAAGAACTGGTTGTAGACCTCAGCGCGCTGCGCATGAGTGACGTGGGCCGGGTAGGCGGAAAAAACGCGTCACTGGGAGAAATGATCAGCCAGCTCGCCGGTGCTGGAGTCAGGGTGCCTAGCGGTTTTGCCACCACTTCCGACGCTTATCGCCTGTTCCTTGCACACAACGGACTCGCCGAAAATATTTCCAAACGGCTTTCCACGCTGAATGCCGATGATGTCAGCGCCTTGACCGCTGCGGGCCGTGAAATCCGTGAATGGATCATCGCGCAGCCCTTCAATGATGAATTCCGCAAGGCGATCGAAGGCGCATACGAACCGTTGATCAAGGTTTCCGGTCCAGATGTTTCTTTTGCTGTGCGCTCTTCAGCAACGGCCGAAGACTTGCCGGATGCCTCTTTCGCCGGTCAGCAGGAAACTTATCTCAATGTGCACGGGCTGGATAACCTGCTCGAAGCCATCAAACATGTTTTTGCCTCGCTCTACAACGACCGGGCCATTTCGTACAGGGTGCACAAAGGGTTTACGCACGACGAAGTAGCACTATCGGCTGCGGTGCAGCGTATGGTCCGCAGCGACAAGGGCTCCAGCGGCGTGATGTTCACTCTGGATACCGAATCCGGTTTTGACCAGGTGGTATTCATTACGTCGGCCTACGGCCTCGGTGAAACCGTGGTGCAGGGGCAGGTCAATCCTGACGAGTTCTATGTGTATAAGCGGGGGCTCAAAGAAGGTAAAAGCGCCATTCTGCGCCGGGGGCTTGGTTCCAAGGCGCTACGTATGATCTTCACGGAGAACCGCCAGGCCGGTAAATCGGTTCAGACCATTGAAGTGCCTGAATCGGAACGCCGCAAATTTTCCATTACCGATGCTGAAGTAAATGAGCTTGCTCGTTACGCCATGATTATTGAGGCGCATTACCAGCGTCCGATGGATATTGAGTGGGGCAAGGACGGTAATGACGGCAAGCTCTATATCCTCCAGGCACGTCCTGAAACGGTTAAGGCCAGCGAAAAAGTGGATACGCTGCGCCGCTATCGCCTCAAGGAACGCTCCGAAGTGCTGACCACAGGACGTGCGATCGGTCAGCGAATCGGCAGCGGTCCGGTGCGCCTGATCAAGAGCGCGGCGGAAATGGATAGCGTCAAGGCAGGTGATGTGCTGGTCACCGACATGACGGATCCGGACTGGGAGCCGGTGATGAAGCGGGCGGCAGCCATCGTCACCAATCGCGGAGGCAGGACCTGTCATGCCGCAATCATTGCCCGCGAACTGGGCATTCCTGCCGTCGTCGGCTGCGGAGATGCCACTGAGTTACTCAAAAACGGCAAGTCGGTGACGGTGTCCTGTGCCGAAGGCGACACCGGTTTTGTCTATCGCGGTGAACTGCAGACCGAAATCATCGATCTGTCGCTGTCGAGCATGCCCAAGTCTCCGGTGAAAATCACCATGAACGTCGGCAATCCCGAGCTGGCATTTGAATTCCAGCGGTTGCCAAACGAAGGCGTAGGTCTGGCGCGGCTTGAATTCATCATTGCCCGGATGATCGGTGTGCACCCGAAAGCGGTATTGACCTATCCCGACCTGAGTGCTGATCTCAAGCTGGCTGTTGAAGAACACAGTGCCGGTTATGCTGATCCGGTGAGCTTTTATGTCGAAAAGCTGGTCGAGGGTGTCGCGACCCTGGGGGCAGCGTTTTGGCCCAAACCGGTGATTGTGCGGCTGTCCGACTTCAAATCCAATGAATACTCCAGCCTCACCGGCGGATCGCGTTACGAGCCGCACGAAGAAAACCCGATGCTCGGTTTCCGCGGCGCTTCACGCTATATCGCGGCATCGTTCCGCGACTGTTTCGAGCTGGAATGCCGGGCGATGAAAAAGGTCCGCGACGAAATGGGGCTCACCAACGTCGAAATCATGGTGCCTTTTGTGCGCACGATAGCCGAAGGCAAAAAAGTCATCGAACTTCTGGCCGAAAACGGCCTTGAGCGGGGCAAGAACGGATTACGCATCATCATGATGTGCGAGATTCCTTCGAACGCCATCCTTGCCGACCAGTTTCTTGAAATGTTTGACGGGTTCTCGATCGGTTCCAACGACATGACCCAGATGACGCTGGCCCTGGACCGCGACTCCGGGATCATTGCGGACGGCTTTGACGAGCGCGATCCGGCAGTCAAACACATGCTGCATCTGGCGATCGCCGCCTGCCGCAAGGCCAGGAAATACGTGGGGATCTGCGGGCAGGGGCCCTCGGATCATCCGGACCTTGCGGAGTGGCTGGTGCAGGAGGGCATTGAGAGCCTGTCACTGAATCCCGACACCGTTGTCGAGACCTGGCTGTATCTGGCCCGGGGCGGCAAGCAGGGCTGACGGCTTTGTTTGGCCGGTAGCCGGAATTGCGATAAAATAAGAAAACGTTGGCTAACGAGAGATGACTAAATATATCTTTGTCACTGGTGGTGTTGTTTCCTCCCTAGGCAAAGGTATCGCCGCCGCGTCCCTCGCCGCAATTCTTGAGTCCCGCGGCATCAAAGTCTCGATGCTTAAACTGGATCCCTACATCAATGTGGATCCGGGCACGATGAGCCCCTTCCAGCACGGCGAAGTGTTCGTTACCGAAGATGGTGCCGAAACCGACCTTGATTTGGGTCATTACGAGCGCTTTATCGAAGCTCGCATGGGTAAGCGCAATAATTTCACCACCGGCCAGATCTACGAGAGCGTCATCAAGAAGGAGCGCCGGGGCGACTATCTTGGCGGCACCGTTCAGGTCATTCCGCATATCACTGACGAAATCAAGCTGTTCATCAAGCGCGGCGCGGCCGGCGCCGAGATCGCACTGATCGAGGTCGGCGGCACGGTCGGCGACATCGAGTCGCTACCGTTTCTGGAAGCCATCCGCCAGATGGGTATTGAAGAGGGGCGCGATAACGCCTGCTTCATCCATCTCACGCTGGTGCCTTACATCGCCTCTGCGGGTGAAATCAAAACAAAGCCCACCCAGCACTCTGTCAAGGAACTGCGCGAAATCGGTATTCAGCCCGATGTGTTGCTGTGCCGGGCCGACCGGCCGCTGCCCGAAGGTGAACGCAAGAAAATCGCTTTGTTCACTAATGTCAGTGTTGATGCGGTGATTTCCGCAGTCGATACCGACAGTATTTACAAGATTCCGGGGATGCTGCATGAGCAGCGTCTCGATGATATCGTCTGCGCAAAACTGAACATCAATCCGCCGCCGGCCAATCTGGCCAGCTGGGAGAGCGTGGTGTCGGCGCTGGAAAACCCGACACACGAAATCAAGATCGCGTTGGTTGGCAAATATGTCGACCTCACCGAGTCCTATAAATCGCTGTCCGAAGCGCTGATCCACGCCGGCGCCCACACCGGTGCGCGTATCCACATCAATTACGTGGATTCGGAAAGCATTGAAAAGAACGGCACGGCCTGTCTGGATGCCATGGATGCGATTCTGGTTCCCGGCGGATTCGGCAAACGTGGTGTCGAGGGCAAGATCAAGGCCATTCGTTATGCCCGGGAAAAAGGCGTTCCCTATCTGGGCATCTGCCTGGGAATGCAGTTGGCCGTCATCGAATACGCCCGCGATATCGTCGGTCTTGCCGGTGCACACAGCACGGAATTCGATCCGGAAACGCCGCACCCCGTGGTCGCACTGATTACTGAATGGCAGGATCGCGACGGCCGTGTGGAACGCCGCGATGCAAGCTCTGATCTGGGCGGCACGATGCGCCTAGGCGGGCAAGAATGCGCCTTGAAGGCCGGCTCCTTGGCGCGAAGCATTTATGGTGCTGACAAGATTATCGAGCGACACCGTCATCGTTATGAAGTCAACAACCATTACCTGCAACGGCTTGAGGAAGGTGGTCTGAATGTCAGTGGCCGGTCTCTGACCGGTGATCTTTGCGAGATGGTGGAAATCCCAGGGCATCCGTGGTTTGTCGGTGTTCAGTTTCACCCTGAGTTCACGTCGACGCCTCGCGGTGGTCACCCGCTGTTCAAATCTTTTGTCGAGGCCGCGCTGAAGCATTCGCATTCGCAGCCTTCGACCGCTGGTGTCCGTCCTGTAACGGCGGCCACTGCAGCAGGGCGCTGAGGCGCCTTACTATGAAAGTCTGCTCCCGATGAAACTCTGCGGATTCGAGGCTGGTCTTGACCGGCCGTTTTTCCTGATTGCAGGGCCTTGCGTGATTGAATCACGCGAACTGGCTATGAACACAGCCGGCGAGCTGAAAACGATTTGCAGCGAACTCGGCATCCCCTTCATCTTCAAGGCTTCGTACGACAAAGCCAATCGCAGTTCGGCCAAATCTTTCCGTGGACTCGGCATGGACAAGGGACTCGAAATCCTCGCTGATGTGCGCAAAACGCTGGGAGTGCCGGTGTTGACTGACGTGCATGCGAGTGAGGATATCGCTCAGGTTGCCGCAACGGTTGACGTGCTGCAGACACCGGCTTTCCTGTGCCGGCAGACGGATTTCATTACTGCGGTAGCCTCCGCAGGCAAACCAGTGAACATCAAGAAGGGCCAGTTTTTGGCCCCGGGTGATATGGTGAACGTGGTTGACAAGGCACGTGCGGCCAGCGGGCAGGACAGCATCATGGTCTGCGAGCGCGGCGTCTCCTTCGGATACAACAACCTTGTTTCCGACATGCGCTCATTGATGATTATGCGCAATACCGGATGTCCGGTGGTATTCGACGCGACGCACTCGGTGCAACTGCCCGGCGGGCAGGGCACCAGCAGCGGCGGGCAGCGCGAATTCGTGCCGGTACTGGCTCGTGCGGCGGTTGCCAGTGGTATCGCAGGGCTGTTCATGGAAACTCATCCGCAGCCAGAAAAAGCGCTCTCGGACGGGCCCAATGCCTGGCCGCTGAAGCACATGAAAGCGCTGTTGAAGGCGCTGGTGGCAATTGACTCCTTGGTCAAACGCGAAGGTTTCGCGGAAGACCGGCTTTAAACAAAAACCCATTTGACTGAACCCATCAGGAACTGGCATGAGCGCTATTGTTGACGTAATCGGCAGGGAAATACTGGACTCCCGCGGCAATCCCACTGTGGAAGCTGATGTGCTCCTCGAATCGGGAATCCTCGGCCGTGCAGCGGTGCCCTCGGGCGCCTCCACGGGCAGCCGCGAAGCCATTGAACTACGCGATGGCGACAATTCGCGTTACGGCGGCAAAGGTGTCATGCAGGCGGTGGAGCACGTCAATACCGAGATTTGCGAGGCGGTGATCGGCGTCGATGCCACGGAGCAGGCCTTTGTCGACCAGACATTGCTTGATCTGGACGGCACCGAAAACAAATCACGGCTCGGCGCCAACGCCATGCTGGCGGTATCAATGGCGATCGCGCGCGCGGCCGCTGAAGAGTCGGGGCTGCCCCTGCATCGTTATCTGGGCGGCGCAGGTGCGATGGCGATGCCGGTGCCGATGATGAATGTGATCAACGGCGGTGCGCACGCCGACAACGGCCTCGACATGCAGGAATTCATGATTGTTCCGGTGGGTGCTCAAAGCTTTCGTGAGGCACTGCGTTGCGGCGCGGAAATTTTCCAGGTGCTGCGCAAACTACTGGCTGACCGCGGTCTGGCTACGGCGGTTGGTGACGAGGGTGGATTTGCGCCCCGTCTGCCGAAGCACGAGGCGGCGATCCAGGTCATTCTCGAAGCGATTGAGGCGGCAGGTTACCGCCCTGGTGAAGATGTGGCCCTGGCTCTGGATTGTGCCAGCTCCGAGTTTTTCGACGACGGCGAATACACCCTGCGTTCCGAAGGCCTGTCGCTGAAAGCGCCTGAATTCGTTGATTATCTCGCCGCATGGGTCGACAAATATCCGATCATCAGCATCGAAGATGGTATGGCCGAGAACGATTGGGATGGCTGGAAGGTTCTGACCGAGAGACTGGGCAACCGTGTGCAACTGGTTGGCGACGATCTGTTCGTTACCAACACGAAATATCTCAAGCGCGGCATCGAGCAGGGCATCGCCAACTCGATCCTGATCAAGGTCAACCAGATCGGCACGCTGACCGAAACGCTGGCCGCGATTGAAATGGCCAAGCGCGCCCGTTACACCGCAGTGATCTCGCATCGCTCAGGGGAAACCGAAGATACCACCATTGCTGACATTGCCGTGGCAACCAATGCGATGCAGATCAAGACCGGTTCGCTGTCGCGCTCGGACCGTCTGGCGAAATACAACCAGCTGCTCCGTATCGAAGAAGATCTGGGTGATACGGCGAGTTACCCCGGCCGTGACGCTTTTTACCAGCTGCGGTAAGTCCATTCCGATCCCGGGCCGCACGCTGTGACCATGCGGCTGTTAGCCATCATTCTGGGCGCGCTGCTGCTGCTGATCCAGTATCCGCTGTGGCTGGGTAAGGGGGGAATGCTGCGGATCTGGGAAATGGAGCGCCAGATCGAAGTGCAGCGCGAATCCAACAGCAAGCTCCAGGTGCGTAATGCCGCATTGGACGCAGAGGTTCGGGATCTGAAGCAGGGGCTGGAGGCGGTTGAAGAGCGCGCCCGCAGCGAACTTGGCATGATCTGCAAAGACGAAATTTTCTTCCAGGTCCTGGAGAGCGACAGTGCAGCGGTCAAGCCTGCAACGCCCGCTCCGGCGACCGGATCCAAATAACGGAAAGTCATGAGCGCAATCATCATCGACGGCACTGCGATCGCCAAGCAGGTGCTCGCAGAACAGAAAGTGATCGCAGGACAGCTGACGGCCCGCGGCAACACCCCTGGGCTTGCCGTGCTGCTGGTTGGCGATGATCCGGCTTCGGCGGTTTACGTACGGAGCAAAGAGCGCGCCTGCCGGGAAGCCGGCGTGCAGACTTTTGATACGCGCCTGCCGGCTGATACCAGCGAAGCCGATTTGCTCAAGCATGTTGATGCGCTGAATAACGACCCCAAGGTACACGGCATCCTGGTGCAGTTGCCCTTGCCGCGACACATCAATGCCGTGAAGATTCTGCAGCGCATCGCTGTCGAAAAAGATGTTGACGGTTTCAACTGGCGCAATCTGGGCGCTTTGTTGGACGGGCATCCTGCCTTAGCGCCTTGTACTCCTTCAGGCAGCATGATTCTTCTGGATCGGTCCGGAGTGCCGGTTGCCGGCAAACACGCCGTGGTTTTGGGCCGCAGCAGTATTGTCGGAAAGCCTGCGGCACTGATGCTTCTGGAGCGCAATGCAACGGTGACTGTTTGTCACTCTCGCACCACGGATCTGCCAGCCATTACGAGGCAAGCGGACATCCTGCTTTGCGCCATCGGCAAACCGAAAATGATCGGTCCGGACATGATCAAATCCGGCGCCGCCATCATTGATGTCGGCATCAATCGACTGCCGGATGGCAAACTGTGCGGGGATGTCGATTTTGAAGCGGTAAAGGAAAAAGCCGGTTGGATTACTCCCGTCCCGGGCGGCGTCGGGCCGATGACCGTAGCCATGGTGATTGCCAATGTGGTCAGTGCTGCAAGGCGTTCTACGGGTTAAGATTTCCGAATCTCTGCTGTTCAGCAGGAAAAAGTGTTGGCAAACCCGAGCAGCAGTTCGGGGCTAAGGTAGCCGCGGAAAGTTGAAAATGTAAGGCCTGCGGCCAGGATGGCCAGCACAATCCACACCAGCATTTTTCTTCGAGTCTGCGTCATCACGGATTGAAATCCCCTGAGCATCTGATTATTGCATAACGCACCTTATGTTATTGCTTCCAGCGCTATGCAAATAACCATTTGCGACAAGCCATGGACACCGCAATTGATATAATTTCTCTTTACCCTCAGACCGAGATCCCGTGAATCATGTTGCGCCCCTGAAGTTCGGCTTTTCCTTCGACGATTTTTACCATCGCGATGGTCTGCTTCGTCTGGATCAGGTCTTTCTGAAAGAACTGCAGCAGGTCGATGCGTCTGTCCATGACCGACTGATTGCGGCGCGTGCGAGCGCTGAACCCCTTGCTGCGAAGGAAGAATCCGCATTGCTGCTGGCCATTGCGCCGCATCTTGATGATTTCATCGGGCAATTGTTCGGTATTGCAACTGATGTTGCCGATTTGTCGGCGCAGCATCACAAGCTGGCACCGCTCTATAGCGTCAAGCGTCTGTTCGTGCAGCGCAAAGCCATGCACAAATACAAACCTGATGCCGCAGCCGGTATTGATGGCGAGGCAGTGGGCAGTGCCCTGGAAAAACTGTTTGGTGAACCGCTGACTGAAATGGTTTTTTCCCGTCACGTCACAAAATGGCAACTGGATGAGGCAGGAAATGCGGATGCACTGGAACTCGCACTGCAATACGCGGCCTGGGCATCCCATACCGAAGCCGGACATGCCCGGCACAGTGACGGTGTGCTGTTCAAGTCGCCGCACAAACTGGATTTCCAGAACCTGGTTCCATCCCGTACCACGACGGCCAAAGGATATACCGAGCACCGGTTTGACGTATCCCGTCTGCGCCAGCGCGCCGGGTTCAAGCTGACGGACAAAGGCACCGATCTGACCGGCGCCCTGGATGAAGCCAACTACTGCATCTGGTGTCACGAACAGGGCAAGGATTCCTGTTCGAAGGGCTTGAAGGAGAAGGGTGCCAGCGGTCGCGGTGCGCAATCGTTCAAGAAGTCACCCTTCGGCATCACGCTGGCCGGTTGTCCGCTCGAAGAAAAGATTTCGGAATTTCACAAGGCCAAGACCGAAGGTCTGGCCATCGGCGCGCTGGCGATCATCACTGTCGACAATCCAATGGCGGCAGCAACCGGTCACCGTATTTGCAATGATTGCATGAAGTCCTGCATTTACCAGAAGCAGGAACCGGTTAATATCCCGCAAGCGGAAACGCGCACGCTCAAAGACGTGCTCGAACTGCCCTGGGGCTTTGAAATCTACAGCCTGCTGACGCGCTGGAATCCGTTGAACCTGCGCAATCCTTATCCCAAGGCGCCGTCCGGAAAACGGATCATGGTTGCCGGTATGGGACCGGCAGGGTTTTCGCTGGCGCATTTCCTGATGAACGACGGCCACAGGGTTGTCGGCATCGACGGCCTGAAAATCGAGCCGCTTCCGCCGGCGCTGTCCGGCGTTGATGCTGCGGGCAGGCGCGTGACCTTCCAGCCGATCCGCGATATCAAGGAGCTGTATGAATCGCTGGACACGCGGGCAATGGCCGGTTTCGGTGGCGTTGCCGAATACGGCATCACCGTACGCTGGGATAAAAACTTCCTTAAAATCATAAGGTTACTGCTGGAGCGCCGTGAGCAGTTCTCACTCTTTGGTGGCGTGCGTTTCGGTGGTACGGTCACGGCAGAAGACGCATTCGCACTCGGTTTTGATCACATTGCGCTCGCCATTGGCGCGGGCCGTCCGACGGTGCTCGATATGCCCAACGGATTGGCGCGCGGTGTGCGCACCGCTTCGGATTTCCTGATGGCGCTGCAGCTGACCGGTGCAGCCAAAGACGATTCCATTGCCAATATGCAGCTGCGTTTGCCGGTGGTCGTCATTGGCGGCGGATTGACGGCAATCGATACGGCAACTGAATCGCTGGCCTATTACCCGTTGCAGGTCGAGAAATTTCTCAAGCGTCATGAAATGCTGGTTGCCAAGCTGGGTGAAGCCGGTGCGCGCATCAATTGGTCGCCGGAAGAACGCGGCATTGCCGAAGAGTTCATTACCCATGCCCGAGCCATCCGCGCGGAGCGCGCAGCGGCAGCGAAGGAAGGCCGTGAGGCGCGTGTTCTGCAACTGCTGCAGTCCTGGGGCGGTGCAACCATTGCTTACCGCAAGCGCATGGTCGACAGCCCGTCCTACACGCTGAATCACGAAGAAATCGACAAGGCGCTGGAAGAAGGTATTACCTTCGCCGAATGTCTGACGCCGCTCGCGGTTGAAACCGACGTGTATGGCCATGCCAGCGGACTCAAGGTGGCGGTGCAGGCCAAGGGAGAGGATGGTGAATGGCGGGATACGGGGCAGACCGTGATGCCTGCAAAAGCCGTGCTGATTGCCGCCGGCACCCAGCCGAATACAGTGTTGGCGCGTGAAGATGCCGATCATTTTGTGCTCGACGGCCGTTATTTCCGTGCCTGTGATGAAAACGGTCAACCCATCGCGGCTGAAAAATCCATTTCCAAACCCAACGCGATCAATGTACTGCTGTCAAAGCGCGATGATGGCCGCTGCATCAGCTTTTTCGGTGATGTGCATCCATCGTTCTTCGGTAACGTTGTTAAAGCAGTCGGCAGTGCGAAGCAGGGCTATCCGGTCGTGAGCAAGGTGCTGGAAAAAATCCAGCCCGCGGCGGAAACCGATGACGCCGGCTTCCTGGCCAGGCTGCAGGGTGAACTACGCGCCACGGTGCACGAGGTTAAACGCCTGACGCCGACGATCGTTGAAGTGATCATCAAGGCGCCGCTGGCGGCGCGACGTTTTCAGCCAGGACAATTCTATCGCCTGCAGAATTTCGAGGCTTGCGCCCAGAAGTCAAAGGGCAGCACCCTGGCGATGGAGGGTCTGGCACTGACAGGGGCCTGGGTAGACCGGGGAAAAGGATTGCTGTCGACCATCGTTCTGGAAATGGGCGGCTCCAGCAGTCTGTGCATGGAACTCAAGCCCGGTGAGCCGGTGATCCTGATGGGGCCTACCGGCGCGCCGACCGAGATCACCTCGGGTGAAACCGTCGTGCTGGTCGGCGGCGGTCTGGGCAATGCCGTGCTGTTTTCCATCGGCCAGGCGATGCGTAAGGCCGGTAGCAAGGTGCTTTATTTTGCCGGCTACAAATCGATGGCCGACCGTTACCACGTTGAGAATATCGAAGCTGCCAGTGACGTGGTGATCTGGTGCTGCGACGAAAAACCCGGCTTCAAACCTTCACGGCCTTCTGACTGCACCTTCGTTGGCAATATCGTGCAGGCAATGCGGAGTTATGCTTCCGGTGAGCTCGGCGAGCAGACGATTGTCTTCAGTGATGCCGACCGCATCATTGCCATCGGTTCGGACAAAATGATGGCTGCGGTTGCCCGGGCCCGGCATGAAATTCTCAAGCCGCATCTGAAGAAATGTCATCACGCCGTCGGTTCGATCAACTCGCCGATGCAGTGCATGATGAAAGAGATCTGCGCGCAATGCCTGCAACCGCATGTTGACCCCAAGACCGGCAGGAGGAGTTATGTGTTCTCCTGCTTCAATCAGGATCAGGAACTGGATCATGTTGACTGGCCGGCGCTGGACCAGCGGCTTAAGCAGAACTCGACACAGGAAAAGCTGACGGCGGCCTGGTTGCGCCACTGCCTGACGAAGTAATCCCAGCGGCAATAAAAACGGACAGCCGAGGCTGTCCGTTTTTATTGGAAGTTCCTTAATAAGTTATTGTTTATAAATGGCTTTTAGCCATCCCGTCCAACCTCGCGCAGCGCAACGGCCAATGTGCCTGCCAGTTCATCGATCTGCGCCTTGCTGATGATCAGCGGCGGCGACAGGGCGATGATGTCGCCGGTGGTGCGGATCAACACACCTTTTTCATAACACTTGAGGAAGGTTTCGAAGGCGCGCGCAGTCGGCGCACCGGGGCGCGGCTCAAGTTCAATGCCGGCAACCATGCCCATATTGCGCACGTCGATGACATTGGGCATTTCGCGCAGCGACTGCACGGCCTGCTCGAAGTAAGGTGCCAGTTCCTGACCACGCTGGAACAGACCTTCTTCTTCGAAGGTATCCAGACTGGCCAGTGCCGCGGCCGTTGCCAGCGGATGACCGGAATAGGTGTAGCCGTGGAACAGTTCAACCATCCCGGCCGGTGCATTGTTGACCACGGTTTCATAAATGTCGCGGCGCACGATGACCGCGCCCATCGGCACGGTGCCGTTGGTCAGGCCTTTGGCGACGATCATCATGTCCGGCACCACACCGGCCGCTTCAGCGGCAAAGCAGGGGCCGGTGCGGCCGAAGCCGGTGATGACTTCATCGAATATCAGAAGCAGGCCGTATTTGTCGCAGATCTGGCGCAGGCGTTGGAGATAACCCTTGGGCGGCACCAGCACGCCGGTGGAACCGGAGAGCGGTTCGACGATTATTGCGGCGATATTGCTGGCATCGTGCAGCGGCACGATACGTGTTTCGAGTTCATCGGCGAGATGCGCGCCCCAGGCCGGCTGGCCGCGGCTGAACGCGTTTTCCTTGAGATTGTGCGTATGCCCCATGTGATCCACACGGAACAGCATGTTGCCGTAGGCTTTGCGATTGGCCGGAATGCCGCCGACGGAAATGCCGCCGAAGCCGGCGCCGTGATAACCGCGTTCACGACCGATCAGTACATTGCGGTGACCTTCGCCGCGCGCACGGTGGTAGGCGAGGGCAATTTTCAGCGCGGTGTCCACGCCCTCCGAACCCGAGTTGCAATAAAACACATGATCAAGGTCGCCGGGTGCCATCGCTGCCAGGCGTTCGGCGACGTGGAAAGCATCGGGATGTCCCATCTGGAACGCCGGTGCGTAATCCATCGTGGCGACCTGTTTCTGGATGGCTTCGACGATGCGCGGGCGGCAATGACCGGCATTGACGCACCACAGGCCTGACGTGCCGTCGAGAATCTGCCGTCCGTCATCAGTGGAGTAATGCATGTCCTTCGCGGCCACCAGCATGCGCGGCGCCTGCTTGAAGGCGCGGTTGGCGGTGAAGGGCATCCAGTAGGAGTCGAGTTTTGTGTCTCGTGCAGTCATGGCAGTTCCAGAGCGATTTTGATATGCAGCGCCTGTGCGTTCAGCGCGGCGGATTAAGGGGCCATGCTACCATCTTCGCGCCATGACAAAACGCGTTGCCCGGTGCTTGATGGTTCGCTGGCTGGGTCTGCTGCCCCTTGCCGTCGTACTCCTGCTGCTGCCGGTGATGATTTCTGTACCGGTTGCCAAGGCCGAGACCCTGAAGATCGGCTCGAAACGTTTCACCGAGTCTTATCTGCTCGGTGAAATCATTGCCGGTACGGCGCGGCGTGCAGGGGCTGCTGATGTCGAGCATCTCCCTGGATTGGGCAATTCGGCGATTCTTTTTTCGGCACTGAAAAGCGGCGCTATCGATCTTTATCCAGACTACAGCGGCACGGTGGCGCTGGAACTTCTCGGATTAAAACAGGTGCGGCCCTTGCCGGAACTCAACAGGCTGCTCGCGACGCACGGACTTGCAGCCGGCGTCCCGCTCGGATTCGACAATGCCTATGCGCTGGCGATGCCCGCCACAAAAGCGGACCGCGGAGGTCATGCGCTGATCAGCGATCTGCGCGGCGCGCGTGATCTGCGTGCCGGTTTGTCGCCGGAGTTTCTCAACCGGCGTGACGGTTGGCCGGCCTTGCGTGCGGCTTACGGACTCGAAGGCCTGCAAGTCCGCAGCCTCGAACATGGTTTGGCCTACGGGGCTTTGGCCCGTGAGCAGGTTGATCTCATCGACGTTTACACCACCGATCCGCAAATTACGCGGCAAGGACTCCGGTTGCTGCGTGATGACCGGCAGGTTTTTCCGGAGTACGAAGCCCTGCTGGTTTATCGCGCTGATCTTCCCCGGCGACATCCGCAAGCCTGGGCTGCGCTGCAGGGATTGGAAGGCAGGCTGGATACGGAAACTGTGCGGGGGCTCAATGCTGCGGTTGAACTGGATGGACGCAGTTTTGCGGTGGTCGCGGGGCAGTGGCTGGAAGGTGGTGTGCGGGTCACGGGTCATCGGCAGACGTTTCTCGCTGTTCTGCTGGGCCCGGATCTGGTCCGGCTGACGGTGCAGCATCTTTTGCTGGTTTGTAGTTCTTTAATGTTGAGCGTTTTAGTCGGCATTCCACTGGGGATATGGTCACAGCGTATGCCGCGAGCCGGGCGCTTGATACTGCCAGTGATGGGGGTAATCCAAACCATGCCCAGTCTGGCTTTGCTGGCTTTTTTAATTGCCGCATTGGGACAAATCGGCGCCTTGCCGGCAGTTCTGGCGCTGTTTGTCTATGCCTTGCTGCCGATTGTTCGCAGCACTGAGGCTGCCTTGGCCGGGGTTGGGCAGCCGATGCTGGATGCGGGGCGTGCATTGGGTCTTGATGCCTGGCAGCGGCTGCGCCTGATTGAAATGCCGTTGGCTTTGCCGGGGGTGCTGGCCGGTATCAAAACGGCTGCGGTCATCAATGTCGGCACCGCGACCATCGCCGCATTCATCGGCGCCGGGGGATACGGTGAGCGCATCGTGGCCGGTCTGGCCGTCAACGACCGGGATCTGATGCTGGCCGGGGCGATTCCCGCGGCAGTGCTGGCATTGCTGTTTGAGCTGCTGTTCCTCGGCCTGGACCGGTTTGTCTGGAGTGGCCGGAATGCTGTGAAAACATCCCGCTGATTGCCCCATCATGGGAAATGGCCATTGCATGAACTTAATCAACAGTTTGCTGTCTTTGCTGTAGCGCATTTGCGGTGCATTTCTTCCGGTTACCGGTGCAGTTATACTGCTGCGCCGGACAGAGCACATTGCCAGCCGGGAGGCAGAACAGCCGCAGCGTCAGGGACCGGATAAATAATAATGAGCGATCGCGAAGTCGATCAGCAGCTGGTAGAGCGGGTGCAGCAGGGCGACAAGCGGGCATTCGATCTGCTGGTCAGCAAATACCAGCGCAAGCTGGGGCGGCTTCTATCGCGCTTTATCCGGGATCCCAGCGAGGTCGAGGATGTGACGCAGGAAGCCTTTATCAAGGCCTACCGCGCCTTGCCGGGCTTCAGGGGGGAGAGTGCTTTTTATACCTGGTTGTACCGGATCGGCATAAATACGGCGAAGAACCACCTGGTGGCTATGGGGCGGCGGGCACCGACCAGCACGGAGCTGGATGCGGAAGAGGCGGAATCGACAGAGGCTGGTGAGCAATTGCGGGACCTGAACACCCCGGAAAACCAGCTGATGAGCAAACAAGTCGGGGAAACAGTGAACCAAACCCTGCTTGAATTGCCAGAGGAACTAAGGACGGCCATTACACTGCGCGAGGTTGAAGGCCTGAGTTACGAGGAAATTGCCGAAATCATGCAATGTCCGGTCGGTACGGTCCGGTCAAGAATTTTCAGAGCCCGCGAAGCCGTCGCAGGCAAGTTAAGACCCTTGCTGGGCACCAGCAAGGACAGGAGATGGTGAGATGGAACAGATTTCCGCACTAATGGACAACGAACTTTCGCTCCAGGATTACGGTCTGGCTTTGCGCCAGCTCGGTGATACGCCTGAGGCCAGGGAAATCTGGGAAACTTACCATTTGATCGGTGATGCTCTGCGTGGGCAGGCCGGCGGAATCAATGTCGCTGCCCGGGTTTCCGCTGCGTTGCAAAAAGAGCCCACCGTCTTGGCGCCGCGGCGCGCCAACAATCCGGGCAAGGTTTTCTCCTATGCATTGTCGGCCGCGGCTTCGGTTTCGGCCATTGCGGTGGTTGGCTGGATGGCTTTTTCGACCAGCACGGCAGTCAATCCGCAGGTCGAACTGGCCAAGGCGGTTCCGGCAGCACCCGTGGTCCAGTCTGCCGAGCCGCAACTGGTGAGTTTCCCCAGCGGTGACCAGATGAATGAATATCTACTCGCGCACCAGGGCGTTTCACCCAGCAGCGGGCTGCAGGGAGTGGCGCCTTATATCCGCACGATTTCCGCTACCACCCAGGCCGGCCGGTAACGCCCGATGAAAGTCTGCTGGATTCTTTTTTGCGGTTTGCTGCCAGCCGCTTCGTTCGCTGCGGAAAGCGATCGTGAAGGACTGGCTATTCTGGAAAAAATGGCGGCTGCCAGTCACAACACCAATTACTCCGGCACTTTTGTGTTTAATCACGCCGGTCAGTCCGAGACCTCGCGCATCGCGCACTTTGTCAATCCGGCCGGAGGCGTGCTGGAGCGCCTGGAAACCCTGGACGGTCCCGCGCGTGAAATCATCCGCACCAACGATCAGGTGACCTGTTATCTGCCGGGCACAAAAACCGTGCTGATTGATCCGCGCGGCTCCCGCCAGTTTCCGGTCCGCCTGGAACAGATCCAGAACCTGACCCAGCATTACCGGATCATGAAGGAGTCGACCGATCGCGTCGCCGGATTCGAATGTCAATGGGTTGCGCTGCTGCCCAAGGACAATCTGCGTTACGCGAAGCGTTTCTGCGCCGATGTCAAAACGGGTCTGCCCTTGCGCGCGCGCACCACCAACGAAAAAAATGAAATGCTGGAAGCCTTTTCATTTTCAACACTGGAGATCGGTGGCGGATTCAAGCGCGATCTGGTGCGATCCAAATATGCCGCCGTCAGCACCAAGCAGGGCTGGCGGGTTGACCGTACGGCAATGACCGCGGCCGACAGCGGCGATTCCGGATGGATCGTTCAAAACCAGCCTGCAGGATTCACCAAGCTCATGGAACTGCGGCGCTCGATGCCCGGCAAGAGCGGCATCATGTCGCACCTCGTGTATTCGGATGGACTCGCTGCCATTTCCGTGTTTATTGAGCCTGGCGTCAAGGCTGACAAGAAGCCGGCCCTGCGCCATCAGGGCGCGGTATCGATCTACACGCGTCCGGCCAGCGGTTACACCATTACCATACTGGGCGAAACGCCGGCTGAAACGGTAATGCAGTTGGCGCGCAACCTTGAGCCCAAGCCCTGAGTGACTTCCACAGCCACGGTTACACCGCGATAATCCAGCCTCGTTTCATCCTCCGAACCAACCCCTTTTCCGGAAAAATTACCATGCACAGAACCTTGATGCTGGCGCTGTTCCTGCTGCTTCCGCTGCAGGTTTCGGCGCAATTACCCGATTTCACCGATCTGGTCGAGAAACAGGGCGGCGCCGTAGTCAATATCAGCACGACGCAGGCGGCACGCAATACGCTGTCCCAGCAACTGCCCCAGCTCGATGAGAATGATCCGTTTTTCGAATTTTTCCGGCGCTTTGCGCCCAATCCTGGACAGCGCGAATTCCAGCCGCAATCATTGGGATCGGGTTTCATCATTTCTGCTGATGGTTACATCCTGACCAATGCGCATGTGATTGACGCGGCCGAGGAAGTCACCGTCAAGCTGACCGACAAGCGCGAATTCAAAGCCAAGGTCATCGGTGCGGACAAACGCACCGACGTTGCCTTGATCAAGATTGAAGCCGCGGGGCTGCCCACGGTTCGGTTTGGTGATCCCGCAAAGCTTAAAGTCGGTGAGTGGGTTGTGGCCATAGGTTCGCCTTTCGGCTTCGACAATACGGTGACTGCAGGCATCGTCAGTGCGAAGGGGCGTTCGTTGCCTCAGGAAAATTTCGTGCCGTTTATCCAGACGGATGTTGCGGTGAATCCCGGCAACTCCGGCGGACCGCTTTTCAATCTTCGCGGTGAAGTGGTCGGCATCAACTCGCAGATCTACAGCCGCACCGGCGGATTCATGGGATTGTCGTTTGCGATTCCGATCGATGTGGCTAACGACATTGCCCAGCAAATGCGTACCACGGGCAAGGTGACCCGAGGCCGCATTGGTGTGGTTATCCAGCAGGTCACCAAGGAACTGGCTGACGGATTCGGTCTGCAGAAACCCCAAGGCGCCCTTGTCAACTCGGTGGAAAAGGGTGGTCCTGCCGATAAGGCGGGTATCGAAGCCGGTGATGTCATCCTGCGCTTTGATGGCAAGCCAGTGAATTCCTCTGAAGATCTGCCGCGTGTTGTCGGCGGCACCAAGCCGGGCAGCAAAGTGGCGATCCAGGTCTGGCGCAACAAAGCCACTCGTGATCTGCAAGTTGTTGTGGCCGAATTGAGCGATGACCGTACTGGCCGGCAGTCCCGTAGCGGGAAACCGCAACCTCCGGTTGCGGCTCAGTTCGGTATGGGTGTCACTGATCTGACCGACGTCCAGCGCAGGGAACTCAAGGTCGAAGGCGGCGTGTTTGTCGACAATGTGCAGGGGGCGGCGGCTCGTGCCGGTCTGCGCCGCGGCGATGTGATCCTTGCGGTCAATAATCAGGATGTGAAGTCCGTCGAGCAGTTCCGTCAGTTGATGGGCAGCTTTGACAAGGGGCGCATTGTGGCGCTGCTGGTGCGCCGCGGCGGCAATTCGCTCTACATCCCGCTCCGTCTCGACGCGAATGGCTGATCCGGTCCGTCCGGCGCTGACGCTGTACAGCCGGACCTGGTGCCATCTGTGTGACGAGATGCTGTCCGGGTTGCAATCCCTTCAGTCCGAGCAGCCTTTCGAGTTGACCGTGATTGATGTCGACAGCGATCCGGCGCTGGAGCAGCGTTTCGGTGAATGGGTGCCGGTTCTGATGCATGGCGACCGGGAGCTCTGTCATTACCACATGGACAGTGCTGCGGTTACTGATTACTTGCGGAAAATCCGCTAAAATGCACGGTCTTACGAACGGAACGGGGCACTCCGGGTAATCTTGGGTGCCCCTTTTTCTGGGCCATTCATTTTGATGCAGCATATCCGCAATTTTTCGATCATCGCCCACATTGACCACGGCAAGTCCACGCTCGCCGACCGGTTCATCCAGCATTGCGGCGGCCTGTCCGACCGCGAGATGGAATCCCAGGTTCTCGATTCGATGGATCTCGAGAAGGAACGTGGCATCACCATCAAGGCGCAGACCGCCGCGCTGAATTACAAATCCATGGACGGTAAGGTCTATCAGCTGAACCTGATCGACACGCCGGGGCACGTCGACTTTTCCTATGAAGTATCCCGCTCGCTCTCCGCCTGCGAGGGGGCATTGCTGGTAGTAGATGCTTCCCAGGGTGTCGAGGCGCAAACCGTCGCCAACTGTTACACCGCGATCGAGCTGGGTGTCGAAGTGATCCCGGTGCTGAACAAGATGGATCTGCCGCAGGTGGAACCGGAGCGGGTCGCTGCCGAGATCGAAGACATCATCGGCATCCCGGCCAAGGATGCGGTGCGCGTCAGTGCCAAGACGGGCGAGGGCATTACCGAAATTCTGGAAGCAGTTGTGCACCAGATGCCGCCGCCCAATGGCGATCCGACGGCGCCGCTGAAGGCCTTGATCATCGATTCCTGGTTTGACAACTATGTTGGCGTCGTCATGCTGATCCGTGTGGTTGACGGAGAGCTGAAACCGAAGGACCGCATTCTGCTGATGGCCAGCGCCGGCAATTTCCTGTGCGAGCAGGTGGGTGTTTTCACGCCGAAGTCGCAGGCCCGTGAGCGTCTTTCTGCCGGCGAAGTGGGTTTTGTCATTGCCGGCATCAAGGAGTTGAAGGCGGCCAAGGTCGGCGACACTATCACGCTGCTGAATCGGCCGGCCACCGAAGCATTGCCGGGGTTCAAGGAAATCAAACCCCAGGTGTTTGCCGGTCTCTATCCTGTCGAATCGAATGAATACGAAGGACTCCGGGATGCGCTGGAAAAACTGCACCTGAACGATTCCTCTTTGCGTTTCGAGCCGGAATCATCGCAGGCGCTGGGCTTCGGTTTCCGTTGCGGCTTCCTCGGTCTTTTGCACATGGATATCGTGCAGGAGCGTTTGGAGCGTGAATACGGCATGTCGCTGATCACTACGGCGCCGACCGTGGTCTATCAGGTTGCCCTTCGTGACGGTACAGTGATGGAGATCGAAAATCCGTCGCGCCTGCCCGACGTTTCGCAAATTGCTGAAATCCGCGAACCGATGATTACGGCCTCAATTCTTGTGCCTGGCGACTACGTCGGCCCGGTAATGACGTTGTGTACGGAAAAACGCGGTGTGCAGAAAAACATGCAATACCTCGGTCGTCAGGTCATGCTGACTTATGAGTTGCCGCTGAATGAAGTGGTCATGGACTTTTTTGACCGGCTGAAATCGGTATCGCGCGGTTACGCCTCGCTGGATTACGATTTCCTGGAATACCGCACCGGTGATCTGGTGCGACTGGACATTCTGATCAACAACGAGCGAGTCGATGCGCTATCACTGATTGTTCACCGTGCCAATGCCCAGTATCGCGGTCGTGACGTTGCGGAAAGAATGCGCAAGCTGATTCCCCGGCAGATGTTCGATATCGCCATCCAGGCAGCCATCGGCGCGCATATTATTGCCCGTGAGACGGTCAAGGCGATGCGTAAAAACGTGCTGGCGAAATGTTACGGTGGTGACATCACCCGCAAAAAGAAGCTGCTGGAAAAGCAGAAGGCCGGCAAAAAGCGCATGAAGCAGGTCGGCACGGTGGAAATACCGCAGGAGGCTTTTCTGGCCATTCTGCAGGTCGATAAATAGGCGATAGCATGAATTTTGCGCTGATCATGGTTGTGCTTGTGTTTTTCACCGGCTTGGTATGGCTGGCGGAGACCCTTTATTTCCGCAAGCACCGCGCGGCCGGCGAGGCGCAGCCCTGGTGGATCGAATATCCCGCCAGTTTTTTTCCGGTGATCCTGGTGGTGTTTGTGCTGCGCTCGTTTCTGGTCGAGCCCTTCAAGATTCCTTCTGGATCGATGCTGCCCACACTGCTGGTCGGGGATTTCATCCTGGTGAACAAATTCACCTATGGCATCCGTGTGCCGGTCATCAATACGCGCTTGATCAGCGTCAACGAGCCGCAGCGCGGCGAGGTCATGGTGTTCCGCTACCCGGAAAACCCGGGGCTGGATTACATCAAGCGGGTGGTGGGCGTGCCCGGTGATGAAATCGTCTACGCGAATAAGCGCCTTACGATTAATGGCAAAGAAATCCCGGTGAATCCGGACGGTGAATTCAACTACCTCGAAGGCGGCCTCAATTTTGTGGCGACCAAGCGTTTCCAGGAACAATTGGGTGCAAAGCCGCACGCCATGCTGACGCAGGCCGAATCACCTCCCGTGCAACTGAGTGGCGTGCAGCGCTTTCCCTTCCGCGAAAATTGTGCCTACAATGATTCAGGATTCCGCTGCAAAGTCCCTGCGGAGCATTACTTTTTGATGGGTGACAATCGCGACAGCAGCAGCGACAGCCGTTATTGGGGGTTTGTGCCGGAACGCAATATCGTCGGCAAGGCATTCCTGATCTGGTGGAATTTCGACGACTTTAAACGCATCGGCAGTTCGATCATATGATCTTGAAGGGGGATTTTATGCACTCACAACGCGGTATCACTCTCACCGGCTTCCTGGTTTTTGCAGGTCTTGCCGTTGGCGCCTTGCTGCTGGCTTTCAAGATCGGTCCGGCTTATTCCGAGTTCTATGTGATCCAGAAGATCATGCGCACGGTGGCCTCCGAGCCCGCGATGAAAAACGCATCTCGCGGCGAAATCAATACGGCTTTCAACAACCGCGCCACGATTGAGAACATCAAAGCCATCACCTACAACGATATCGAGGTCACCAAGGAAGGCGACCGGCTGATCCTCACGGCGAGCTACTCAGTGCGTGTTCCGCTGTTCTACAACCTCAGCGCTTGCATGGATTTTTCCCCGAGCTCCGAGCGCCAGTAGCGCCTAGGGTCATCTGCCCGCCGTGGATCCGGAAGCCGTCAGCACCCGCATCGGGTACCGTTTCCGCGAGCAGGGTCTGCTGCGGCGCGCGCTGACACACCGTTCCTTCGGCGCGACACATAACGAAAGACTGGAGTTCCTCGGTGACAGCGTGGTCAACTGCACCGTCGCTTTGGAGCTCTACGAGAAATTTCCCGACTTGAGCGAAGGTGAGTTGTCGCGTCTGCGCGCCAATCTGGTCAACCAGCAGACCCTGCACCGCATTGCGCTGGATCTCCATCTCGGCGACCAGTTGCTGCTGGGTGAAGGTGAACTTAAAAGCGGCGGTGCGGCACGTCCGTCGATTCTGGCGGACAGCGTCGAGGCGCTGATTGGAGCCACACTGCTTGATGGCGGATTTGCTGCAGCTCAAGCAGTCGTCCGGCGCCTTTTTGGCTCAGACCTTGCCCAAATCGATCCCAGCATCAGCGGCAAGGATGCCAAGACCCTGTTGCAGGAATTCGCTCAGGGTAAAGGTATGGCGCTGCCGGTCTATTCCTTGCTGGCTACTCGCGGTCATGCGCATGCGCAAACATTCGAAGTGCAGTGCTTCCTCGAAGGCTGCGATATCAGGACAGAAGGTCAGGGCGGCAGTCGGCGCGCCGCTGAGCAGGATGCAGCCGGCAAAGCGTATGAACAGGCGACCCGAAAATGAACAGTAATAAAGAGCACCGCTCCGGTTATGTAGCCATCGTTGGACAGCCCAATGTCGGCAAGTCTACCTTGCTCAATCAGTTGGTCGGCCAGAAAATCAGCATCACCTCCCGTCGTCCTCAGACAACCCGACAGCGAATCATCGGCATCGTCACCCAGCCCGGTGCGCAGTTCGTTTTTGTTGATACCCCGGGTTTTCAGACCAGGCACGGCAATGCATTGAACCGGATGATGAACCGCAGCGTTTCGCGGAGCGTGGTCGATGTGGATGCGGTAGTTTGGGTTATTGAAGCGCTGCACCTGAATGCCGGTGACCAGGCGGTGCTGCCGTTACTGCAGGACGGTGCGCCACTGATTATTGCCGTCAATAAAATCGATGAGGTCGGCAACAAGAACGAATTGCTGCCGTTCATGCAGAAGCTGGATGAACTTGCGCATCCGCGCGCGATTGTGCCGGTGTCTGCCAAGACCGGTATTGGCACCGAGGACCTGCTGAATGCCATTCGCGAGCTGCTGCCTGAGCGTGCGCGCCTTTATGGCGAGGATGAAATCACCACGGCCAGTGAACGTACACTGGCCGCAGAATTGATACGCGAAAAGCTGTTTCGTTTGCTGGGTGAGGAATTGCCTTATTCTGCGATGGTGGAAATCGAAAAATTCGAAATTGTCGACGGCCTGCGACGCATCCATGCCGGCATCCTGGTCGACAAAGCCGGTCATAAAGGCATTGTCATTGGCAAGGGCGGTGAGAAGCTCAAGCAGATTGCTTCACAGGCGCGAACGGACATGGAGCGCCTGTTCGGCGGCAAGGTGTTTCTTGAGGTCTGGGTCAAGGTTAAATCCGGCTGGGCTGATGATGCGGCAACATTGAGGCGTCTGGGAATTGATTAAAATATCAATAAAAACAATATGTTGCGTAACTCCTGTGGGGCCTGCCTCCAATCCCTGATGCGAAAGCCTGGTTATGGCTGCTGAACGCCCCCGACGCGATGGGCACCCCGGCTATCTGCTGCATACCTATGCCTATCGTGAGACCAGTCTGGTTGCGGAAATCTATGTTCGTGAAGTAGGGCGGGTCGCGGTCATTGCGCGCGGCGCCCGGCGTCCGCGCTCCGCGCTACGCGGGGTGCTGATGGCGTTCCAGCCGCTGATGCTCAGCTGGTCGGGAAAATCAGAATTGAAAACCCTGCACAAGGCGGAGTGGCAGGGGGGGTATGCGCCCTTGCGCGGCCTGAGCCTGATTTGCGGGTTTTACCTGAATGAACTCTTGCTGAAACTGCTGCCACGCGAAGATCCCCACGAGGAACTGTTCGAGGCCTATGCGACCGCATTGGCGCAGCTTCCTGCGGCGCAGGACCATGCCGCGGTGCTGCGCCGTTTCGAGCGCGTGCTGCTGCAGGAATTGGGTTACGGGCTGGTTTTTGACCGTGAGGCGGTTAGCGGTGCACCGATCGTGGCTGACGCGCGCTACCGTTACGTCCCGGATCGGGGCCCGGTTGCTGCCGGTGAATCCTGCGAGCAAAGCGGCGTAGAATTGGCCGGGAAAACGCTGATGGATATGGCGGTGGATCAATATACCGATCCGCGGACTGTTCAGCAGAGCAAGTTGTTGATGCGCTCCCTGATCAACCATTGTCTGGGTAACCAGACGCTGCACACCCGACAACTGCTGCGAGACCTGCAGCAACTATAGAGATTGCAGGCCGTACTAGGCATGACAGGCATGACCAAACTCAGCGTCAACGTCAACAAGATTGCATTGCTGCGAAATTCGCGAAACCTCGGCATTCCGAGCGTTGTCCGGGCTGCCGACATTGCATTGCGTGCGGGCGCGCACGGCATCACCGTGCATCCGAGGCCTGATGCGAGACATATCCGTGCTTCTGATGTGCACGATTTGTCGCAACTGCTCAAGCAGTGGCCCGACGCAGAATTCAATATTGAAGGCAATCCTTTCGAGCCTCCGCTGCTCGAACTTGCCGACGCCGTGCGTCCGCAGCAATGCACACTGGTTCCCGATGATCCTGCAGCATTTACCTCGGATCATGGCTGGGACCTTGCGCGGCACGGCGACCGCCTGAGACCGGTAATCGCCGGGCTGCAGGACTTGGGCGTCCGGGTGAGCCTGTTCATGGACCCGCTGCCGGAAGCGATGATTATTGCCGCAGCTATCGGCGCCGATCGTGTCGAACTCTATACCGAGCCCTATGCGGCTGCATTTGGCACCGCAGAGGAGGTCGCAACCGTTGCCCGTTATGCTGAGGCCGCCCGCAGCGCGATGGCAGCCGGCCTTGAGGTCAATGCCGGTCACGATCTGAGTCAGGCCAATTTGCCGCTTTTTCTTTCCGCAGTACCCGGGTTGGCGGAGGTGTCCATCGGCCATGCACTGATTGCTGACGCACTCGAACTCGGACTCGCCGCTGCGGTTGAGGCCTACCTTCGTGCGATGGATCGGACGAAACCATGATTTACGGCATCGGTATCGACGTCATCCAGCCGCACCGTGTTGCCCGCCTGCTCGACAAGTATGGCGAGCGTTTCGTCAAACGGGTGTTGACGCCGCTGGAGCAGCCGCGTTATCTGCGCAGCGCACAACCGGTGCTGTACCTGGCCAACCGGTTCGCTGCCAAGGAAGCGTTTTCCAAGGCAATTGGAACCGGCTTCCGTTACCCTGTCACACTGCAATGCATCAGCGTTGTGCAGAATCCTGCAGGCAAACCCAGTCTTGCCTTCAATGAAGCGCTTGAAGCGATGGTCAGGGGCAATGGCATCATCAGCCATCATCTGACTATCAGCGACGAATCCAACCTGGCCTGCGCCTGCGTGGTGCTCGAAAAATGAATCCTTCCATGCCTCTCGGACCGGTAATGCTTGATGTCGCCGGCACACAACTAAATGCAGATGACCGCAAGCGGCTGCTGCATCCTCTGGTCGGTGGCGTCATTCTCTTCAGCCGCAATTTCGAATCCTGCCAGCAACTGCAGCAGTTGACCTCGGATATTCATGCTCTGCGCAATCCTGCGCTGATTATTGCAGTGGATCACGAGGGAGGGCGGGTGCAGCGCTTCCGCGAGGGATTCACCCGTCTGCCGCCGATGCGGGAACTCGGCCTGATCTGGGATCGCGACCGTCGCCATGCCGCAGCGCTGGCACGTGAGATCGGTTTCATCCTTGCTGCCGAACTCCGGGTATACGGTGTTGACCTGTCGTTTGCGCCGGTGCTGGATGTCGACTACGGCAACAGCAGCGTGATCGGCGATCGCGCCTTCCACAGTAAGGTCGATGCGATTGCCGAACTTGCTACGGCCCTGATGCACGGCCTGCGTGACGGCGGCATGGCCGCAGTAGGTAAACATTTTCCCGGACACGGCCATGTCAGCGCGGATTCACATCATGAAGTGCCGGTGGATGAGCGTTCTTACGCTGACATTGAGAGCGAGGATCTGCTGCCGTTCCGCCGCCTGGTCGGCAGCGGCATGGGCGGCATCATGCCGGCCCACGTGATTTATCCCAAAGTCGATCTTTCTCCGGCCGGTTTTTCCGAAAAATGGCTGAAGCAAATATTACGTACCGATCTCGGTTTTGATGGTGTTATTTTCAGTGATGACCTGAGCATGGAAGGCGCCAGCGTCGCCGGCAATGTGGTTTCTCGTGGCGAGGCAGCTCTAAAGGCGGGATGCGACATGGTACTGGTTTGCAATAACCCGCAATCCGCTGATGAATTGCTGGCCGGTTTGCACTATACGATGCCCGCTGTCAGTCTCGCGCGGCTCGCACGATTGCATGGTCGCGCACATGCGGAGAATGCGGTCAAGTTGCGCGAGGACCCGCGTTATGTGGCGGCACTCCATGCGATAGCCGGGCTGGGTGCGCACAGCGGCGATCTGCCGTTTGCCTGAGCAATGCCGAAACAAAAAGCATCGATAACGCGCGGACCGCAAGCTGAAGCCTTTTCTACGGCCTGTAAGCGCTGCCCGCGGTTGTCTGCACACCTCGCTGCGGTGAGGGCTGAATATCCTGAATATCATGCGCGACCCGTTGTGCCGTTTGGCGACAGCAATCCAAGTTTGCTGATTGTCGGTTTGGCGCCTGGCATGCATGGCGCGAACCGGACCGGGCGGCCGTTCACCGGCGACTATGCCGGAGTATTGCTTTACGAAACGCTGCACCGTTTCGGTTTCGGCAGCCAGGCCGTGGCGATTGCCGCCGGTGACAGTCTGGTGCTGAAAGGCTGCCGGATTACCAACGCCGTCAAATGCCTGCCGCCGGAGAACAAGCCTTTGCCTGCCGAAATCCGTGAGTGCAACGGATTTTTGCGTGCTGAGCTTGAAGGACTGGCAACGGGTACGGCGATACTGGCGCTGGGTACGGTTGCCCACCAGGCGGTATTGCGCGCCTTTGATCAGCGTATCGCCGACTTTCCATTCCGGCATGGTACCAGTCATGACATCAAGGGCGGCCGCGTTCGCTTGTTCGACAGCTATCACTGCAGCCGCTACAACACGAATACAAAACGGCTGACTACAGAAATGTTCCACGAAGTTTTTGCGGCCATCCGCAAATACACCGACCGGCTGGCTGCAGCAGGCTGAGCATGCCGGAACCTTCGGATATCGCTGCAGGCTTGCCCCATTTGCCGGGGGTTTACCGGATGATCGGCAAGGAAGGCGAGGTCCTGTACGTCGGCAAGGCGCTGGACCTGCGCAAACGCGTCACTTCCTATTTTCAGCGCAGCGAGGCGCTGTCACCCCGGATACGCCTGATGGTGTCCCAGATCGTTACCATCGACACTACCGTCACGCGCTCGGAGTCCGAGGCGCTACTGCTCGAGAACAATTTGATCAAGGCGCTGTCGCCGCGATACAACATCCTGTTTCGCGATGACAAGTCCTATCCTTATCTGATGCTGAGCGGGCACCGTTTCCCGCGACTGGGATTTTTTCGCGGCAATCCCGACAAGCAGAACCGCTATTTCGGTCCTTTCCCGAATTCCGGCGCCGTCCGCGAAAGCATGCAGCTGCTGCAAAAAGTATTCCGGTTGCGGACTTGTGAAGATAGCGTGTTCGAGCATCGTTCACGACCTTGCCTGATGCACCAGATCCGGCGATGCACTGCGCCTTGCGTGGGTCTGATCGGCAATGCCGAATATGCCGATGATGTGCGCAGTGCTGAAATGTTCCTTGCCGGTGAAGAAAATGCGGTTTTTGACCGCTTGACCGAGCGCATGAATGTCGCTGCCACTGAAATGCGCTACGAAGATGCCGCGGTCTGCCGTGATCAGATCAGCGCTTTGCGCAAGGTTCGTGAGCGGCAGTATGTCAGCAGCGATGCCGGCCGCGATGTCGATGTGATTGCCTGCGGTTTTGACGCTGGCGTCTGTTGCGTCAATCTGGTGATGATCCGCGGCGGACTGCATCTGGGCGACCGTAATTTTTTCCCGCAGAATGCCGATGGTGTCGAACCGGCGCAGATCATTGAGGCCTTCATTGCCCAGCACTATCTACTACACCCGGTTCCGCCGCAACTGGTTGCGGGGGAGGCGATTGCGGTGGAGGGTCTGGAAGAAACATTGTCCGAACGGGCCGGGCGACGGGTGAAAATCAGCGCCAACCCCATCGGTGAGCGCCGGGTCTGGTTGCAGATGGCAGCCAAAAATGCCGAGCTTGGCGCTGCCCAGCGTAATGCCCGTAAGCAGGATGACGCGGCGAAGCTGATTGCACTGCAGCGTGCGCTGGATTTGCCTGAAACCGTCCAGCGCATCGAGTGTTTTGACATTAGTCATACGCAGGGCGAGGCAACGGTGGCGTCCTGCGTGGTCTACGACCGGGGTGCCATGCAGAACAGCGAATACCGCAGGTTCAACATGAAGGAAGTCACGCCGGGCGATGACTACGGTGCAATGCGCGAGGTGCTGACGCGTCGCTATCGCAAAGTGGTATCCGGAGAGGGTAAGATGCCTGACCTGATCATGATTGATGGTGGTCAGGGGCAGTTAGGGGTTGCCATCGAAGTGGCCTGTGAGCTGGGTTTGAATGTCCCGCTGCTCGGTGTCGCCAAAGGCGTGTCGCGAAAACCGGGAATGGAGCAGTTGCTGATGGCTGGGCATGAGGGTGCGTTCCGGCTAAATTCGGATGATCCGGGACTGCACCTGATCCAGCAAATCCGTGACGAGGCGCACCGCTTTGCCATCGAAGGTCATCGTGCCCGCAGGGCAAGAACACGTTCGGTGTCGACGCTGGAAGAGATTTCCGGTGTGGGAGCCAAGCGGCGCCAGCGCTTGATGGCGCGTTTCGGCGGTCTGCGCGGTTTGATTGCGGCAAGCGCCGAGGAAATGGCGCAGGTGGATGGCATCAGCAAGGAACTGGCTAAACGGATTTATGACGCACTGCACTGAGCATATTGCACTGAAATGACTTTCAATCTCCCCATACTGCTCACCTGGCTACGGATTCTGATGATTCCGTTGTTTGCCGGCGTGTTTTATTTTGAGCAGGCCTGGCTGTCCCATGCCACGCAGAATCTGGTGGCGACCATTATTTTCACCGTTGCTGCGATTACCGACTGGCTGGACGGGTGGTTGGCCCGCCGTCTGAACCAGACTTCGGCATTCGGTGCTTTTCTGGATCCGGTCGCTGACAAGCTGATGGTGGCTGCCGCGCTGATCATCCTGGTCCAGTTGGGCCGCGTCGATGCGGTGGTGGCACTGATCATTATCGGGCGCGAGATTGCAATTTCGGCTTTGCGGGAGTGGATGGCCGCGATCGGGCAGGGTAAGAGCGTTGCGGTGTCCATGGTCGGCAAGATCAAGACTGCGGCCCAGATGATCGCCATCCCGATGCTGCTTTACCGCGATGCCATCGGCGAGTTTGATCCCCAGCGCTGGGGCACCTGGCTGATCTGGGGGGCGGCCTTGCTGACCCTGATTTCGATGGGGTATTACCTGAAAATGGCCTGGGCAGCCGCCCGAGGCCGGATATAGCGGTGGTTGCGGGATTTCGCAGGTTTGGCTTATAATCCCCGGCTGCGAGTTGTAGGCGATGCGGGAATAGCTCAGTTGGTAGAGCGCAACCTTGCCAAGGTTGAGGTCGGGAGTTCGAGCCTCCTTTCCCGCTCCAAATTCTGGGGAAAACGGTTAAGACAATTTGCCGTTTTCCCCTTTCAGTTTCAGCGGCGCGGTAGCAAAGCGGTTATGCAGAGGATTGCAAATCCTTCCAGGGCGGTTCGACTCCGCCCCGCGCCTCCAAAATAACCGGCAGTCGGACTGAAATATTTACGCCGGCTGTTTTGATTCAGGCGAATTAGTTTCGCCGTTTAGTTCCCCGGGTTTCCCAAAACATTCTTTTCCTATCTGTAGCATTTGCTGCATCTTTATGCTTTTCAAATGCTTGCTGTTTTGTGCCCGTAAGTCATCCCAATGGACTGATGAGCAGGCTCAGCGAAGAAGCGCTGATATAAAAAAATCGCAGATTAACCGGCCCGCGATAGTGGAAACAGATAGGCGAAATGGCTGATTTCGTCAGAGCTCATTTCAGTATGGAAGCTGAAAAATTCGCAAAGGTTCTAAAAGCGGGAGTCGTACGCTTGGATTGATTGGCGTTTGAACTCATGGATGATCAGGTTACCCCCACTGCTAAGGCTCTGGTGCCCGGGGCCGGAATCGAACCGGCACGCCTTGCGGCTTCGGATTTTAAGTCCGATGCGTCTACCAATTTCGCCACCCGGGCACGTAGCGCATTCTACTCCACGGTAATTTGGCAGGTAACGTGTTGTAACGCCGGAGACACCCGCGCGGCAGGGGAGGTAAAAGGACTGCTGGGCTATAATCTGTGTTCGTAACAATTTTGACTTTTCTGATGGCAAGCCTTTTCGCATTTCAAACGGCGACTGCGGCACAACGACAAGATAAACATGATTGTTTTTGATCTCGGCTGCGACAATGACCACCGGTTCGAGGGCTGGTTTTCCTCGAGCACGGATTTTGAGCGCCAGCAAAAGGAAAACCAGTTAAGTTGTCCGCTATGCGGCAGCCCGAATATCAACCGGCTGTTGACCGCTGCGCGACTCAACACCGGCCATGCTGCGCAGCCTGAACGCGAATCTCCGGATGCCCCGGCGGCCAATGCTGCTCAATACGCCAACTTTGATGCTGCGCGCATGCTCAAACTGATATCCCACATAGTCGAAAGTACCGAGGATGTCGGTCGTGCATTTCCTGAGGAGGCACGCAAGATCCACTATAAGGAAGCGCCGGAACGGCAGATCCGCGGCACCGCTTCACCGCAGGAAGTCGACGCCTTGCGTGATGAAGGCATTGATGTCATTCCGCTGCCGGTACCGCCGCATCTGGGTGGAAAAACGCATTAATCTTTTTTCTATAAGTAATTGTTTTAAAAAATTTTTATGCCGGAGCGGGTTGATCTCCTGAGCCCGGTAAAAGAGGCCTTGACTGCCGGCGATTTGATCCGCATCAAAAGCCTGTCCGACCCTCGTGATATTCTTTTCTCAAGCAGATATGTGTCTGCCGAGAAACAAAAACCGATAATCGAGAGGAGTCATATGTTCAAGCATATCCTGCTGCCCACCGACGGTTCCAAACTGTCTGATCGCGCCATCATTCATGGCATCAATCTGGCCAAGGCACTGGGCGCCAAAGTGACTTTGCTGAGCGTTGTTCCGGAATTCCGCATCATCGCAGACGAAAGTTTTGCCATGCCGATGAGCATGCAGGCTAAGCAGCGCTATGAAAAAGAAGCAAAAGTTCACGCTGAAAAGAAACTGGCGGTCGCCAGTGCGCGCATCCAGAAGGCCGGCTTGCAGGCAGCTTCCGTAGTGGTTTCCAGCGACTTGCCTTACCAGCAGATCATCGAAGTGGCGCGTAAACGCAAATGTGATGTTGTGGTCATGGCTTCACACGGCCGGCGTGGGCTGAAGGGGTTGCTGCTGGGCAGTGAAACCGTCAAGGTGCTCACCCACTGCAAGATTCCCGTGATGGTAGTGCGCTGACGCACCACTGATTGGCCATAATGGCTGTTTCCAAGCCTGGCGTCTCCGCTGCAGCGCTCAGCGAAAGTGTTATCCGGTTTCTTCGGCAGTATCCTCCATTCAGTCAGATGGAGGATGATGCGCTGCAGTTTCTGGTCTCACATGTCGGCCTCGGGTATTATCCCAAGGGTACGGTGATCCTAGACACCGGGCAGCCGTCACCACAGGCTTTTCACATCATTCAGCGCGGAACGGTGCAAGTGCTGCCGTTTAATGCGGCGCACAGCTTCGACGCGCACCCCGTTCATATGGGACCGGGGGAATGTTTCTCTGTCAGCGCCATGCTGGAGAATCGCCCGGTCATTGCTCCGTATACGGCGGTGGCCGACACTTTCTGTTATGAACTGTCTGCAGAACATTTCCCGGAACTCCTGAACCGCAGTCCTGTGTTCCGCGAATTCACCACGGAATTTCTGGCCAGCATGCTGCGGGAGTCTCGACGGCTCATCAAATTGAATTATGACGCGACGAGCGGCGAACAGCAGACCATGAGCCGTACCTTGCGCTCCTTGATAACCCGTTATCCGGTTACCTGTTCCGCAGATACTTCCTTGGGTGATGTGCTGCGAACTCTTCTGCAACGCAAGATCGGCTCCATGCTGATTACCGACGCAGATCAGCGGCCGTTAGGCATATTTACCCGTCACGACGTACTCGACCGTGTCGCGCTGTCGAACTGCGACCTCGACAAGCCGGTCAGCGAAGTGATGACCCGCGATCCGCTGACGCTGTCGGCAGAAGCCAGCGTCTATGAGGCGGCTCTGCTGATTGCTAATCGCGGTATTCGCCATATTCCGGTCTGCGATGGCCATCGGTTAATCGGCGTGGTGACTGAACGTGACCTCTTTGCGTTGCAACGCGTCAGCGTCCGCGGCATTCACCGTGCGATTGCTGATGCGCGAACTATCGACGATCTGAAGCGCACATCCTCCGATATTCACAGACTGGCTCACAGCATTCTGGGACAGGGTGTTTCCGCGGAGCACATGACCCTGATCATTTCCACTCTAAACGATGCCCTGGTGCGGCAGGTGCTTCTAATCGAGGCTTCCAGATTTGATTTGGAAGGTTTGCGCTGGGGTTGGCTTGCCTTTGGCAGTGAAGGGCGTTTCGAGCAAACCATCAGCACGGATCAGGATAACGGCCTTATTTTTGAATGCGGATCCGATAAAACGGATTCGGTGCGATCCCGGCTGCTCCCTTTTGCTCAAGATGTGAACCGCGCCCTTGATGCCTGCGGTTTCCCGCTTTGCAAAGGCAATATCATGGCGGGAAATCCGCACTGGTGCCTGAGTGTTCAAGAATGGCGAGGACGTTTCGATCAGTGGCTGGCAAATACCGATCCGCAAGCTCTGCTGAGTGCGGTGATTTTTTTTGATTTCCGCAATTTGCATGGCGACGAGTCGCTTGCTGAAAGTTTGCGCCAGCATCTCAGTGAAAGCGTTCTCGTTAACAGCCGTTTTCAACGTCAGCTTGCGCAATATGCGCTTGAAAATAAGCCGCCTCTGGGTTTGATCAGTGATTTCATCACTGAGGATGAGGGCGATGGGCGCGGCACTATCGATCTGAAAAAGTCAGGGGCCCGCCTGTTTACGGATGCCGCAAGGGTTCTGGCTCTGGCGGCCGGTGTGACACATACCAATACTGTTCAGCGCCTGCGTCAGGCGGCAACGACCCTGCAGATGCCAGTGGGTGAAATCGATTCGATTGTCGAGGCTTTCTATTTCATCCAGACACTGCGTCTGCGCGGACAAATGACGCAGGGTTCCGAATTGAAGCAGCCCAACAGGCTGGATCCTGCAACACTTAACGAAGTTGACCGCCGCATTCTCAAGGAAAGCCTTAGACAACTCCGTAAGTTGCAAAGCAGGCTGGCTCTGGACTATCAATTGTGAGCGTTGAAGCGTGAACTGGTTGCGCCGGTTGTTAATGCGCAAAACCGCGCTGACAATGGAGCAGTCGTTGGCGCTGGCGGCTTACTGCTCAAATGCTCCCATTGCAGGAGCAATGCCGCTGGATCGGTTGCGCTTTGTTGTGGCTGATGTGGAAACGACCGGATTGAATCCATTTTCGGACCAGCTGATTTCGATAGGGGCGGTAGAGATCGTCGAAGGGCGGATCAGACTGGACACAGGTTTTGCAGTGGTTTTCCGGCAGCCCCAGGCCAGTGCCAACGCCAACATCCTGGTGCATGGCATTGACGGCACCACCCAGCTCTGCGGTATGGAACCTGCAGCCGCAACTCTTCAGTTCCTGGAATACATCAGGAACGCACCGCTGGTGGGTTTTCATTCGGACTTTGACCGGCTGATGATTGATCGCGCCGCCAAGCGGGCGGTTGGTGTGGCGCCTTTTAATCCCTGGCTGGATCTGGCTTTTCTGGCGCCGGCAACGATGCCGGGTCCCGAGCGCAAACTGCCGCTCGGCTTCGATGAATGGATGGACAGACTGGGCATAGTGAATCATGCGCGTCATAACGCGCTCGCTGATGCCCTGGCAGCGGCCCAGTTGCTCCAGGTCGTGCTGGCCAGCGCCAAGAGTCATGGCATCACAACGCTCTCCGGTCTGATCAGGTTGGAGCAGGATCAGCGCTGGCTAAGACATCATTAGTGCCTGCGGGTAGTCTGAACCCTGATGCCTTATCGGTATTTGATGTGTTGTAATCGGGGGGGAACTAAAAAAAATGCATTCGAACGTTTCCAACCACGGCCAAGCATAGTCGATGAACAGCCTTAAATCCCTGTTGAGTCCGGCATCCATTGCGATCCTTGGGGCATCTGCCGAGCTGAACAAGGTCAATGGCCGTACCCTGAAGTTTCTTCTGGAAAAAGGCTACCGGGGGCATATTTTTCCGGTCAATCGCAAATATGCAGCCATCGCCGGTCTGACTTGTTACCCCGATGTGGCTGCGCTGCCCGAAACACCGGACCTCGCAGTGATCGCCGTTCCTGCCGCGCATGTACTGTCAGCGGTGCGTGAACTCGGAAAGCGGGGTTGTCCGTCAGCCGTCATTTTCAGTTCCGGTTTTGCCGAGATGGGGGAGGACGGACGCCGGCTGGAACATGAAATTGCGGCAGCGGCTCGAGAATCCGGTCTTCGCCTTTGCGGCCCGAATTGTCTGGGGCTGATCAATGCCTGGGACCAGGTGATCGCCACTTTCGGACAGTTCGCCGAAGGTCCGACGCCGCCCGGCCCGGTGGCCTTTGTCACGCAATCCGGCGCATTCGGCACGGCGATTGCCGCACTGGCCCGCCGGCGTGCGCTGGGGCTGGGTTACTTCATCAACACCGGTAATGAGTGCGATATCGATTTTGTGCAGATGATGCGAGCGGTTCTTGACGATGATCGCATCGCCGTCGGAGCGGGTTATCTGGAAGGAGTTCGCGACGGTGCCGGTCTTAAATTACTGGCTGAACATGCGCTTTCTGCCGGTAAACCACTGACTCTGACCAAAGTGGGGCGCACCGATGCCGGCGCCAAGGCGGCGGCTTCACATACCGGCGCCCTGGCAGGCAGCGATGCGGTTTTTGACGGGGTCATTCGTGGACTCGGCGTGACCCGTGCACGCAACGAAGAACACATGCTCGATATTGTCGAGGTTCTTGGCAGCTGCAAGCTGCCGGAAGGCAGGGGCCTCGGAATCGTCACCCAGTCCGGCGGTGCGGGCGTGCTGATGGCGGATCGTGCGGAAGAAACGGGGCTGATGGTATCCGAGTTGTCGCCGCAGACACGTGCGCAGCTGGCCGCAGTGATCCCGGCATTCGGCACCACTGGCAATCCAGTGGATGTGACCGGTCAATTTGTATCCGATCCCAATCTGTTGCTGGACAGCATGCGCATCATGATGAGTGATCCGCAGGTGCATGTCGGCATTGTCTGGCTGCAGCTGATGGATGCGCATGTCGATCACCTGATCGACATCTTCGCGAAAATAAAAGACTTGATCTCCAAGCCCTGGGTGGTCTGCTGGGTTGCCGCTCCCGAAGCCGCGCTGGCAAAAATGCGCAGCAAGGGCATTCCTGTCCTGCGCGGAGCAGATCCTGCTGTTGATGCAGTGGCTGCATTGGTTCGTTATGCGGAAGCACGCCGTCACTGGCTGGATGATGCACCGTCGCGGGCGGCCTTGAAGCTTCCGGATCTGGACCTGCCGGCTCAGCCCGGTCCGGTCTCCAGTCTTGAGGGGCGTGCTTTGTTGCATAGCTGCGGGGTGAATACCGCAGCAGCTGAACTTGCCGTTACGGCTGATGATGCGGTCACTGCCGCTGAAGCCCTGGGCTACCCTGTGGTGCTGAAAATCGAATCCCCTGATATTTTGCACAAAACCGAAGCGCGCGGTGTTGTGCTGAACCTCAAGGATGCTGCTGCGGTGCGTTCAGCTTTTGCACAATTGATAGCCAATGCCCGTCAGTACAAACCCGATGCCCGGATCAAGGGAGTGCTGGTGCAGAAGATGGCGGCCGGGGAAGTCGAGCTGGTCATCGGACTGAAGCGTGATCCGGTTTTTGGTCCGGTGGTGATGGTGGGACTGGGCGGAGTGCTGATTGAAGTTTTCAAGGACGTGGTATTCCGTGCGGCTCCGGTTACGGAGGGCGAGGCCCTGCGCATGCTCGATGAGCTGAAGAGCAGGGTGGTGCTTGACGGTGTTCGCGGAAAACCGCCGGTAGACAGGATCGCGCTGGCAGGAATGATCTGTGCGGTATCGCATTTCGGAGTTGCGGCAGGCCCCCGGCTCGCGGAGCTTGATCTGAATCCAGTGCTTGCCGGACCACAGGGTGTCACCGCCGTGGACTGGCTGATGGTATTTGATTAATTGCAAAGGAAATGAACATGGATTTTGAGTTGCCGGAAGAGCTGCGCATGCTGCGCGAAACCGTTGCCCGTTTTGTGCGCGAGGAATTGCTGCCGCTGGAGCGCGACGTCATCAAGCGCGAGGCGGAACGCGGTCTGACCGATGCGCCGCTGATTGATCCGGATGTCGAAAAACATCTTGCCGACAAGGCGCGCGAGATCGGTCTTTACGGCATTGACGTGCCGGAAGAATACGGCGGCCAGAACATGGGCATGCTGGCCAAGGCGGTAGTCATCGAAGAGCTGAAAACCAGCATCGTGCCGTTTGTGCTGCCGCCGGACAGTCCCAATCTGTGGATGCTGCGCGAAACCTGCAAGGGCGATCAGATTCAGAAATACCTGTTGCCGTATGCCAACGGTGACAAAAAAAGCGCGATTGCAATATCCGAACCGGGCGCCGGTTCCGATCCCGCCGGCATGAAAACGCGGGCCGAGTACAAAAACGGCAAATGGATTCTCAACGGCCAGAAAATCTGGATCAGCGGCGCGCGCAAGGCGGATTTCATCATCGTCATGGCAGTGACCGATCCTGAAAAAGGTTCGCGCGGAGGCATCACCGCATTCTTAGTTGACAAAGGAAGCAAGGGGCTGTCGATCCCTTCGGTGTTCAACACCATGGGCGAACATGCGCCCTATGCGGTGTTTTTCGACAACATCGAACTGGGTGACGACCAGGTACTGGGTGAGGTCGGCAAAGGTTTTGCGCCAATGCAGAACCGCCTTGGCGTGCGCCGCATGGAGATTGCCTGCCGTTCTCTGGGCTATGCGCGCCGCTGTATGGACCTGATGCTGAAACAGGCCAACGAGCGCAAGACCTTCGGGGCTTTACTGGCAGAACGTCAGCAGGTGCAGTGGTGGCTGGCCGACAGCTGGCAAGAGATGGAAATGGTGCGCTGGATTACCTGGCGTCTGGCCTGGAAGATGGACAAGGGCGGCAGCGACTGGCGGCGTGAGGCGGCCATGGTCAAGCTGCAGGGCAGTGAAATGATCGCGCGCGTATCGGACCGCGCGATTCAACTGCTGGGCGGTATGGGTGTGTCGAAAGACCTGCCGCTCGAATACATCGCCCGGGCCTGTCGCGTGTTCCGCATTTTCGAGGGGCCGAGTGAAGTGCATCGCTGGTTCATTGCCCGCGATCTGCTGCGCAACGGCATGCCTTCCGAGTGAGTTCAAAGAGTCTGATCCTGCGCCCGTCAGGCAGTGGCATCGGTTAAAATAATGGGGTTTTGCATTTAACACATTGTGAACTTACGGGGATGACGATGAACGCACCGCAGACCATGACTGACCGACTGCTTGCCGAGAAAAAAGACGGCATCGGCTGGATTACTTTCAACAACCCGGCACGCCATAATGCGGTCTCGTTTGAAATGTGGCAGGCGCTGCCTGTCGTGCTGGCCAATTTCGCCGCTGATCCTGAAGTGGGTGTCATCGTATTGAAAGGGGCTGGCGAAAAAGCATTTGTCGCCGGCGCCGATATTTCGCAGTTCAAGGAAAAGCGCAGCAGCGAAGATGCCGTGCTGGCCTACAACAAGGCTGCTGACGATGCCGGCAAGGCGCTTCAGGAATGCCCGAAACCGACCATCGCGATGGTGCGCGGGTATTGCATCGGCGGCGGCACGGCAATCGCCGTGAACTGCGACATGCGCATTGTTTCCGATGATGCCAAGTTCGGTGTGCCCGCGGGCAAATTGGGGCTGGGTTATCGGTTTGTCGGTATCAAGCGTCTTGCCGATATCGTCGGTCCGGCGTTCACCGCAGAAATCTTTTTCACTGCACGCCAGTTCAATGCGCAGGAAGCGTTGCAGATGAATCTGGTGAACCGCGTGGTTCCGGCCGCGGAGCTGGAGCAGTACACGGTTGACTACGCCAGGACCATTGCCGGCAATGCGCCGCTGACTCTGGCTTCGGTGAAAGCCTCGCTGATCGAATACGGCAAGGAGCCGGCTAAACGTGACCTCGACCGGCTGCAGAAGATGGTCGATATCTGCTACCGCAGCGAGGACTACAAAGAAGGCCAGGCTGCATTTGCCGAGAAGCGCAAGCCGGTATTCAAAGGTAAGTAATCATAAGTATTTGTTTTAATTAACTTATTTGGAATAATTATTATGGGTTTTGATGCCAACCGTGCCGATCTTTGCATCGGTGTGATCGGGACCGGCGCCATGGGTCGCGGTATTGTGCAGGTCGCCGCTGCCGGCGGCATGCATGTGCTGATGATGGATACGCGCGCCGGCGCCGCTGACGAAGCACGTGATTTCGTCGCCAAGATGCTGTCCCGCGCTGCAGAGAAGGGCAGCATGACGCCGGCAGATGCCGACGCCGCTACCGCGCGGATCAAGGTCGCGCAGTCGCTGGCCGAGTTCAAGGCCTGCCACATGGTTGTCGAAGCGATTGTGGAAAATCTTGACGCCAAGCGTGCGCTGTTCGGCGAACTGGAAGACCTTGTCAGCGCCGACTGCATTCTGGCGACGAACACGTCCTCGATGTCAGTTACGACCATTGCTGCCAAGCTGAAAACGCCGCAGCGTTTTGCCGGATTCCATTTCTTCAATCCGGTGCCGCTGATGAAGCTTGTTGAAGTCATCGACGGCCTGCAGACCGAGAACTGGGTTTCCGAAGCGCTGATGGTGATTGGCAAGCGCATGACGCGCGAACCGGTTCGCCTTACCGATGCGCCAGGTTTTCTGGTCAATCAGGTCGGCCGCGGCTTTACGCTGGAAGCCTCGCATCTGGTTTATGAAGGCGTGTCCAATTTTGTCGATGTCGACCGCGTGATGCGTGACGTCGGCGGATTCCGCATGGGCCCGTTTGAACTGATGGAACTGACCGGCCTTGATGTGACGCAGCCGGCCTCGGTGCTGATCTACAACCAGTTCTTCCAGGAACAGCGTTATCGCCCGAGCCTGATCATGCAGTCCCGCTACGAAGCGGGCGTGCTCGGCCGCAAGAGTAAAAAGGGCTTCTATACCTACGATGCGGAAATGAAACCCATCGTCGCAGCGGAAGCCCCGGCACCGAAGGCGCGTCCTGACAGCGTCTGGGTGAGCAAAGCCGAGCCGCAGGGGCATGAGGTATTGACTGCACTGCTGACCAAACTCGGTGCCAATATTGAAACCGGCGCCAAACCTTCAGCCAAAGCGCTGATCCTCGTCACGCCGGTCGGCAAGGATGCCACCAGCTGCGCAGTGGAGGAGGGGCTGGATCCGAAGCGTACGGTAGCGGTCGATACACTGTTCCCGATGGTCAAACGGCGCACCATCATGGGCACGCCGCTGACCGAAGCTTCCGTCAAGGAAGCGGCGCACGGCCTGCTGGCTTCCGACGGCGTGCCGGTGACGGTCTGTCGCGATAGCCCGGGTTTCATTGCCCAGCGTATTGTGGCGATGATCGTCAACATCGGTTGCTCGATTGCGCAAAGCCGTACCGCGCAGCCGTCCGACATCGACAAGGCCGTCACGCTGGGGCTGAATTACCCGAACGGCCCGCTGAAATTCGGTGACGTCGTTGGTGTGGAGAAAATCCATCGCGTGCTCGCCAATATGAACACGCTGTATGCGGATCCGCGTTACCGTCCGAACATCTGGATGACTCGCCGAGCCAAGCTGGGCGTTTCACTGCTGACCCCCGAACCCTGATCATTCAAGAGGAATAGAAAAATGCTCGACGCCTATATTTACGAAGGACTGCGCACCCCGTTCGGCCGCCATGGCGGCTCACTGGCCAAGGTTCGTCCCGATGATCTGCTCGCCGAAGTCATGAAAAGCGTGATGGCGAAATCGAAGTTCAAGATTGAGCAGGTCGAGGACATCGTTGTCGGTTGCGCCAACCAGAGCGGCGAAGACAGCCGCTGCGTGGCGCGTCACGCCGGTCTTTCTGCCGGTTTCCCGATCGAGATTCCCGGCACGGTGCTGCAGCGTAACTGCGCCAGCGGCCTCGGCGCCCTGGCACATGCCGCGCATTCGATCACTGCCGGCGAAGGCGATGTGTTCATCGTCGCCGGCGTTGAAAGCATGAGCCGCTCGCCCATTGTGATGAGCCGTGCCGAAAGCGCGTTTGACCGCGGCATCAAGTTTTTCGACAGCACGATCGGCCCGCGTTTTTCGAATCCGAAGCTGACCAAACAGTTCGGCGATCCGCAGATGCCGCAAACCGCTGACAACCTCGCGCGCGAGTACAGCATCAGCCGTGAAGAAGCGGACACCTTCGCTGTGGCTTCGCAGGCCAAATTCGCAACCGCAAAAGGCGAGGGCTTCTTTGCCGGTGAAATCGCTCCGGTTGAAATGCCTGCAAGCCGCAAAGGTCCGGTGCCGCCTGTTGCGGAGGACGAGCATCCGCGCCCGGGCACCGACATGGCGACGCTGGCCAAGATGAAGTCGTTGTATGAAGGTGGCGTCACCACGGCGGGAAATGCTTCCGGTGTTAACGACGGTGCCATAGCGCTGATAGTGGGTTCTTTGGCTGCTGGTGAAAAGGCGGGCGCCAAACCGCTGGCACGTGTGATTTCCACTGCTGCGATGGGTGTTCAGCCGCATATCATGGGCATCGGCCCCGTTGCAGCCTCCAAAAAGGCCCTGGCACGCGTTGGCCTGTCGATCAAGGACATGGATGTCATCGAGATCAACGAAGCCTTTGCTACGCAGGTTCTGGCCTGCCTGAAGGGACTTGGCGTTGCATTGGATGACAAACGGGTTAATCCCAACGGCGGCGCAATTGCCGTGGGCCATCCTCTTGGTGCTTCAGGTGCCAGAATTGCATTGACAGCTGCCCGTCAACTGCAGCGCACGGGTGGCCGGTACGCCCTGGTATCCCTTTGCATCGGTGGCGGCCAGGGTATGGCTGCAGTGATCGAACGCGTCTAAAGCAGTGTTAGTTTTCAGCACATTGGCCTAAGCCTTTGTGCTGAAATACTTTTTGATATTAATTCCTGGCGTTATTAGCGGGGAAACTGGAAAAACCTTATAAAAATTTTGATGACATCTCCCTGCTGCGCTACCCGCTGGATGCTGATCCAGTTCCGAAGTTGGATGCAGAACTGGATCGCATGGTCGCCGCAGCAGGGAAGTATGGCAGACGGGGTAGTAGCGTCTGATCCGCTTTAGAGTCCTGACTTTAGTCCAGACTTAATTGGTCAGTTTTCGAGGCAGCTACTCAGCGTCAATCCGTAGAAATGCTCCCGGTTCCGGGGCAAGGCATCCGCCAGGCAGCGGGCCTCAATACCGCACAACTGCTCCTCAATGCGTCGCCGTTCCAGAACCAGGGGTTCGATGGTGACCTTGGCTTTTTTTAAGTTCACTTCCTGTTTTTTGATTTCCTTCAAACGCTGGTCGAGCGGACCCCTTGATTTGCGAACGCAGTCAATAATCCCTTGGTCTGAGTATTTCCGTTCTACCGGCACCGGCTCCTGTTTATGGGCTTGGGCCGGTATCCCGGACATGACTGTGAGGGCTGGCAATATCGCCCTAAGGCTTCCCTTGATGAAAGACTTCACTTGCTGAATACCGGCTTGATATAATTTGACATAATACACATTATACGAAATATATTGTCTCCGCAGGGGAGGAAGCAAGGCATTTCAAGGCTTCCGTAATGTCAGTTTGAAACCCCCGCCTTTCGCAGCATGAATTCAATTTCCTTGTTACCGCGGTCGGCAGCCAGGCTCAAGGCTGAATGACCGCTCGGTGAAACATATTTGGCGTCAGCGCCATGCTCCAGCAGTAACAGCAGCATCTGCAGATAACCTTCGCGGGCCGCCATCATCAGCGCCGTCGTGCCATTGTCCGCGGCCGCATTGACATTGGCGCCCTTGGCGATCAGCAGCCTGGCGATATCCACACGGTCCCGCGCTGCGGCATAGATCAGAGGTGTCCAGCCGCTTTGGTTGACCGGCGCACCGGCCGCAATCAGCATTTTGACGGCTTCGGTATGGCCCTGGATGGCCGCAAGCATCAGCGCGGTTTCGCCCAGCGGATTTCGGGCATTGATACGCGGTTTGGCCGCCAGCAGGGTTTCGATGACGATGGGCTTGCCTTCCCGGGCCGCCAGCATCAGCAGGGTTTCACCCTGGGGGCTGACGGTCTCGATATCCACGCCGCGCCGGAGTAAATCGATAATGGTCGTCTGATCATCCGTCCTGATGGCATGTAGCATGTCTTCGTAGGCGCCGGCATGGACGCCTTGGCTTTGCAGCGCCAGGCAAGATAACGCCAGAATACGAATCAGGGATCGAAAATTCATATAATTATTTGAATATGTTGAATAATTTATTGAAGTTTTCAGTGGTTTGTGTTGCCACCCTTGAATAATCACAGCCTTGCAGGCGTGCAATTTCTTCAGCCACATGTTTGACCCATCCCGGCTGGTTTGTTTTGCCGCGGAAAGGAACGGGCGCCAGGTAGGGGGAATCAGTTTCGACCAGTAACCGTTCCAAAGGCACTTTTCGGGCGACCTCCTTCAAATCCTTGGCATTTTTGAAGGTCACGATTCCGGAAAAGGAAATATAGAAACCCATGTCCAGTGCGCCTTCAGCCACTTCCCAGCTTTCGGTGAAGCAATGCATCACCCCGCCCACCTTTTCCGCGCCCTCTTCCTGCATCAGCCGCAACGTATCCGCTGCAGCGGCGCGGGTGTGGATGATCAGCGGTTTACCGCATTCCTTCGCGGCACGGATATGGTTGCGAAAGCGTTCGCGTTGCCATTCCAGATCGCCGGTCAGACGGTAGTAGTCGAGACCGGTTTCACCGATGGCGACGACCTTGGGGTGATTCGCGAGCGCCAGCAACTCAGCGACTGTGGGCTCCTGCAGGTCGGGGTAATCGGGGTGGACACCGACAGAGGCATAAAGATGCGGATGGTTTTCAGCAAGTGTTCTGACCTTGGGGAAATCCTCAAGGGTCACGCTGACGCAAAGCGCAGCGCCGACATCGTTATCCCGCATGGTGTCGAGGATTGCCGGCAGATTGTCAGCAAGCTCGGGAAAATCCAGATGGCAGTGTGAATCGACCAGCATGTCGATCAGGCGGCACGCCGCGAGGGATTGACCATGCCGGCATAGGCGAACAATACGCTTTCCATGTACAGACGCGCATTCAGCGGGTGGTGGATGTTGCGCTGTTCACGCACCAGCTTGCGGTGCAGACGCAAGGCAGACAGCGGCTCGACGCGCTTGGCGATCATCGCCAGCTCACGGGCAAGATCCGGGTTGAAGCGGATGCGGCCGAGCATGCGCTGCTCAACGATGTCACAGGTCCATTTCTGCAGCCAGTTGATGAACCGTTCCAGCGGCAGATCGCGCAGTGATTCGGCAACCGCAAGCGGATCAAAGTCGGGTGATGCAATAGCCCGCAGCAGGTCGCTGCGTCCGGAAAGCTCATCGTTTTCGGTCATCGCCTGTGCCAGCAGCGGCGCGCCCGAAGCCTGGGCCAGCGCCACTTCAGCGTCCTTGATGCCCTGTCCGGCCAGCCATGACAGTGCCAACGCCCGATCCGGTTCGTGTAGCGCCAGTTGCCTGCAGCGGCTGATGATGGTGCGCATCAGGCGGTGGGGCCGGTGACTGATCAGCAGGAAATGGGTTTGAGGGGG
>JAURHM010000026.1 GCA_030833315.1 Burkholderiales bacterium
CTGGGCTATCGGCCACCGGCACCTGCGGCGATCAACCCGCAACCACCCGTCTTGGAACAGGCAGAAGCTATGCAGTAAAGTGCGTCAATGAACCTGGCACAAAAAACCAGTCAGGCCACGTATGCCCGTCGGGCGGTGATTTTGCAACGACGTCCGCCGCGAGGGTGGTACCGGCGCCGGGCCTGTTGTCCACGACGAACTGCTGGGACAGGTACTCGCTCAATTGTTGCGCGGTGACGCGGGCGAGAGTGTCCGAAATGCCGCCGGGCGGGAATGGCACAATCATTCGAACTGATTTTGCTGGGTAGTTCTGCGCGTGCGCGAACGCGGCAAACAGCAGGGTCACAGTCAGAACGGAAAAACGGGCGGTGCGTGCGAATGGCTTCATGGACGGGATACCGGTAGATGGTGCATGGAAAAAGTCATCTCTGGCTTGGCAATATTGGTGCCAGAGAAAAGTGATCTGCGCGAGCCGGCGTTTACAGATGGGCGGTGTCAGGAGCGATCACTCGACCGGAATACCGGCTGTTTCCACAACCTTTTTCCAGCGTTTGATTTCGGTGCTGATCTGGGTTCCGAATTGCTGAGGGGTACTGCCCACGACCTCCAAACCTTCGCGCAGCAGGCGCTCCTTGTTTGCATCCTGTAGCAGGGCCGCATTAATGTCGCGATTCAATTGCTTGATCAGGGAGTCGGGCAGTCCGCGCGGCGCCAATGCGCCATGCCAGCTCGCAGCCTCGTATCCCGGGACGCCCTGATCTGCAATGGGCAGGTATTCAGGCGCACTGGCAGAGCGGCGGGTGGAGGTCAGGCCGAGCGCACGAAGCTTTCCGGCTTTGACATGGCTCAGCACCGACGGCACCGTTGCGATGGTGATCGGTATACGGCCTGACAGTATTTCAGTGACCGCCGGCCCGGTGCCTTTCGTCGGCACATGCAGCAGATCGATGCCCGCGAGTGATTTCAGCAATTCACCGGCCAGATGCGTTGACGAGCCGATGCCGCCAGAAACATAGGGAATCGTGCCCGGTTTGGCCTTGGCGAGCGCGATCAGTTCTTTCAGTGTCGCCGCGGGGAATGACGGATGGACCACCAGAAGATGCGGTGCCAGCGTCGTCAAGGTGATCGGTACGAATTCCTTCTCGGTGTCGTAGGGCAGCTTGCGGTAGACCGCCGGATTAATGGCGTGTGATGAAGAAACAAAAAGCAGGGTATAGCCGTTGGGCGCGGCTTTTGCGGCCAGTGCTGTGCCGATGGTGCCGCCGGCGCCGATCCTGTTGTCGATGATGACCTGCTGTCCCCAGGTTTCGGTCAATGTTTTGCCGACGATGCGGGACATCAGGTCAAGTCCGCCGCCGGGCGGGAAGGTCACAATGAAACGGACCGGGCGGTTCGGAAATGCGTCTGCCGCGATGGCGCTGCTGCTGGCCGCGGCCAGGACAGTGGCGGCCAGGGCTGCGCGGACGACGATTGCCGTGCGCTGTCGTGTTGCTTTAAACATCTACCCCCCTGATCACTCTATATTATTTATTAAAAACAAATACTTACGATATATTTGTGGCGTTGTGGCCGGCTTACTCCACCTTCACGCCTGCTTCCTTGACGACCCTGCTCCATTTGGAGATTTCCGCGGCGACGAATTCGCCCCAGGCCTTGGGGGTGGTGGTCTGAATATCGACGCCGGCGGCGGTCAGCCGTTCGACGACATCGGGCAGCGCGAGGATACGTACGGATTCGGCGTTGAGTTTGTTCACGATTTCCGGCGGCGTTTTTGCGGTCGTGAAAAGTCCCTGCCAATCCAGTACCGAGAATCCGCTGACGCCGGCTTCCGACACCGTCGGCACATCAGGCAGGGCCGGCGAACGCTTGACGCCGCTGACGCCCAAGGCGCGGAGTTTGCCGGATTTAATGAAGGCAATCGCAGAAGGCATGCTGGCGAAGCTGCCCGAAATCTGGCCGCTGACCAAATCGGCCATGGCCGGTCCGCCGCCTTTATACGGCACATGCACAATGTTTACCTTGGCGAGCAGTTTGAAGAGTTCAACGGCCATATGCGGCGCGCCGCCGGTGCCGCTGGACCCGAAGGTCAGCTGACCGGGCCGGGTTCTGGCGAGGGCGATCAATTCGCGGACATCTTTTGCCGCAAGCGTGGGGTTGACCACCAGAACATTGGCGATGTTTGCCGTGTAGGTGATCGGTGCTAGATCTTTCAGGATGTCGTAGGGCATCTTGTAGAGGCTTGCATTGATTGCCATCGGGCCGATGGTGCCCAGAACGATGGTGTAACCGTCAGGGTTGGCCTTCGCGACAATGTCTGATCCGATCATTCCGTTGGCGCCTGGGCGGTTATCAATGACGACCTGCTTGCCCCATGAATCCGCCATTTTTTGTCCGACGACGCGCGCGACCAGGTCGGTGCTGCCGCCCGGCGGGAAGGGAACGATCAGGCGTATCGCCTTGGACGGATAGTCCTGCGCAATTGATGCAGTGCTGACAAGAAGCAATAACGTAATGGTAAGCAGGCTGCGGATCGTTCTCATGCCGGATGTTCCTCTTGGGCTCGGGTAAAATCGGATGATTCGTTTTGGATGCTACGCGTGCAGAGAAGGAATTGCAGTGATAGGGTCCAGATTGCGGATGTCTATTTTCAGTATAACAAAGCACTTTCCGCAAACCAGCCGTTTTGACCGGAGAAGTTGAGTGATGAAGTCATGGCGTAATCCGCATATCGTTTCATTCTCGGATGTTGTTGTGGATTTCAGAAGCGGGCGCCAGACCCCGCGGGATTTTCTGGAGCGTTGCATTGCGAGAGTCGAGAAAAGCGAATCCCAGTTGCAGGCTTTTGTCACCCTCGATTTGGATGCAGCCCGCAAGGCTGCGGATGCGTCGACGCGCCGCTACCGGGACGGCAAGCCGCTGTCGCCGGTGGACGGCTGTCCGGTGGGCATCAAGGACATCATGTCCACCCGTGACCTGCCGACGCAGATGGGCAGTCCTGCATTTAAGGGCTGGCAGTCACAACAGGATGCGGCTTGCGTGCATGCGCTGCGCCAGGGCGGTGCGATCATTTTCGGTAAAACGGTGACGACTGAATTCGCCGTTGGTTTTTCCGGGCCGACTACCAATCCGTTTGACGTTACGCGCACGCCGGGAGGGTCGTCGAGCGGATCCGCGGCTGCTGTCGGTGCGGGCATGCTTCCGGTTGCGCTGGGTACCCAAACCCAGGGATCCACCTTGCGTCCCGCCTCGTACTGCGGGGCCGTGGGTTTCAAGCCGACGCTTGGTGCGTTACCGATGGCAGGCATTCACCCGTTGTCGGCGACCAGCGACCATCTGGGCATCATCGGCGCGACGCTTGCCGATACCTGGTGTATCGCGTCGCAGATTTCCCTGCGCATGGGCAGCCCCGGCTACGGTTTTCTTCAGGGCGCCGCGGATGTGCCGCCGGCTGCGGTCAAGCCGCGCAAGCTGATCCGGCTGTACACGAGGGGCTGGGGCGAGATCGATCAACCTGCCATCGACGCGTTTGAATCGGCGATCGTCGCATTGCAAAAGGCCGGAGTCGAGGTTGTCGGCAAGACCGATGATCCGCGTATCGCGGCATTCGAGGATGCGCTCGAGAAGGACGTTGATGGCGCGCTCGATATCGTGGCTTACGAAATGAAGTGGCCGTTCGAAGAATATCTGGCGCGCTTCGGCGACCTGATCGGCAAACGCATACATGGCCTGATCAAGCGGGCCGGCGAGATGTCGCCGGCGGATTACCGGCAACTGCTGGAAAAACGTCGGGCGATACAACAGCAATGCCGGCAACTGGCTGCGGATCTGGGCGCTGACTGTTACGTGACGCTGGCGTCTTCCGGTCCGGCGATCACCGGTTTCGAATTCAGCGGCAGCCGCACTTTTGTGGTGTACGGATCATGGCTGGGTTTTCCGTCGTTTTCCCTGCCGCTGCTGGAGTCGGGGGGCTTGCCCTTCGGTTTACAGCTGCTGGGATTGGGTGATCGCGACGGTGATCTGTGTGCGACGGCGCACTGGGTCATGCAGGAATTTACGGGTAATTGATTATTTCAGGGGACTTTTTTGCCAGCCAGAACCACCGATGTCAAGACAGTCGAAATCACTGACGGCGTGGCCGTCGTCACCTTCAACCGGCCGCAAGTGATGAATGCGCTGAACATCCAGTTGCGTGAGGAAATCATGCAACTGGCGCATGAGCTGGATGCCGACCCGGCGGTCAGCGTCATTGTGTTCACCGGCGCCGGTGACAAGGCGTTTTGTGCCGGGGCCGATTTGAAGGAGCGTGGTCAGCGCAGCACGGACGAGATGTACAACGAAAGGCGTTTTTTTCGCAATAAATGGGTCAATGCCATTGCCAACATCGCGAAGCCGACCATTGCGGCGATCAACGGCTATTGCCTGGGCGGCGGGCTTGAGGTGGCGCTGCAATGTGATCTGCGGATCGCGTCCGACAATGCGAAGTTCGGCCTGCCCGAAGTGACCTTGGGGTTTCTGCCCGGTGCCGGCGGAACGCAGCGTCTGCCCCGCGCAATCGGGCTGCAGAAGGCCAAGGAGATGATTCTCACCGGAAAACACATCGACGCCGCCGAGGCTGAGCGTCTGGGGATCGTGCTGCGTGTGGTGCCGCTGTCGGAATTATTTCCCGCAGTGATGGAGTTGGCGCGGTCCATTGCCAAAAATCCGCGGATTGCCGTGATTCAGGCCAAGATCGCGATGAATGCATCTCAGGAGACCATGCTCTCCGGGGGAATACAGGCCGAGAATGAAGCGTGGCTGCCTTGCCTTCTGTCGGATACGTGGAAAGCAAAGCTGGAGCGGTTCAAGGACTGAGCGTCATGGGGCGGGCGCTGATGATCCGGATCATTACGTCGCTATTGCTGGTCGTACCCGGTCTGATCGGACTGTCGTGCATCGCTCATGCCGCGGAAACTGCGGCTTTGCCCTTCAGAGACTGTGCTGACTGTCCGGAAATGGTGGTCATCCCGGCCGGGGAGTTCGTGATGGGCGCCAGTCCCGGTGAAGAGGATCGTGAAGCGCTGTCTGCGGAATTTCGCAACCGGAGCGCGCCGCAGCGCCGGATCAGGGTGGGTGGATTTTCCGCAGGCCGCTACGAAGTGACGCGGGCTCAATACCGGAAGTTCACCGAGGCAACCGGGCATCGCAGCGAGGGCTGTTTTGTCTGGTCGTCGGGTGATTTCCGGATGGATGCCGGCAAGAGCTGGCAGAACCCGGGCCATGCCCAGAATGACCGTCATCCGGTGAGCTGCGTCAGTTGGGAAGATGCGCTTGCCTTCGCGAAATGGCTCAGCGTAATCACCGGCAAGCCTTACCGGTTGTTGACGGAGGCCGAGTGGGAATACGCGGCACGGGGAGGGAATCCGGCGTCGCGGTTCTGGGGTGACGACGCCAACCGGTCATGTGAGTTCGGCAATGGCGCGGATCGACGCACTCTGTCACTGGTGGCAGAAGCCGCCGACTGGCCGTCCGCTCAGTGCGATGACGGCCATGCTTATACCGCGCCGGTCGGCAGCTATCGCGCAAATGCCTACGGTTTGCACGACATGCTGGGAAATGTGGCGGAGTGGACGGCGGATTGCTGGAGTGGCGATTATCACGATGCACCGGCGGACGCGCGTGCAAGGATGACGGGGGACTGTTTTCTGCGTGCAGTGCGCGGTGCCGCCTGGGATGAAGGGCCCGCCAGCCTGCGATCCGCCTACCGGGTGGGCAGTCCGGTGGTGATTCGTGTTTACAGCAGGGGATTCCGGGTGGCCCGTGACCATTGAGAACCTCGTTCCTTGGCTTGTCGCTGACAATACCTCCTGTTAGCCTCGAGCAGCAGGTCCAAAGACGTTTTTTACAGCAGGAGCAATCCAGTCGATGAAACTTGAGCACTATTTGATCGCAATGGCGCTGGCGTTTTCCAGCGCACATGCGGCGTATCCGGACAAGCCGATTCGCCTGGTGGTGCCTTTTGCGCCCGGCGGCAATATCGACATTACTGCGCGTATTGTTGCGCCGGCAATATCAGAAAGCCTGGGGCAGCAGGTGCTGGTCGACAACCGCGGCGGGGCCGGCGGGCGTATCGGTACTGAAATGGTCGCCAAGGCGGTGCCGGATGGCTACACCTTATTGTTGGGTTCAAGCGGTGCTCTGACGATGAACCCGGTATTTTCGCCGCTGAAGTCTTACGATCCCGTCAAGGATTTTGCACCGACATCACTGGTGTCCATTGTTCCGCTGGTTCTGGTGGTGCATCCGTCGTTGCCGGTCAAAACCACCAAAGAATTCATTGCATTGCTCAAATCCCGGCCGGGGCAGGTCATGATGGCGTCGGCGGGCACAGGCAGCACCACGCACCTGACCGGTGAGCTTTTTCAGGTCATTACCGGGACTACGCTGACGCATGTCCCGTTCCGCGGCAGCGGACCAGCGACCATTGAGTTGATTGGCGGGCATACGCAATGCATGTTTGATCAGTTGTCGACATCAGGTCCTTATGTGAAGGCGGGGAAGCTGCGGGCGATTGCCGTGGCCGCCCTGCGGCGCAGTCCCGCTTATCCGGAAATACCGACCATGGATGAGTCCAGCATGCGCGGTTTTGAAGCGTCCACCTATACCGGGATTTTTCTTCCGGTGGCAACACAGAAGGACATCGTGCAGAAGGTATACGGTGCGGTGGTCAAGGCGGTTGAGCTTTCCGCCACAAAAGAGGCCTTCGCCAAGCTGGGATCCGAGGTCATCAAAAGCACGCCGGAGGAGGTATCCGCCCGCATACGCGGCGACCTCGAAAAATGGCGGAAAGTCCAGCAGAAAACCGGCATTGTCATTGATTGATCGGCCAGGCCCACCCGATCCGAATTTGAAAGCAGACGCATCATGTCGAATAAAGCAGATCTGAAAGTGATTCCCAATCCTACAATGTCGACGTCCGTCGCTGATGTGGAAGCCGGACTGAGCGCGGCGGGATATATCGCCAGCCGCCAGATTGCGATGGCCATCCATCTGGCCTGCCACCTGCAAAAGCCGGTCGTGGTGGAAGGTCCTGCGGGTGTGGGCAAAACCGAGCTGGCGAAATCGCTGGCGCAGTGGCTGCAGCTGCCGCTGATCCGCATGCAGTGTTATGAAGGACTGGACGAGTCGAAAGCCCTCTATGAGTGGAAGTACGGGAAGCAGCTGCTCTACACCCAGATACTCAAGAACAAGATCAGCTCAGTGATCGGCGAGTCGGATGATCTGGGTGTGGCGCTCGGCAAACTTCACCAATTCGACGACATTTTTTTCTCGCGCGATTTTCTGGAACCTCGACCACTGCTCAAGGCGCTGGATGAGCCGCGGGGCGCGGTGCTGCTGATTGATGAAATCGACAAGGCCGATCAGGAGTTCGAAGCATTTCTGCTCGAGGTCCTTTCGGACTACCAGGTGACGGTGCCCGAGATCGGCAGCGTAGTCGCTCGCCTGCCGCCGCTGGTGCTGCTGACCTCCAATTCGACGCGGGATCTCGGTGATGCGCTGAAGCGGCGCTGTCTGCATCTGCACATTGATTTCCCGGACGCCAGGCTGGAGGCGCGGATCGTGACTTCCAGAGTTCCCGGGATCGATCCGAGATTGCTCACGCAATTGGTCAGCTTTGTGCAGCAGTTGCGGCAGCTTGACCTGCGCAAGCCGCCATCCGTCAGCGAAACAATCGACTGGGCGCGTGTGCTCGTGCTCCTGCACACGGAAGTGCTCGGCGATGAAACGGTTCGCGATACTCTGAATGTACTGCTGAAGTTCGAGGCCGATATTGCGATTGCTCAAAATGAAATCTCGACGCTGACGCACCGTGCGCGGCGGGAGGCGGGTGTGGCGTGAGTGTCCCGGAGTCAGGGGGCGCACCGGCGAGCTGTTCCACATTCGAGCCCCTGCGTCGCTTTCTGGATGTGGCTCGCGGCGCCGGTTTGCGGATTTCATCTGCAGAAAGCATTGACGCCATACGGGCGCTGGAGGTTGTCGGCTATTCCGACAAGGCCTTTCTCAAGGATGCGCTGGGCCTGGTGTTGGCCAAAACCCCCTCGGAAAAGGTCCTGTATGACGAGGCCTTCGAGCGCTACTTTCGACGCGAGGGCTTCTCATGGGCGGGTGATGAAGGAGCCGACCCTCAAGTCGCGGCAGCACCGGCCTCCGGCGGAAGGGTTTTGTCCCCTCTGGCGCAAATGCTCGAGCGCAATGACCGCGCAGGCGTCACGGCTGCGGTGGAAGGCGCGGCTGCGGCAACCGGCGTGCAGAATATCCGCTATTTCACCCAGAGCGGGCTCTACAGCCTGCGCATCCTCCGGCAGGTTGGCCTGCGCGAGCTGGAGGGTGATATTGAAGCTCTGGAGCGGTCCGGGAACCCGGAAGACATGACCCGGGCCCAGCGTCTCGCCGGTCAATTGCAGGGGCTGCGTGAGGCGGTGCGGACGTTTGTCGATGTCCAGCTTGAGATGTTCGGCCGGGAAGATGCCGAACAGTTTCGCGAGGAGCGCCTCAAGACTGCACGGCTGTCCGGAATCAGTCAGCGGGACATGGCGCGGATGCGCGCATTGGTCCGGCAAATGGCGCGGAAACTGGCCTCGCGTTATGCGCGGACCCGGCGGCGCCGGCTGCGTGGCCAGCTGGATGTGCGCAAGACCATGCGGCGGAATATCGGCTGGGGTGGCGTCCCGTTTGTGACGCACTGGAAGCAACGCAAGATTGAAAAGCCGCAGGTGCTGGTGCTGTGTGATGTCTCGGGTTCGGTCGCGGAAGTGTCGCAGTTTCTGTTGATGTTCCTTTATGCGCTCAATGAAGCGCTGACGGACATCCATTCATTTGCTTTTGCCGGTTCAACCATTGACGTCAGTGACGTTCTTGACCGGCAGCCGGTCGAGGAGGCGATCACCAGTATTCTGGACAGGATCGGCTTCCAGTCTTCCAACTACGGTAATGCACTCGCCGAGTTTGAGGATCAATGGATGCATCTGGTGACACCCAAAACCACGGTGATCATTGTCGGTGATGCCCGGGGTAACGGGTCGGATCCCCGCCTGGACGTGTTTAACCGCCTGTCGATGCGTTCGAAGCGTTTGATCTGGCTGAATCCGGAGCATCCGTTCAGTTGGGGCACTGGTGACTCCGACATGAGCCGCTATATGCCGTTCTGCAGTCTGGTGAGAGTTTGCAATACGCTGCAGCATCTGGACCGGGCCATTGGTGACATGCTGAAACAGCAGTCCTGAGTTTCTTGCCAAAGGTCTGTTTAACCATTTTTGATCAGCTGCTGCAATGATTCGCCGCAGGGCGGGGCGCCGGCCGGATCACTTACTCACAGGAATACTGGAAATTGGCTTCACTCGGCATTGATTTTGGAACGTCCAACTGCACGGCCTACGTCGCGGATCAGGGGCAGGTGATACCGGTGGTTCTGGATGGTGATGACTACGCGATGCCATCCGTCGTGTTTACAGCCCGCCGCGAAATTGCGGTAAGACAGATTGAAGACGGCGAATTCGACAGGCGCCTGCGCAAGGCACGCGCCGAACAGGCCGGAGGCGGGGATGGCGCCGTGCTGAATGATGCAGAACTTGAACGCGTGATCCGGGATGCGATGCGACGCGAATCCCTCAATGAGGCGCAAAAAGCCTATTGGGATCAATCGTTCTTTTCGATGCTCGAAAACGGGCAGGCGATCATTTACGGGAATGCAGCGCTGCGTGCCTATTTCAGTGATCCGCTTGGCGGCGTGCTGGTGCGCTCTCCCAAATCCTTTCTCGGCAGCGATATTCACGAGAGCCATCTGTCGCGGTTTGAGGATATCGTCACGGCGATGCTCGGGCACATCAAGCGCCGCGGGGAGATGCTCTCGGGCAGTGATATTTCAACGGCAGTCATGGGGCGTCCGGTTCGTTATCACGGCACCAGGGGTGACCAGGGCAATAACCAGGCACTGCAGATCATGGCCCGTGCCGCGGATCGGGCGGGGTTCAAGGACGTGAGATTCGTGCTGGAGCCGGTGTCTGCCGCCTACGAATATGAAACCGCTATCGCCGCTGAGCAGAAGTTGCTGGTAATCGACGTGGGCGGCGGTACCACGGACTGCGTGGTGATGCGGATCGGGCCGGAACGGCGGATGCGCAAAGACCGGCTGGATGACATTCTCGGCGTTTCAGGTGACCGGATCGGCGGTACAGATTTTGATGAGGCGCTGGCATGGAGTGCGCTGATGCCTGCCTTCGGAAAAAATTCAGTGGCCAGTGACGGCCGGCCGCTTCCGCACTCGCTGGTTCATGACGCGGTTTCCATTCGCAATTTGCCCGCCCAGATCCGCTTCGCGAAAGCGGAAAATGACATCAGGGAGCTAATGGGTCGCGCCAAGGAACCCGAAAAATGGGCGCGATTACTTTCAATCAACCGGGAGCAGTTGCAATACCGGTTGGTGCACAGTGCGGAGCAGGGCAAGATTTCGCTCACACGACAAGAGGCTTCCGAAATCCCGCTGGACTATGTCGAGCGCCAGTTGAAGGTGTGCATTGACCGGGCAGTGTTTGCCGATGCGACAGACCGCCTGGTGGGCAAGGTCCGGAGTCTGGCTCGCGAAGCCATCACCGCGGCCGCCTGTAAGCCGGATGTCGTGTTTCTGACCGGCGGGATGGCTTACTCGCCGGTTGTCAGTGCGGCTGTCGCAGAACTGCTGGGCAACGATATTCCAATCCGGTCGGGAGACATGCTGGGCAGCGTTGGTCGGGGTCTCGGACTGGCTGCCCAGCGATCTTTTTTCTGAGACCCGGATGCCTCCGGGCGGTCTTCGCCGTGCCTTATTGCAGTTGCAGACCCGTTTCCTTGACCAGTTTTGCCCATTTGGCGATTTCGGCAGTGATGTGAGTATGGAAGACGACAGGGCTGCTGCTGATTGCTTCTACGCCGTCGGTCCGGAGCCTTTGCGTGATTTCCGGTTCTCTCGCGGCTGCTGCAAAGGCCCGGGCAAGGCGGTCGACCTGAGCGGCGGGTACTTTGGCTGATGTGATCGCGCCGTACCATTGGCTCACGTCATAAGCGGCCAGCCCGGATTCCGCGATGGTGGGGATACCGGGCATCGCGGCATTGCGCTTCGCCGATGAAATGCCCAGTGCCCGCAACTTTCCAGCATTCAGATGGGGTCCCGCATTCAAGGGCGACGCGAACTGCAACTGGGTTTGTCCTCCGAGAAGATCGGCAATCGCGGCGGATTCGCCACGATAGGGGATATGGGTCATCTGAATCCCCGCGAGATGCGAGAACAGTTCTCCGGCCAGATGCGTGATGCCGCCGGCACCGGATGAACCGTAGTTCAGCTTCCCGGGCTGTGTTTTCGCCTGGGAAATCAGCTCTTTCGGTGAGCGGACGGGGGAGGACTGATGGACCACCAGAACAAAAAATGCCGAAGTCATTTGGCTGATTCCCTGCAGATCCCTGGTCAGGTCGTAGGTCAGCTTCGGGTTGACTGCGGAGTTAACGGTGTTGGAAGCGGAGATGATGCAGATGGTCTGGCCATCCGCGGGCGCTTTTGCAGTGATATCAACACCGACCGCGCCGGATGCCCCGGGACGATTGTCGACCACGAAGTTCTGTCCCGTTTGCCGGGCCAGAGTGGCGGCGTATACCCGGGCTGCGATATCCGTTCCGCCGCCTGCGGCAAATGGCACTATAAAACGGACCGGCTTGGACGGCAGGTCTGCAGCTGCAAAAACCGGAAGACTGGCCACAAGCATCGCGACGCCGCAAAATGCGGGAAGTTTTTTTGCCGGAAATAACATCTTCATTCCCCAATCCTCTTTATGATTCGTCAGATACGCCGGTTACGTCCGGCAAATCTATGCGCTTGTTGAAAGCTAATGTTAACTTCAGATGCATTGAAACGGCAGGTTTGAGGAGATTGAAATGCCTTGTACTTTAAAAAAACCGCAGCAGGTCATTGCATTGCTGGCATCAGCTTTATGGACCGCCGCTGCATATGCCGCGCCGTATCCCGAAAAGCCGGTGCGGATGATCTGCCCGTTTCCGCCGGGAGGCGCGGCGGACATGGTGTCCCGCCTGCTGGCTGAAAAAATGACGGCCTCGCTGGGGCGGCAGGTCATTATTGACAATCGCACCGGCGCGGGCGGGAATATCGGCGTCGAGTTGGCTGCAAAGGCGGCTCCCGACGGCTACACCATCCTGCTCGCCTCATCGAGCAATTTTTCGTTTGCCCCCAGCCTCGGCGCAAAGCTGCCCTACGACCCGCAGCGCGATTTTTCGTCGATTGCCCTTGCGGTGATGGTCCCCAATCTGCTGACTGCCAATGTTTCGGTGCCGGCCAGAAATATTGCCGAATTGATCCAGTTGGCGAAGGCCTCCCCGGGAAAAGTGACTTTTGCTTCGCCTGGGACAGGCACCACGTCCCACATTATCGGTGAACTCTTTGCGCATTCCGCCGGCATCAAACTGCTGCATATACCGTTTAAAGGCGGCGGGCCGGCCTCGGTAGCGCTGCTTGGCGGGCATGTGCAACTCCTGTTTGGCTCGGTTTCCACTTCGCTGCCCAATATCAAGGCCGGAAAACTGCGGGGACTTGGCGTGACCAGTACCCGGCGATCGGCGGCCGCACCGGAAATTCCGACCATCGCGGAATCCGGTCTTCCCGGATTTGAGGTCGTGCAATGGTTTGGTGTCGCTGCGGGAGCCGCCACGTCGAAAACAATCGTGAACCGGCTGAATGCCGACGTGATTCAGGCGACGGCTTCTGCGGATTTCCGCGACAACCTGATGCGACAGGGTCTGGACGCGGCGCCAGCCAACACGCCGCAGCAGTTCACGGCGTATATTGCCGACGAAGTGACGCGGTTGACGAAGTTCTTCAAGGAATCCGGTCTTAAGCTCGAGTAGTGGCGGAGGCCTTGCCGCTGCCGATCACGTATTGCATCGTGCTGCTCGCCCTCGCGATGAGATTGCCCGAAGCGTCACGGACTTCGCCTTCGCAGAAGGCCAGTTTGCTTGTGCTGTGCAGGCACCGGGCGGTGCAGCGAAGGGCGCCTTTGCCGGCTCTCATGAACGAGAGTTTCATTTCAATGGTGGCGAGCCGGGCCTCGGGGCCGGCAGCGGCACGCCCGGCACTGACCATTGCATTGTCCAGCAGGGTCGCAATCAGGCCGCCATGTGCACTCTCGATACGGTTCATATGATGTTGCCGGAGTTCGACTTCACTGACTGCAACGCCATCCGTTACGCCGTGATTTTTGATGTTGACGTGTTCGATAAAAGGGGCGGGGGGCAGGTTATTCATGGAGGTTACCGGCTGAAATTGGAAATTCATTATCCTCTTGCATGTTTGTTGTATCAAGAAACCCCAATTTGTTTTTCTCCGCGCAGATTCTTCAGCGATTAAAATCGGACCTTGACCAATTTGCGTTACAGGACAACGAATGCCTCTGTCAAACTTTGCTGCTGATTGCCACGCCCATGTGTTCTGCGGAAACGAGTATCCCCATTCGCCGGATGCACTTTACGCGCCCGACATCAGCCAGGCAGGGACCGCTGTAAAGTTCCTGGACGTGCTGGATGCGCACGGCTTCACTCACGGGCTGCTCGTCGGCGCCGGTGTTTATGGGGATGACAACCGCTGCGTGGTCAGTGCGTGCGCGGCGTCAGGCGGCAAATTCAAGGGAATAGCGCTGGTGCGTCCGCAGGTTTCGGACCAGATGCTCGCCGGCATGGATGCCGAGGGCATTGTCGGTGTCAGGATAAACATCATGAATCACGGGCTGGCGCCGTTGGTCGAAGCCGGTGCCGAAACCCTGCTGGCGCGCCTGAGGGAGATCGGTTGGTTTGTACAGGTGCAGGTAACCGGTGATCAATTGATCGATGCTTTGCCCATACTGCAGCGGGCCGGGGTCAAGCTCCTTATCGACCATATCGGGCGCCCGGACTTGAAGCGCGGCGTGTTGCAGCCGGGATTTCAGGCGCTGCTTGAACTGGGCAGGTCCGGTCGTGCAGTGATCAAACTTTCCGGACCGTTCCGTTCATCCGTGGCGGGATATCCGTACCTTGATGTCGATCCATACGTCGATGCCGCCATGGAGGCCTTCACGCTGGACAACTGCATATGGGGCTCGGACTGGCCGTTTGTCCGCATGGACGAACGGATGGACTATGGACTTGGACTCGTTCCGCTGGCCAGATGGTTGCCCGACCCGGAGAGCCGGCGCAAGGTGTTGTGGGAAAACCCCCGGCGTCTGTTCGGCTTTGAGTAGCGGGTCGGCGGTTATTCGGGTTTGATATTTGCGGTGCGAACGATTTTTTCGTATGTCACGATTTCCTTTTTGATGAACGTATCGAGGGCTTGCGTGGAGCCTCCGATGACGTCGACGCCGAATTCGTTCAGGCGTTCGACCACTTCCGGCCGTTTCAGGGCAGCATTGGCTGAACCGTTCAGCTTCGCGATGATGTCCTTTGGAGTGGCGGCCGGGGCGAGGAGCGCGAACCAGTTGCCGATTTCGTAACCGGGCAGACCGCTTTCCGCGATCGTGGGCACCTTTGGCAGGTGGGCAAACCGCTGTGATCCAGTGACCCCCATCGCCCGGGCTTTCCCGCTCTGGACCAGCGGCAGGGCAGTCGAGCTCGCCGCGAAATACAGGGTGATGCGCCCCGCAATAAGGTCAACAACCGCCTGGCTTCCGCCCTTGTACGGAATATGGGCGATTCGTACATCCGCCATCCATTTGAACAGTTCAGGCGCAATATGAGTCGGACTGCCAATGCCTGCCGAGGCGTAGTTCAGTTCATCCGGCTTGGATTTTGCAAGTGCGATGACATCTTTTACCGTTTTCACCGGCAGCGACGGATGCACCAGCATGACCAGCGGTGCCGAGCCGATGAGGATTACCGAAGCCAGATCCCGTTGGAGATCATAGGGCATCTTGCTGTAGAGGCTGACATTCGCCACTTGGGACGCGTTTGCAAGCAACAGCGTATAGCCGTCGGGTTTTGCCTTGGCCACCATGTCGGAGCCGATGTTCGTTGCGGCCCCCGGACGATTGTCGATCACCACGGACTGTCCGACGAGTTCCCCAAGGGGCTGGCCGATGATGCGTGCTGCGGTATCGACGCCGCCTCCCGCGAGGTAGGGGACGACAATCCGGATGGGGCGATCAGGGAAGGATTGCGCTGCGAAGGCCGGCAAGGCGCAAGTCGCCGCGAGCAGGACAAGGCAACGCTGAATGCAGCAGCGGGCATTAAGCAAGCCTTCGCAACAGTTTTTCTTCATTTGGTCTCCCTGACAATTATGTCCATCGGCTAAACGCACGCCATCCGCAACCTGTTTTCAGTCCGGACATCCAAGATTACACGCTGACTGGACTGATGTTGCTGTTCGGGTCCTTCAGTCAGCGCGTTTTCTTGTGCTCTCGAAGACCGGCTTTGCAAGTATTGGGCGATTTCGCAGTTTCAGATTTGGTTAAAGCTTGAGGCCATGAAGGAATGTGGCGCGTTCACGGGCGCCGGCCATCAGAAAGCCCATGTCGCCGCCGCTGAGTATGAAGCGCATGCCCATGCCGATGTACTTTTCCATTAACTTGGGGTCGTAAACGCCGCCCATGCCGGGGTGAATGTTGTGCTTTTTGCATGCCGCGATGACTTTGCGGTAGGCATCTTCTACCCGAGGATCGCTGAACTGCCCGGGGATACCCATCTCCGCGCAAAGATCGTTGGTGCCGATCAGTATGGAGTCGATTCCGGGAACGGCGGCGATGGCATCGGCCTTGGCAATGGCGTCCGGCGTTTCCAGCATCACCACAACCATGGTCTGGGCATTTGCCGTGACCGTTGATTCCCCGACGGGAACGCTTTGGTATCCGAATTGCGGCAATGCGCCCATCACCGAACGATGGCCGATCGGGGGATATTTGCAATAGGCCACGGCGCGTTCGGCCTCCTCAACCGAATCCACGTGCGGAACGACGATCCCCTGTGCGCCTGCATCAAGGAGCCGTGATGCGTGGTGATGTTCCTTTCCTGGGACGCGCACAATCGGCGTGATTCCTAATGGTAGCGCTGCCATCGAGATCTGCGCGGCGGTATCGACGTCCATCGAATTGTGCTCCATGTCGATGAACAGCCAGTCAAAGCCGCAGGTTTTTCCGATTGTGGCGATATCCACCGTTCTCGATACTCTGAGTCCCATGCCGATGGCGATCTTGCCGGCGGCCAGTTGCTGTTTGGTATGGTTCGGATACGCGCTCATGTCTATTCCTTTGATTGAAATTGGATTGATGAAACACTCTAGGGAACATCGCCTATTTTTTTGTGTGAGCAGGCTATTTGACCTGAATGCCGGAGGGTCACCGTCCACCACGCAGATCCTGGATGGATTTTACCAACCGTCCGTCCATATGCTTCAGTGCGCGGGTAACGGGGCGGTGGGAGCCAAACGTTGGAATGAAGGCCGAGTGCTTTCCCGTACCACCCACAACAATAACGATATAGTCTTCCGGCTGTTTGGCCATCGGAACCAGCGCATCGGGGCTGGCGTTCGCGTAGCGTTCGGGGAATTTCTTGCGCAAGCGACGTTCAACGTTTTCGGTGGAGAACTTTGACAGCGGAATCCGCGCATGCTCATACAGATATTCTTTGACACGGGCTTTGGAGAATCCGCTGCCCGCGATGGTTGCGGCATGTTCCGGGCACAGGGCGATTACCGGGCGCGCCTCATGGTGGGCATTATTGGAGCCCGTAATGGCGACTGTTCCGGCCATGGTTTTGAGTATGCCCTCCGCGGACGTGCTCTCGTGGTCATTGACGTTGTGCGGACCCTCTGCCGCGACCACGGTGACGGTGGTGGAGCCGGGCGGGAATCCTTCTTCAATATTGAATGGTTCCCAGGGGCTTTCCGCCTCGTTTTCCGCAGCACAGTATGAATACTTTGCCGGTGTTCCTGCTGTCGCCATATCGCCGGCGCCGGGCTTCGCCCCTCCGATATTCAAAAGGCACAGATGAACGGCGCGCCCGATGCTGGCATTGCTCCGGGGACCGGCGCCGAACGCGCGGTATCCCGAGTTGATCTCCAACTCTCTGCCAACAGGGCCGTTCACGATGATCAGGGGCGTGCAGGGGTGGGTTGTCGCTTGCACCCCGTAGAGGTTATAGGCCTCGTCGCCCATTGCTTCCATGGACAGCATGACGATGGGGAAATACTCCGGCCGACAACCGGCCATAACGGCGTTAGCGGCGATCCGCAAGGGTGTGGCTTCCCCGTAGCCGGGCGCCACCGTCATGATCGGCTCGTTCCGAGGTCGGTCACAGAACATGAGCATGCGCTCCACGCGTTCAACGGTCGGCGGGATGATCGGCAGTCCGTCGCCAAATCCGCTTTGCTCACAGAATGCATATGCGGCTTCGATATCATCAGGTGCTTCGATACAGGGTAGCTGTTCAATCGGCCGGTTTTGGTTTGTCATTGCCGTATGTCTTTGATAATTTGGAGGAGTTGCCCGTAGGCTATATCGGCGCGTGATTGGACGACATCGAGACTGGCGCCTCCCAGAGGATGCGGGATGACGATTAGTGGAAGATCGGGTACGCCGCCTGCGGCAGCCTGTGTTTTTGCAAGCCGGTAGAACGGTTCGGAGCACACCACCGCGGTTGCTTTGCCCCTTTTTTGCAGCTCACACATGTCGTGGACACTCCACGACGTGCATGACCCTCAATCCGCCATTGCACTGATGATGAGGTCCGCTTCTTTGGCGAGGTCATCGAGAATGTCTGGTTTCGCGGCAAAAGCAGGGCCAGGCTTGCGCCGTCGAATGACAGATGCAAGAGGTGTCGCAGCCTGTAACGATTCGATCAGCATGTTCAACAGGTGATCGGCATTGCTTTTGGCGTTATCAAGAATGCCAATTCGCAAAGCCGTCCCGACTGTTAATATATTCCTTTCAGAATCAACGACTTGTCTTGGCGGGGCCGCCGGCGAAACCCATAACACATATCCGTCTTTCATCATTTCAACTCCGTAAGATTCTTTGAAGGTTTGCCATCCAGCCTGATGACTTCGAGATTGCACCCGAGGCGATACTAAGCTTTCTTTTGCGGCAGCCATCCGTAGATCTTTGCGCAAGCGCCACCCATCAGCATCGATCGTTCGTTGTCGTTCAACCGCTCAGTCAGCCGGAAGGGCTCAACGGCTTGCTCGTAATTGACCAAAACAAAGGCACGCGTCCAGTCAGTACCCCACAGGCAGCGGTCAAATCCCCATGCATCAAAGACGCGTGCAAGTGGGTCCCAGATGTCGGGAAATGGATATTTTTCCCGGGATAAGGTGCACACCCCGCTGATTTTGATGGCTACGTTGGGGCGATTGGCCAGCTCCAGCACTTGCGGAAGATCCTTCCAGGGCTGCTCCAGGGGCGGTGGGGTGTGGGGCTGCGTCAAACCCAGATGATCAATGATGAATCTGGTATTGGAATGGCGGTCAATTAACTTCATTGCGGTGCCCAGATTTCCACGGCATAGCATGTTGACCGGAAAGTCGTGAAGGACGGCTGCGTGCAGAATCCTGTCCAGACCCGGGTGTTTTTCATCGATACCGGTATCCGGCGTCATCATGATCCGGATGCCGACAGCCCCAGGTATCTTTTTCCATTCAGCGATGACATCGCTGACTTCTGGATTATCAGGGTCAACCGGCTTTACGAGAGCGAAGCGACCCGGATGTGCTCGTTGCACTTCCACGGCATAGCTGTCGTCGTACTGATACATCGTAAACGGCGATACAAAAATTGCACCGTCGACGCCGACCCTATCCATGGCGACGACCATCTCATCGCCGGTTACGTGATCGGGCCAGTTCGGTGTTTTGTGCCACGGGCGATGAGATGTGTTCGCTTCATAGGCATGCACTTGTGAATCAATGGTCACCATCTGGAATCTCCTCACTCAATGCAATTTGATGATACTGGAATGCATCAGTCGTGCCGAGCCAGAACCCTTAATTGGCTAATTGCTGATTCCTTGATGCAGTGTCTAATCACGCGATTGGCATTACTATCTGGAGTTGAATTCTTAAAAACCTAATTTGAATGTCTAAAGCAGTGAAAGTCATGTCTAAACGCGCTGTGGTTGCAGCGGTGCAACTTACTGGTGTGAGCGACCTTGAATTTGAATCGTCTTTAAGCGAGTTGCGCGAACTGGCAAAGACGCTCGGTTTCGAAGTGGTCGGTACTTTCACCCAGAAGCGAACAAATTTTGATTCGACGGCTTATCTCGGAACCGGCAAGCGCGATGAAATGCGCCGATTCGTTCAGGGCGAGAATGCTTCTGATCCGACTGAAGAGGAGGGAGTCACTGCAAGGACGGCTAAGGGGGGAAGCAAGCAACAGGACAAGAAGGTTGCCCGCCATGGCATTGTTGCGGCACGTGAGGCGGCGAAGGCACTAGCCGAGTCCGATACCCGTCGGGCGGCATTCGTTCTGGTTGATCATGAGATTTCTCCGTCACAGGCCCGGAATCTCGAAAATGAAATCGGTTGCGATGTACTGGACCGTACAATGGTCATACTTGAGATATTCCACCGCCACGCGCGCTCCAACGCGGCGCGTGCACAGGTTGAGATTGCACGCCTTCGATATCTCGCCCCAAGACTGCGCGAGGCTGCGAAATTGGCGGGACCGCAGGGCCGTCAGCGCAGTGGTGTCGGTGGCCGTGGTGCAGGGGAAGGCGCAGGCGAGGCAGACCGTGCAAAAATTCGTGACCGCATTGCAGAGTTAAAGCAAGAAATTACTGCCTTGGACCTGGAGCGTCAGGTTCAACGCGCTCGCCGTCAGGAAACCCAGGGTCTGGCGCGTGTGGTGCTGATTGGCTATACCAATGCAGGAAAATCCACATTAATGCGGGCATTGACCGGAAGCGAGGTTCTGGTTGCTAACAAGCTTTTTGCCACCCTCGATACCACGGTGCGTGCATTGGTTCCGGATGGTGTGCCGCGAGTGCTGGTCAGTGACACGGTGGGTTTCATCAAGAATCTACCGCATGATCTTGTGGCCTCGTTCAAGTCCACACTGGAAGAAGCGGCTGAAGCGTCATTACTGCTGCACGTGATTGATGCCAGCGATCCCGGCTTCGAACGCCAGATCGCAGTCACCGAGAAGGTGATTGCGGAAATCGAGGCTGGTGATGTGCCGCGCCTTCGGGTGTTCAATAAGATTGACCGGGTGGGCGATGCCAAAGCGCAAATCGAGCTTGCGAAAGCCTTGCGGGCGCATTATCCAAAATGCATCGTGATGAGTGCTGTAGACCCGAATGCAGTTTTAAAACTGCAGAAGACGATCCGTTCTTTTTTCAGCCGTCGTCTGGTCAAGGCCGAACTGTTCCTGCCCTGGTCGGCACAGCATCTGCGCGGTGAATTGTTTGCCAATTGCGTCGTTCTGGAGGAGCGTGCCGATGCGGAGGGCGCTTTCTTCCGCGTTCGGGGCGAGCGTGCGGACATTGACGGATTGCGGGAGAAAATCAGAATTGCTTAGCTCATTTTTCACGACCTGCTTGAGTAGTTGGATATGCATTCCCTAAAATAGTTGCCCATGCAAGATAAACCAGAAATTCGCCCCGGCCAGTCCATTGAACTGCTGAAGGCGCTGCATATCCTTACGCGCGACGGCCGGCTCAATCAGGACAGCAGGCGAAAACTGAAGCAGGTTTATCACCTGTATCAATTCATCGAGCCGTTGCTGCAGCAGATCAGGCAGGAGCAAGGCAATATCAGACTCGTGGATTGCGGCGCGGGAAAGTCTTATCTCGGCTTCATTCTGTATGACCTGTTTTTCAAATCACTCGCGCCCGGCTCGCAAGTCGTGGGTATCGAATCCCGCAATGAACTGGTGCTCAAATCCCGGGATCTCGCTTCGCAGCTCGGCTTCGATGCCATGTCCTTCCTTAACCTGCGGGTTGATCAGGCCATTTCGAACATGGTCAGCACCGGCCTTTCCGCTGGGGTGGACATCGTCACAGCCCTGCATGCCTGCGACACCGCTACCGATGACGCCATCCGCTTCGCGCTGTCGGCAAAGGCACGCTTCATCGTGCTGGCGCCCTGTTGCCAGGCGGAAGTCGCAGCCGTGCTGCGCAAGAATAAGACTCCGTTTCAGTCCAGCGAGCCGCTGGCAGCAATCTGGCGCCATCCGCTCCACACCCGTGAATTCGGAAGCCACATCACCAATGTCCTGCGCTGCCTGCAACTGGAATCGCACGGTTATCAGGTGACTGTCACTGAACTGGTGGGCTGGGAGCATTCCATGAAGAACGAGCTCATCATCGCCAGCCTCAACAAGGATGTGCCGCGCCGGCGGGCCGCTGAAAAACTGGACTCTCTGCTCGGCCAATTGGGACTGACGTCCCTGCAGGAGCGCTTTTTCACGGGCTTTGAACGCAGCAGCAGCCCATCGGGATCGGTGCCTGCGGCATGACCCTGGAAAAAATCCTTCAAAGCCAGGGCTTCGGCAGCCGCAAGCAGTGCCGCCAGCTCATCTGGGATGGGCGCGTCAGCGTGGCAGGACGGTTAATCTCGGATGCCAACCAAGACCTGCCTTGCGAAGGCCTGATCCTCAGCGTCGACGGCAAAGAATGGACTTTTCGCCGGCAACTCTACATCGGCTTGCACAAGCCTCCCGATTACGAGTGTTCGCGCAAGCCCAGCCATCATCCGGGCATCCTCACACTTTTGCCGCAGGAATACGTCAACCGCAATATCCAGCCCGTAGGGCGCCTCGATCATGGCACCACCGGCCTGCTGCTGCTATCCGATGACGGTGGCTTCATACACGCCCAGTCCTCGCCGAAGCGGCATATAAGCAAAACCTATGAGGCCACCCTGTTCGAGGCGGTGACACCGCAACTGTTGGCGCAGTTGCGTGAAGGCGTGAAGCTTATCGACGAGGACAAGCCCATCGCCGCGCAGGTGCGCAAGCTGGACACGCATCTGCTGGAACTCAGCATTGACCAAGGCAAGTACCACCAGGTAAAGCGTATGCTGGCCGCGGCGGGCAATCACTGCGTTTCATTGCGCCGCAGCGCTATTGGCAAGCTCACACTGGATTCGCTGGGCTTGCCCATGGGCCAATGGTGTCATCTGGAACCCGGGCAAATGGCGCTACTCGTTTGAGCGTGGCGGTTGGCGCAGTCTGATGTCCACAGCGAATCGTTCTCGACCCCAAATTCCGTGCTGATAGACCTAAATGCGCGGATTTAGCGTTTCGCCCGACAGTTTAGATCGAGAGTTCTTGAAGGTTCGCGGGACCTCAACGCGGCCTGAGCGAGTTGGAGGTCAAAATACTGGCGGAGAGGGAGGCGCAACCTAGAGTTGTAGCGCCCTGTGACGCCTTAACCGAGGCTTGTAAAGCCCTGTTTTACTGAACGAAAGCACTCGGAAGGACAAAAAAGCAGTAACGAATTAATGTCCTAGAAATAGGTAGTCCAAGGCGCTACTTTGGTCCACAAACCCGTCTATGTCACTCCAAGACCGGGATGTGGTAACGCCGATGGTAACAATTTAGGACTCCCGCCATGCCTTCAACATTCGACTTTCAAACCCTAAAGAATCAGAACAAACCTGGACGATATACAGACCCGTTAACACGGGGCCTACACCTTTGGATCAAGGGGCCCCAGAAGAAGTACTGGATATTCCGCTATACCCGGCTAGGTAAGCGGCACAACATCAGTCTGGGCGCTTTCCCAAAACTAGGTATTAAGGAGGCTAGAAAACGGGCGCTGAGGATCGCCAACAAGCTCTTGGACGGGGAGGACCCAAGGAAGAAAGCCGAGATGAATAAGAAATCTTCCGAATCAGCGAATGCGCCTCTGTTTGAGAAGTTCGCTGAAGAGTGGATCGAAACAAATGAAGCCGGATGGACCAACAAAAAGCACGCCCATCAGTGGCGCTATACGCTCAGAGACTTTGCTTATCCGATCATTGGGAATCTTCCCCTCAATTTGATCGATGAGCACCATGTACTCAATATCTTGCAGCCTATCTGGCTAACCAAGACAGAAACTGCCTCCCGGTTACGGGGTAGGCTGGAACGCATCTTTACTGCTGCAAAGGTTAAAAAATTAAGAGATGGCAACAATCCAGCCACATGGAGGGGTTACCTGGATGCAGTTCTGCCATCCCCTAAGACAGTAAAGCGTCAAAATGGAGAGAGGCATCATAAAGCGCTGCCTTATCGGCAAATTCCGGAATTCATGAGCAAGCTACGAGAGCAGGAAGGCCTCGCAGCCTTGGCGCTTGAATTCCTGATCTTGAACGCTAATCGGACCAGTGAAGTGCTACTAGCAAAATGGGACGAGATTACTGGTGATCTGTGGGTAATTCCCTCTGCACGAATGAAAGCTAAAAAAGAGCACCGTATTCCATTAACTCGACGTTCAATTGAGGTCTTGCAGATGAGTAAAAATTACTCAGAAGGCAATCAATACATCTTCTCCAAACGTGATCGACCTCTATCAAATATGTCGATGACCGCTGTTTTGAGAAGAATGGGCGTAAACGTTACCGTGCATGGATTCCGAAGCACCTTCAGAGACTGGGTAGCCGAGGAGACGGAGCACTCCCATGAGGTGGCGGAAATGGCGCTGGCACACACCATAACAAACAGGGTTGAAGCTGCCTATCGGCGTGGTGAGCTGCTTAAGCGTCGCAGAATTTTAATGATGGATTGGCAAGACTACTGCGAGTCAACGCCAGCGGAAAATCTGGTCATACTACGAGCGGCATAAAATGCAACGCACCCATAATGATTTCCTGGCCTCGATTAGTTTTTTTTCAACTGCGATAAGTAAAAAAATGATCGAAAACGACCCTAATTTTTTAGCCACGTTTTATCTTGGCATTCATGGTGTAACAAAAAAGACCTTAAGGGAGGCTCTGTCATTTTACGAACTTAAGAAGTCAAATTCTTCTCGTGGCCGACCAATTCGGTTTGTAGCACAGATGTTGATTTTTATTCTTTACTATAAAGAAATTGAGATAAACGGTATTTCGGATCGAAAAATTAGCAACAAACAACTTGCAGCTACTGCTAACAAAATCCGATCTGTGGCCCTAAATGAGCTGCGGAGAGAACGTTCATCTGTTGAAACTATTAATCAATTTAAAAGTGAAATACCCGAGACGTCAGTGAAGCAGTGGCGTCGAAAATTTAAGGCAATTCGAGAAACGGATATTGATCGATTTCACCAAATTTACAAACTTATCGATGTGAAAGGACAAAAAATTGGAGTTCATATTTAATGTCCTAGCCATCTGCATCTGAAGAGGCAATAGTTCTCCTTGCCACTTTCTAAAGGAGAGCACTATGGCTGAAATTGATCCAAATCGTCTGTATCGAATATCTGACGTCTCGAAGATAACGTCACTCGCAAAATCTACTATCTGGCTTTGGGTCTCACAGGATCGATTCCCTAAGCCTCTGTCACTAAGCCCAACCGTAAAGGCATGGCGTAAGGTTGACATTGACGCCTGGATAGATAGTCACGTTTAAAAAGCCCCCGGTGCTTCCACACTCGGGGGCTTTCTTATATTTTTTTGCGAGAACGAAAATGAACTGTAATGATGAAAGTCCAGATTTTCAAGAAAATTTTGGTATCGAGCCCTGGAATTTTCCAGTAGATGGTAAAGCATTATATGAGGAATTAAAGCAATGGCTCAGCGGATTTGTGCGAATGCCAAATTGTGGTGTTTGCGCATCCGCCCTATGGACGATACACACCTACACTATTCGTGAACCTGGTAAATCTCAAGTTTGTGAATTTTCTCCAATTCTATTTATAAGTTCACCAGAAAAAAGCTGTGGTAAAAGTACTCTAGTCGAACTGCTCGCTGATCTAACACCTAAAGCTCTAATGGCCTCGAATATCTCGGAGGCTGCCATGTACAGACTTATAGAGACTAGGCGACCAACTCTGTTTTTAGATGAGATTGATACCTTTTTTGCCAACCGAAAGGAAATTAGCGGCGTACTTAACAGTGGCTGCAGACAAAGCGGGAAGTTTATTCGTATGGGGGGGAAAAACTTTGAGACACCTGTCGAGTTAAAAACTTGGGGTGCAAAATGCATTTCTGGCATCGGAACTATCACCGATACTGTTGAGAGCAGATGCCTAATAATTCGGCTGGAACGAAAACTTCCTTCCGAGAAGGTGTTCAGAAAAAATGTAGTTTTATCTGAGAAGCCAACAGTCTTTATAGATTTGAGCCGAAAAATTACGCGCTTTATTATTGACTTCGCGGATGAAATAAAAATTGTTCAAATACCGCTACTTGAGGAGCTTGATGATCGGGTGCAAGATGTTTGGTCAGGGCTCTTTAAGATTGCCAAGTTCATTGGTGATGAGACATACAAAGAGGCGGTTGAAGCGGCTAAAGCCATGTCTTCAATCGAGAATAAAGTGAAGAGCGAATCCGTAGAATTGCTTGATGACATATGGCAGCTATTTGGGGAGGGCGTGCCTGATCGTGTCTCTTCAAAGATGCTCTGTCAGCGCCTTTGCTCAATGGAGGACCGGCCTTGGGCGACCTATCAGCGTAGTGGTCTTGAGCCATATAAGCTCTCGAGCCTACTTAAAGCCTTTAATATCAAAACGCGGCAGCTCAAAGTGAACGGAAACAATACCCGACACTACGAAAAGCAAATGTTTGAAGAAGCCTTTAGCCGCTATCTTGGAAAGTAGCGCGCTACCTCGCTACCTGCACTGGCCGGGTAGCGGGGTAGCGGGGGTAGCAGGTTTTATGAATGTAATGCGAGCTGGCTGTAGCCCTGTCTACCCACAGCCTTACATCTAACGCAATCTAATGCTGTCCACCGATCCTTAGTCTCGGAACCCCGTGTGATAAGTCGATGCTCAACGAACGTATCTGGGGGTATGCTGGATTCAAATTAATCTGTTGTATCACACGGCTTATTCTCATCTGGGCAACGGTTCCGAATTCACTCCGATCATCTCTAATAAGCGCATACAAAGTCTGCCTGGAAATTCCCGCCCTCTTTGCTATCTCCGAAATAGTAGGGATATCGGCATTAAAGGAGAGAGTTCTTCTATGAGAAAGAAACCAGTTTCTAATTTGTCGTAGCGACATCAAAGTTACGTCATTGGGCAAGGGTTGCTCCCGTCTAGTTGCAACTTCTGCGTATGTAGGAAACTATGGCGTCCAGTGCCACCCTGGCACCTCTTGCCTCATTAAGGAATGATTGATATTTTATAAGTGTAGACTGAGAAATGATTTTATCTGAGACGCCCATCATGAAAGGAAGGGATTGACCATCAAGCACTAAAGTCAACATTTCTTCATTGTTTTTTCGCTTTGAGAGACTCAGATCTTGATACAAGAATGCATGTATTCGCACTGATCCGGCGAGATACATTCCGAAATTGGCTGCATCTAAAATATTTATGATCGAATCACCATCGCTAGTTTGAATCAGTGGTTTCCCTGCAGAATAGAGTGCTCGAACATTGTCTTGAAAATTACGAGTTGCCGTTAAATATTCCTCATTTGCGAGTCTGCTAGCGCATTTTTCATTAAATCGTACCTCGGCGAAGCTCAGTGACGAAATTGAAATGCAGAACACGACAAGCCAGAGGCGAAAAATCGACTTAAGAGTTGATTGCAACTGCTGACCATGACGGTAGGATGCAAGAGAAAAAAGATTCATAGATTATCCCTTTGAATATTATTGCTCATGCTGGCTGGAGTAGATAAGTTCTACGCGCCTGTCAGCTTGATACACAAATTACAACTTGGTTAATCGATTCCAGCTCTTAACATTAAGTAAATTTTAAAATTTACTCATTTATTTGGTATAAACTTTTTTGCCGTTCTCGTTGTAGTAATACTGCCCCCCTCTGGGGCCAGTGTGTATTTGTTTATCGTTTCCGTAATTAGATAAGCCGCTCGGCCTGTCTAATTCCTGATGTCCTCTGCGTCCTGAAAAAGGATTTTGATTGCCTTTTGATGAGAAATTATCCCAATTTGTGGAGTTGGGATTTGTGCGGAAGTGGCCTGGAACATACGTGCCATCTTTTCTATAGTGTGGATCTACCCAAGTGTCTGCGATGGCGGCATTCGAGAGTATTAGACTAAAGTTCATCAAAAAGAATAGATTTGGTCGCATTTTGATCACTCAATTTAAGAGCTACGTCTATTGGAATATTAGGCTCTTGCAGTTCAGTCGGTTTCGACGCTATTCCAGAACATTTTTGTCACCGCTGGGATTCGCTTCAATCTAGACATTTTTAGCTTAAATCAAATTCCCACTGGATCAAGATGACTTAAAAATATCCCAAAGTCAAAATACTCTCAGTGGGGGGGCACGATGAGACCAGCTATCGCCTTTGGGCAGGTTTTGTCTCAGGAGGAATTGTGGCTGTGGCGATCTGCTATGAACTTTCTTAAGCATCGTAGGATAGGGCCCAAAGCAGCCAATCCTCATCACGATCCTAAAACTAGCAAAAGTCCTCGAGGTTAAACTCTCAAAATCCTAGACTTGGTGGGGCGGAAATTGAGGATTTTTCAGGTGTCGGGGGGCGATATGGGGCTCGGAAACCCCAGGGACGAATCCCATCGCTATACCTAATTCGAGGTGCCGAAGAAAAAGAACGGTCAAAGTGACCTGCTGTTTACCGCTCCGAGCTTCGGATGTGGTAACAGGTGTGGTAACCCACACCAAAGTTGATTAGTTATCCCCAAAAAACAATAATTTAGGTATTGACTTGGCGGAGAGGGAGGGATTCGAACCCTCGTTACGGCTTTCACCGTAAACACGCTTTCCAGGCGTGCGACTTAAACCACTCATCCACCTCTCCGGAAGGGTCGACAGGATAATCGAGCGGGTCAAAACAAGCAACTAAAAAGCCTTTGAAAACAGGGTTGGCCCCCAGTTTTCAGGCGGCGCCTGCGGCTTCCAGGTGGAGCGAAATCTTGGCGAGAATCAACAGCACCTCGGCGACCAATAACAGGAAAAGAGCCACCCAGCCGATGTGCTGGTCAATGACAATTCGCGGCGTGATCAGTCGCGCGAATTTCATCACCGGCATGGTGATTGATTTCAGGATGAAATAGACGAAATTGTTGTCGCGCTTTGATCCGGCAAGGATAAAAAGAGCGCCCTGGCTGATCAGCGCGACCAGCGCCACCTCATTGACGGCTTTGAGCATGAGCACGAGGACGTACATCAGTTTTTCACTTCCATGGTCATTTGGGTGGCCTGCATCAGTTGTTTTGTGGCCTTCGGATCGAACTCCCGCAGTTTCCTGATGACTTCGGTAACCTTGGCGGGGTTGTTGGCGGCATGATATTGCAGGCCCAGTTCAATCAACGGGTGCGGGTTCATCGGTTGCAGCTTCGCCGCCTGCTCAAAGTCTGCAATGGCCTGTTCCCTTTGTCCCATGGCAACCCGGGACATGCCGCGGCCGAACCAGGCCCGGTCGAGACCCGGGTTGATGCGGATCGTGGCATCGAAAGAGTTGATGGCCTCGGCATGCAAATCCTGCTTTTGCTGCACAAACCCGAGGTTGAATAAATAATTCGCGTTTTCCGGTTCATCGCGCAGCGCCGAGCGGAAATGTTTTTCGGCGGCGGCATACTGGCCTTTTTCACCATAGTAGACGCCGAGCGTGATTTTGGCGGCAGTGTCCGATTCATCAGCGGCCAGGGCTGATTCCAGTGCGGCCATGCCACTGGCCTGCCGGTTGAAAAAAAGCAGGAAATCGGCGCGCAGGCGATGCCATCGGTAGTCACTGATCATCGAATGATTTTATTCCAAAAATGCACCACACAAGGTGCTTTGTCGTGCACGGTTGCGAAGGGACGGCGTACAAAAACAAGGCCCGCCGAAGCGGGCCTTGTTGCAGAGCGGAAGCTGTCTTAAGCAGCTTTCAGGTTCGGGTAGCGGACATGCTCCACCAGTTCCTGGGTTTCCTTGTCGGGCGCCGGGGTGAGCAGGCTGACCACGAAGATCGTCAAGAGGCCGATCGGCAGACCGAACACGCCGGCCGAGATCGGGTTCAGGCCGAACCACAGATCCATCTTCGGAACACCCATATTGGTGAAGAACGGGTAGGTGCGCAGCATGTAATAGAGGCAAACCGCAAGGCCCGCCGACATGCCGATGATGGCTCCCCACTTGTTGGCACGCTTCCAGAACACGCCCATGACCAGCGGCGGGAAGAAGGCTGAAGCTGCCAGTGAGAACGCCGCACCGACCAAGAACAGGATGTCACCCGGTTTGAGCGAGGTCACCCATGCCGCGCAAATGGCCACGACAACCAGCAGGACCTTGGAGATCGTCACCCGTTTGGTGGTGGACGCTTCGGGATCGATCATCTTGTAATAAAGGTCATGCGACAGCGCGTTGGCAATCGTCAGCAGCAGCCCGTCCGCGGTGGACAGCGCAGCCGCCAGACCGCCGGCAGCCACCAGTCCTGATACCACGTAGGGCAGTCCGGCAATTTCCGGCGTGGCCAGAACGATCAGATCGCCGCCGATAACGACTTCCGCCCACTGCACGATACCGTCCTTGTTGATATCGCTGATGCTGAGCAGACTTGGATCGACCTGGGCCCATGCTGCAGCCCACCCTGGTAGCGAAGCGAAACTGCTGCCGACGAGGTTTCTGAACATGTCGTACTTGGCCAATACCGCGAGGCAGGGCGCCGTGAAGTAGAGCAGGAAGATGAAGAACAGCGACCAGAACACCGATACGCGGGCTTCCTGAACGCTGGGTGTTGTGTAGTAGCGCATCAGGATGTGCGGAAGTGCAGCGGTGCCGAACATCATGCAGAACACAATGCCGAGGAAGTTCAAACGTGCGAGGTCACGTGCGGCTTCATCCTTGCCGGGGAATGGATCGGCATGGGGTCTGACCGGTGCTGCACGTGCGGTCAGGCCTTTCTCCTTGGTCCATTGACCTTTAGCCGCGGCTTCGTCCTTGGGGTACGCGGCCAGGGCTTTCTCCGCAGCGGTCACCTGGTCGGCAGGGGCGTTAGCGGCCTTGAGGCTGCTCACGTTCTGCTCGAGTTTGGCTTTGCCGTCGGCGTAAGCTTTGGCCGGATCTTTCAGGGCAGCGTTGGCAGCGTCAGCCTTGTCCTTGTAAATCTTGCGGACTTCGAGTTCTTTCGGATCCGCGTTGATTTTCTTCTCGAGTTCACCGACTTTCTGCAGCGTCACGCCGTAGGCAATCTGCGGCACCGGGATGCCGGTGTGCTTGATACCCAGCCAGACCACGGGGGTCATGTAGGCAATGATCAGGATGATGTACTGGGCCACCTGCGTCCAGGTCACCGCTTTCATGCCGCCGAGCATCGAGCAGACCAGAATGCCGCCGAGACCGACGAATACGCCGATGCCGAACTCCAGGCCGGTGAACCGGCTGGTGATCAAGCCGACGCCGTAGATCTGCGCCACCACGTAAACAAAGGAGCAGATGATCGCGGCGATGATGCCTATGGTGCGGACGATGTTGCCGCCGTAGCGTGCGCCGAGGAAGTCGGGAATGGTGAACTGACCGAACTTGCGCAGGTAGGGGGCGAGGAACAGTGCCACCAGGCAGTAGCCGCCGGTCCAGCCCATCACGAAGGCAAGGCCGTCGTAGCCGGAAAGGAACAGTGTGCCGGCCATGCCGATGAAGGATGCTGCACTCATCCAGTCCGCGCCGGTGGCCATGCCGTTGAACAGGGCTGGAACCCGGCGTCCCGCGACATAGTATTCCGACACTTCGGCGGTGCGGCTCATGATGCCGATGCCGGCATACAGTGCTACGGTTGCAAACAGGAATACGTAGCCGATCCAGACTTTAGGCAAGCCCATCTGTTCTGCTATGGCGAGCAGAACCAGAAACACCAGAAAACCACCAACGTACCAAGTGTAGGTTTTCTTCAGTTGCTGGTTGAATGCTTTTTGCGAGAAGGTGCTCATCCCATGTCTCCTTCGTCGACGTCATATTCCTTGTCGAGCTTTTTCATGTACAGCGCGTAGACGCCGATGATCGCCACGTAGATGATCAGCGAGCCTTGAGCTGACATGTAGAAGCCAAGCGGGAATCCGAGGAACGTGATGTCGTTCAATGCGCGCGCGTTCCAGCCGACGACAAACGTTGCGATGAACCAGATTCCGAGCAGAATCGCCGTGACAACGAGGTTCTTCCGCCAGTACTCTTCGTGACGTTGGGATAGCTGCATGCAACCCTCCTTTGGTTAAAAATCCGATGGGAGATTTAGGCGGTTTTCGCCTTATTTTTATTGAGATTTTTTTGTTGAAATTTCCCTCAGCCATGCTATTGAAAAATGCTTACAAAATCCTGAACCCAGGCCCTACAATGGCGATGCCTTGCCGTATTCGACGGCACCGGCAGAAATAAAAAATATTGTTTTTAAACAATTACTTATGATATTCCGCATGGGGGAGGCTCGATGCGCATTCTGATCAGCGAGGACGATGCCGCGCTGGCAGAGGCGTTGCGTTTTGCGCTGAAGCAGTCAGGATTCGCGGTGGACTGGGTGTCCAACGGCCTTGATGCCGACGAGGCGCTGAAAGGTGCTGAATTCGGATTGCTAATCCTAGACCTCGGACTCCCCAAGATCGACGGGCTGGAGGTGCTGCGCCGCTTGCGGCGTCGTAATTCGACTTTGCCGGTGCTGATCCTTTCCGGCCGCGAACAGCCCGAAGAAAAGGTGGCGGGTTTGGATCTCGGTGCCGATGATTATCTGGTGAAACCGTTCAGCGTGAATGAACTGCAGGCGCGGGTGAGAGCATTGCTGCGTCGCTGTCATGGCGTGGCAACGCCGGTTCTGACTTATCGCGAATTGAGCTTTGACCCGGCGACACGAACGGCTTCGATCAGCGGGCATGCCTTGCAGCTGTCCTTGCATGAACTGAGCGTGCTGGAGGTCCTGGTGCGGCGATTCGGCAGACCTGTCAGCAAGGAGCAACTGGTCGAGCAGATCTACACCTACGATAAGGAGGTCAGTCATAATGCGATCGAGGTGTATGTGCACCGCCTGCGCAAGAAAATCGGCACTACAGGGCTGCTTGTGCGGACGCATTATGGCCGCGGCTACGCGCTGGATTACGTTGAGCCGTAGTGGCGGGCTTCAGGTTGCGTTGTTGTTCTGCTGTAAGTCGCCAATCGACAGTTCACGGATTTTTGCCATCAGGGCGCGTGTCGAAAACGGTTTGGTGACATAGGCATCGGCGCCGAGCGCCATCCCGTGCTGGACTTCCGTGTCGCGACCGCGCGCAGTGAGCATCAAAATGCGGGTATTGCGCAGTGCCGGATTGGCCCGCATTCTCCGGCACACCTCAAAACCGTCGATCAGCGGCAGCATCACATCCAGCAGGACCAGATCGGGTATGGCCCGCTCCAGTGACTTCAGGGCGTCGGCACCGTCTTTCGCAGTGCTAGTCGTATAGCCTGCTTCTGACAACAGAAATTCGAGCGATAGCAGGATGTTTTCTTCATCCTCTACGATCAGTGCATGCATGGTCATGCCGCCAGAAATGGCAGTTTGCTGCGTGGCAGCGGCAGCGTGAAGGAGAAGGTCGAGCCCACACCAAGTGCGCTGACAACCCACAGGCGGCCCTTGTAGTGCTGAACAATCTCTCGGGAAATGGCGAGACCCAGACCGCTGCCTTTGGGCTTGCCTGATGCGTCATCACTGACCTGGCGGAATTTTTCGAAAATGACGTTTTGATCCGCCGCGCTGATTCCGATGCCGTTGTCGGTAACATCGATACGCAATGCGGTGTTTTCCAGTGCCAAGGCGACGCGCACATGGCTTTCGGGCTTGTCGCAGAAATTGGCTGCGTTTGATAGAAGGTTGAGAACCACCTGAAAAATGCGGTCGCGGTCGGCGTAGACAACCGGAAGGCCATCCGGGAGGTCCGTACTCAGCCGGATCCCGCGTTCTTTGTAAATCTGGCTAAGCGCGGTGGTGGCTTCCTCGATCACTTCGCGCATGTCGAGAGCACTCGGGTTCCACTCGGCGGCGCCAGACTCAATTTTGGCGAGGTCGAGCACCTGATTGATCAGGCGAGTCAGCCGCTCGGATTCGCGGGTGATGATGCCGAGGAATTTCGCGCGCTGCTCGGTTTCGAGGTTGGGGTTGTCGCCCAGGATTTCCGAGAAAGCGCGGATTGAGGTCAGCGGCGTGCGCAATTCGTGGGTGACCGTGGAAATGAAGTCGTCCTTCAATCGGTCGAGCTCCTGTAGCCGCTGGTTGGCGATGCGCAGTTCATAGGTGGCAGCTTCCAGTTCGCGCGATTTTTGTTCCAGTTGGCGGCTGTAGGCCAGTGCCTGCGAGGCTTCGTCGATTATAGCCATCACTTCCTCCAGCGCCAGCGGTTCCTCGACTACTACGGAAGCCACCATGTCGCGTGCCGAGGCGCTGCCTATGGCGCCCGCAATCTGCGACTCGACGTAATGCACCAGCACAGCATTTGCCGTTAGCTGTTCAACGGCGGTGATACCCTGGCTGCGGGCATAGGCCGCAAAAGATTCATTGGCACGCTCGGGTCCGATAAAACGGCCGAGAAGGGTTTGCAGGTCTGCCACCGTTGCACTGCCGCGCCAGAAACGCGATCCGCTTCCTGCAGCAACATGGCGAAGTACATCGACAAACAGATTGGCCTGGCTGTGTTCTGCCGCAGTCGGATGCCGCCACAACGAAACGCCGACATAAAGACCGACGTTGGCGATCATGCTCCAAAAAAGGCAATGGGAGATTTCATCCATACCTTGCAGCCCGAACAACTGCTGCGGTTTGAGCAGGTCGATGCCGAGTATGCCCTGAGTGAGAAATGTGATCGGTAGCCACCCGGATTTGGCAAACGAGGGCAACAGCAGGGAATACAGCCAGATCAGGAAGCCGGCGCTGAGACCGGTCAGCGCGCCGAGACGCGTGCCGCCTTTCCAGAACAGTCCGCCGAGCATTGCCGGAGCGAATTGCGCAACGGCCGAGAATGAGATCAATCCGATGGATACCAGCGCATAGGCTTCACCGGCAAGATAAAAATAGACATATCCCAGTGCCAGCACGAGTACGATGGCTGCCCGGCGGATGCCGATCAGCAGATTGGACAGGTCCGCTCTTTCGGTCAGCCGCAGCGCTTTCAGGCGCAGCAGGATGGGCATGACGAGGTCGTTGCAGACCATGGTGGACAGGGCAATGGTTTCGACGATGACCATCCCGGTGGATGCTGAGAGGCCGCCGACAAAGGCGAGCAGGGCCAGCCAGGTCTGGCCCTCGGACAACGGCAGCGTCAGCACGAAGGTGTCTGCATCCACCGTGCCTGCCGGGAAATGCATCAGGCCGCCCAGCGCGATCGGTAGTACGAAGATGTTGATGGCCAGCAGATACAACGGGAACAGCCAGATGGCTTTATTCAGATGGCGTTCATTGACGTTTTCAACGACGGCGACCTGGAACTGGCGCGGCAGCAGGATGATCGCCAGCATCGACAGAACGGTCAGTGATGCCCAGGTCGTGTAGTTGCCGGCAGCGCCGCCTTGAACGAGCAAGGCGTTGAGTTCCGGAATGGCGGTGGCCCGGCTGAACAGGTCATCAAAGCCGTCGAACATGCCGAAAGTGACAAACAGTCCAACGGCGATGAACGCAATGAGTTTGACGATCGATTCGAAGGCGATTGCGGCGACCAGACCTTCATGCCGTTCAGTGGCATCAAGGTGTCGCGTGCCGAACAGGATCGTAAATACCGCCAGCAGCATTGCGACGTAAAAGGTGTTGTCCTGCAGGAACGGCAGAGCGTCCGGCGCGGCCGAAACCAGGCTGTTCGGATACTGGAGGATTGTTGAGAAACTCGCGGAGATCGCTTTCAGCTGCAGGGCGATGTAGGGCACGATACCGAGGACCGCGATGATTGTGACCAGGCCGCCCAGCAGATGGCTTTTGCCGTAGCGCGAGGCAATGAAGTCGGCAATCGACGTAATGCGGTGGGCCTTGCTGATGCGCACCATCTTCAGCAGCACATACCACCACAGTGCGGCCATCAATGTCGGGCCGAGGTAGATCGGCAGGAAGCCGATACCGCTGGTGGCGGCGCGCCCGACGCTGCCGTAAAAAGTCCAGGACGTGCAGTACACCGCCAGCGACAGTGTGTAAATATACGGATTGGCAATGATGCTGCGGCCGGAGTTGGCGCGTTTGTCGCCGTAGAGGGCAATGGCGAACAGGAGTCCGACGTACAAAAAAGAAATGACGACGATCGGCGCGCCGGTCAGCATGTCACTGGTCCCGGCGTTCGATGACCAGCGCCATGGCGCTGATCAGCGCGGCCCAGGCGACGTAAAGGTATACATAAACCAGCGGGATGCCCCAGATGCGTATATCGCTGGCAAATAGAGTTAGCAGGGGGTAGTTGAACAGCAGGCAGCCCAGCATAAACAGCGCCACGAGGCGCTGTCCCTTGAAGGTGGGTCTGATCATTGCGGCAGCAGCCGCCCGCCGGACATGGCGTGACTTACTTCTGCGGCTGCTTCAGTTGTTCCAGGATCGCAGGATTTTCCAGTGTGGAGACGTCCTGGGTGATTTCTTCGTCTTTCGCAATTGAACGCAGCAGTCGCCGCATGATCTTGCCGGAGCGCGTTTTCGGCAGGTTCTCGCCGAAGCGGATGTCCTTGGGTTTGGCGATGGGGCCGATTTCCTTGCTCACCCAGTCCTGTAGTTCCTTGACCAATTTTTTCGCGGCCTCGCCTTCGGGCCGCGCTTGTTTAAGTACCACAAAGGCAACGACGGCTTCACCCGTCAGGTCATCGGGACGGCCGACCACGGCGGCTTCTGCCACCAGGGAACTGTTGGCGACCAGCGCCGATTCGATTTCCATGGTGCCGAGGCGATGGCCGGAAACGTTCAGCACGTCGTCGATGCGGCCCATGATGCGGATATAGCCGTCTTCGTCGTAGGTCGCGCCGTCACCGGCGAGGTAATACTTGCCGTGGAAGTCTTCGGGGAAATAGGTTTTCTTGAAGCGCTCGGGGTCACCCCAGATCGTACGCAGCATCGACGGCCAGGGTTTCTTGATGACCAGGATGCCGCCTTTGCCTTTGCCGACGGACTGGCCGGTTTCATCGACGATGTCGGCGGAGATGCCGGGCAGGGGCAATGTGGCTGATCCCGGTTTGGTTGGCGTTGCGCCGGGCAGGGGGGTGATCATGTGGCCGCCGGTTTCCGTTTGCCACCACGTATCGACAATCGGGCAGCGGGCGCCGCCAACGGTTTCGTGGTACCAGATCCAGGCTTCGGGATTGATCGGCTCGCCGACCGTGCCAAGAATCCTGAGTGTCGACAGATCATATTTTTTCGGCAGATCGCCGCCGGCTTTGATCAGGGCGCGGATCGCCGTCGGCGCGGTGTAAAACACGGTGACCTTGTGGTCCTGGATCATTTTCCAGAAACGCCCGGCGTCCGGGTAGGTCGGCACGCCTTCGAAGACGACTTCCGTGCCGCCACAGGCCAGGGGACCGTAGCAGACATAGGAGTGGCCGGTGACCCAGCCCACGTCGGCCGTGCACCAGAACACATCCGTCGGCTTGTGATCAAAGGTCCATTTCATCGTCAGGATGGTCCACAGCAGATAGCCGCCGGTAGAGTGCTGGATGCCTTTCGGTTGTCCGGTGGAGCCCGAGGTGTAAAGAATGAACAGCGGATGTTCGGCGTCAACCCATTCCGGTTCGCAGTGCTCGGGCTGATCCTTGACCAGATCGTGCAGCCAGACATCCAGTTTGGGATTCCAGTTGACCGCGGCACCGGTGCGTTTATAGGTGATGATGGATTTAATGGTGTTGCAGCCGCCCAGTGCCAAAGCATCATCGACGGCGACTTTCAGCGGGATCACCTTGCCGCCGCGCATCTGCTCATCGGCCGTCAGCACGGCAACAGCGCCGGCATCGATGATGCGTTCATTCAGGCTTTTCGCCGAAAATCCGCCGAATACAACGGAGTGGATGGCGCCGATGCGCGCACAGGCCTGCATGGCGACAATGGCCTCGATTGACATCGGCATGTAGATGATGACGCGGTCACCTTTTTTGATGTCCAGCGACTTCAGACCGTTGGCCATCTTGCAGGTACGGGTGTAGAGGTCGCGGTAACTCGCCTTGGTGATTTTGCCGTCGTCCGCTTCAAAGATGACGGCGATTTTGTCGGGTTGCGTCTGCAGATGGCGGTCCAGGCAGTTGTAGGACGCGTTCAGCGTGCCGTCGGCGAACCAGCGGAAGAAGGGCGGTTTGCTGTCATCCAGAACCTGTGTAAACGGTTTTTTCCAAAGGACATGTTCGCGTGCCAGTTTGGCCCAGAAGCCGGTGTAATCCTTTTCCGCTTCCGCGCACATCGCGCGATAGGCATGCATGCCGGAAATATTGGCCTGGGCGACCAGTTTTGCGTCTGGCGGAAACACACGGTGTTCTTGCAGGACGGATTCAATGGTTCCGGACGTCGTGGTCGACATGCTGCTCCTCCGCAGGTTCTGTGAACGTAGTGAACGTATTGTTTTCGCTTGCTCAGCTGATCCGTGACTTTGTCACGGTTCTTGCGGCCGGTTGCGATATTAGGCTCAATAAAATCATTATCGTAGTTTCTTGTAAAGCCGGCGAGCGGCCTGAATGATGGCAAAAAGCCGTTTTAACGTGCATACTTACGGCTTTCTTACGGCGGGCCTCCCCGCATCGCATGGTAGTGAACCTGGTCAGGTCCGGAAGGAAGCAGCCACAGCTATTTAATGCGAGTGCCGGGGGTTCGGCTCGCCACCCCAATTCTGAAACAGGGCTGTGCGGTCGCACGGCCGTTTTTGCAGTAATGGCGATCAAAAAATCACGCGGGACGTGATGGTCACCGCGCTGTTGTTGATGATGTCCACCCCGGCCCTTGCCGTCGACGGCATGGCGCTCGATACCGGTGGATATGACGACCGCAGTAGCATGGTTCGCCTTGCCTTGCAGTGGCAATGGGCCAAGCGATGGTTTCAGGGGCGGGGCTGGCATCTCGGTGGCTACCGGGACTTGTCGGCAGCGCGTTCCAGTTCGGGGAGCATCTGGGCTTTGGTTATCGTTTCGGTGTGACCGGGGCCTATGATCTGAGTTAGCGTTTTCAGCACATCTCGAACGGCAACATCAAGCATCCCAACGACGGGATCAATTTTCATCAGATCCGGCTCCAGTACTGGTTACAGTAGTCACTGAAGGCAAGCGCCGGCTTTGCGGCTAAAATAGCAGCCTTGAACCACTCAGAACCGATTCCAGAGACGCCGTGACCCAGGTCCTAGCCCGCAAGTGGCGCCCCCGCAGCTTTACCGAACTGGTCGGCCAGGAACATGTTGTGCGCGCGCTGACCAATGCGCTGCGCCAGCAACGGTTGCATCACGCCTATCTCTTTACCGGTACCCGCGGTGTAGGCAAAACCACATTGGCGCGGATTCTCGCCAAGTCGCTAAACTGCGAAACCGGCGTCACCGACGCGCCCTGCGGCAAATGCGGTGCCTGCACTGAAATAGATGCCGGCCGTTTTGTCGACCTGATCGAACTCGATGCAGCATCAAATACCCAGGTCGACAATATGCGGGAGCTGCTGGAGAACGCGCTTTATGCGCCGACCAGCGGCCGCTACAAGGTCTATATCATCGACGAAGTGCACATGCTCTCCCGCTCGGCATTCAATGCGATGCTGAAAACGCTGGAAGAGCCGCCGGGGCACGTCAAATTCATTCTGGCGACGACTGATCCGCAGAAGATTCCGGTCACGGTGCTGTCGCGCTGCCTTCAGTTCGGCCTGAAACAGATTCCACCGCAGCAGATCCGCGACCGTCTGACCGAAGTGCTGACCGCAGAGAACGTTCAATCCGATGCGCATTCGATTGCACTGGTGGCCCGTGCCGCCGAAGGCAGTTTACGTGATGCGCTGAGCCTGCTGGATCAGGCGATTGCGCACGGCGGCGGCGCGCTGGATGAAGCCTCAACCCGGGCCATGCTCGGCGCCGTTGATCAGACCTATCTGCATTCAGTCCTGCGTGCGCTGGCCGCGCGTGATGGGGCGGCGCTGGCGGCTGAAGCGGGGCGCATGGGCGAACGCAGCCTGTCTTTTGAGTCGGCCTTGCAGGATCTTGCTGCGTTGCTGCACCGGATGGCGCTGGCGCAGGTGGTGCCGGGCAGCCTCGCCAATGATGATCCTGATGCGCCGGCGATACTGGAGCTGGCGCAGACATTCGGTGCGGACGAACTGCAGCTTTATTACCAGATCGCGGTGCAAGGGCGGGCCGAGATTGGTCTTGCACCGGATGAGCATGCCGGATTCATGATGACTTTGCTGCGCATGCTGGCTTTTGCGCCCGGTGGCGCGACTGTCTCCGCAGCACCGGTGCGCGCCCGCGAGGCCGCGCCGTCCGCGGCGGCTCCGGCGCCTACGGCAAAGTCGTCGGCCGCAACGGCAGGTGTTGCTCCGAAAGCCGATCCTTCATCCTGGGCGGATCTGGTCGGTCAATTGGGATTGAGCGCGATGGCCAATCAACTGGCACTGCGCTGTGAAATGACCAAACGCACGGCGGATGAAATCGAACTGCGGATTTCGCCGGCCGACGAGCGCATGTTCGACAAACCCTACCGCGAGAAAATGACTGCCGCACTGCGCCAGCATCTCGGTGCGCAAACTCGGGTGTCGTTTATTGCCGGTGATGTCTCCGGCGTGTCGCCGAAAGCGATGACCGACCGCATGATTGAGCAGCGTCATGCGGAAGCGGTCGCTGAAATCCGCCAGGATCCATTCGTGCGTGAACTGATCGAGGACTTCGACGGTTCGCTGGACGACGGTTCGATCAAACCCAAATAAACCAGACAGAGGTTGCCATCATGATGAAAGGCCAGCTTGCCGGGCTGATGAAGCAGGCGCAGCAGATGCAGGACAACATGCGAAAGACGCAGGAGCAGCTTGCGCTGATCGAAGTGGAAGGTCAGTCGGGTTCGGGCATGGTCAAGGTGGTGATGACCTGCCGTCATGAAGTCAAACGCGTGAGCATTGATCCTTCGGTGATCGGTGATGACCGGGAAATGCTCGAAGACCTGATTGCACTGGCGATGAATGATGCTGTACGCAAGGCAGAGGCGACCAGTCAGGAGAAAATGGCCGGCGTGACGGCCGGTCTGCCGCTGCCGCCCGGCATGAAATTGCCGTTCTAAAATACAATAAAATCAAACAGCTATAACGTGAATGCGCCGTCGACCCTGCAGGCCCTGATTGACGCTTTGCGCTGCCTGCCGGGTGTCGGGCCGCGGTCAGCGCAGCGTATGGCATTTCATCTGCTGCAGCGTGACCGGCCTGGTGCCGAACGTCTTGCTGTGGCGATGGGTGCGGCACTCGAGCGGGTGCGTCATTGCGAGCGCTGCAACAACTTTTCGGAGGAACCGGTTTGCGCCTTGTGCCTTTCGCCAAGGCGCAACGCGCATCTGCTGTGCGTTATCGAAACGCCGGGAGATCTGCTGATGATGGAGCAGGCGCAGTGTTTTGACGGAATGTATTTCGTGCTGATGGGCGCGCTGTCACCACTCGACGGCATCGGCCCGCGCGATATTCATCTGGAGCGCCTGCTGCACCGTGCGAACGATGGGGTTGTTGAGGAAGTGGTGCTGGCGACCAATTTTACCGTCGAAGGTGAGGCCACTGCCCATTACGCGGGTGAGCTGTTGCGAGCCAAGGGAATAAAGGTCACACGCATTGCCCGTGGTCTGCCAGTGGGCGGTGAGCTGGAGCATGTCGACAGCGGCACCATTGCGCAGGCCGTCATGGAGCGCCGCTCGGTCTGACCGCTGAATAGGAATTATGGTTCATGGGCAGCTCAAGCACTTGAATAATTGGGCGGATGCCGTTGTTCCGGCCAATGATGATTGCGTTGCGAAAACTGCGCCGATATGGTTACCGGAAGGGCCCATGAAGGCGCCATCGACTTTCAAGGTGGCGGGTGAGACGGTGCTGCAGGCTCCGCCTGAGCACCCGTAGGGATTGGTGACCCGGCCTTCAATGCTTGCTGCGCCACCGCCAAAATTCATGGTCAGCGGTACGTTGCTAAAGTTGTAGTTAACGCCGGTCGGGAACGACATGTTCAGGCTACTCAGACTCGCGGTGCGCGTTGTGAAATTGATTCCGATCGTGCCAAAAGTAAAGCCCGAAGCGGTATTCACCGGTGAAACACTGTCCGTTGGCGTAGTGCCGCCAACACGACTGAATGTTGCGGTTCCGGTTTTTGCGGCAACAACATCCGGTGGCGTCAGTTCACCGAAGATGTAATGAAATTGTCCATTGGGGGCGGGCCCGAGAGTAATGACTACACCGTTGTCGATGATAGTGCCGCTGGTCCAGCGGCCCCAGTTGGCATAGATATCCGGACTGGAGCCGGCTTCAGCTACTGCACCAACCGTTGTTGTTCCGCTGAAAGTGAAAGGTGTGCCATTGTCTTCGGTGCCGGTAACGTTCAGTCCGATCAGCGTTGTTCCGGAAAGCGTCAGTTGACTGGCAAATACGGTCGCGCCGCCAGCATCGCCGCCATTGGCGCCTGCGACGCCGAGTGTTCCGGTCAGCACCGTAGGATTGCCACTGGTGGTTTTTTCTTCAGTGACAACGAATGCCGGCGGTGCCGGTGGCGCAGTTTCGGTGTTGGATACACGGCTTTCCTGACTGGCACCGCCGGATGTTGCCGTTTCGTGTCCTGTTGATCCATCCCCATCCTTGCGCGCAGTCTTGCCGCGACCCTCGGGCCGGCTCGAAACAAAAGCCGGCGCTTCAAGAATCTGCCGGGGTTCGCTGCGGGCATCAGCGACATAAAAGTTCTGGCTGATGCCGAATTGTCTTTCATGGCTCTCGTTGCTGACGACAATGCGGTTGGTACCACTGGATTGCCCGATGACGCGGCCGTACAGTCCGTCTGCAGCCGGTGAGCCATCAGCGTTTCGGCAGTCACCCTGGCACAACGTTGCTGCGTAGTCGGTGCCGCGGATGGTGATGGCCGAGGTTACCGAGCGCAGGGAATAACTTTTATGATTGGTTTTTCCAATTAAACCCGTGATGGTGCGCAGGCCACCCTTGACCAGACGGAATACGAGCATTTCATTGCCATCTTCGCGTCTTTCAAAACGGTAATTGTCGACGCTGAGCTCGCTGTTCTCGCGCAGTGAAACCAGACTTTCGTCACTGAAACGAACTTGCAGGCTGCTACCAGGACCTGTTCGTAGGATATCTTTTTCCAGAATGGCACTGTCTCTGGTTAACGGGATTGTCTGGTTGCCGCGGATGGCAACGGCATTGCCGCCGGCGAGCAATACGCGACCGGCATCAGCCGCCCAAGCCGGATGAGCAATCAGCAGCAAAGCCAGTAATGCGAGGTATCGGGTCATGGCGTTCCTCTATTTGAATTCGTAGCGGACTTTGAAGGCGATGACATCGCGACGGTATTCATACAATTCAATATTGCTGTAATTGGAAGACAGCAGCAGCTCTCCGCGCAGGCTCAGTTGCCGGGTCACGGCATAACTGACGGCGCCATCGAGGCTTAGGTAGCGATCCCGGCGGGTGGTCAGCAGAAGGGCATCCTGTGCGGAATAGCGGCTCATTTGTACGCCCAAGCCACCGCCGACGGACCAGCGTGGTGCGGGTGAGGCACTGACGGCAACCCGCAGGGCGTATATGTCCCGCCCCAGATCGTCACGCCCGGCGTTGTTGTTTTCGACGGAGTGGCCGGCGTTGACGGTAAGCAGGGGGCTCCAGGCACTGATGAATGCCTTCCGGTATCCAAGGCCGATGCCGTAAAGCTTGGAATCGCGGATGTCGTTGCTGCCCTTGTAATCCAAATCGGCGTATTGCAGAGAACCGTTGATACCCTGCAGTTCATCCAGTTGATGGATCCATTCCCCGGTCACTGCGCTGATATCGCGGTAGCGGTTGTAATCGACATCAAGGGAATTCAGTGAAACCGTTGCACGGTAAAGATTCTTTTCCGAGAGATAGCTGATGCCGCCGGCAGCGCCCAGATTGCCCTGATCGTATTCCCGGTCGCCGGCATGCAGTTTGTAATCGCCGCTGAATGAGCCGTATACGGCAACGCCAGGAGCCACGGGGACAGAGACGTTGGCGCCCGCGGTCAGCTGACTGAATGCGCGGTCAATTCGGACGCCGGCCGGCGCAATGCTCACCAGACCGAAATTGGGCAGACTGACATTGGATCCGCTGACGCCGCCATTGATGTTGGTGTCGTATCCGACACCGAATTCGACGAATACACCGGAAGTGGTCCGGTAGGTCGATTCCCGGGCCCGTATGGCATCGAGATAACGATCAATGTTGGCCACCACATCGGACGGCGGATTGACTTTCAGGATGTCGGAGAACTCTTCCTTGGCGCGCAAGTCCTCGCCGAGAACAAAATAGCCGCGTGCGAGTTCCAGTCTCGCCTGAAGGTTATCGGGGAAATTGGTGACATAGCGCTCCAGCGCCAGTACGCCTTCACCGGCATGGCCGCTGTCAACAGCGGCTACGCCGAAATAAAAATCAAAAACCGGGTTGCCGAGTTCCTGTGGGTTCTGTTTGCCTAGAACATAGGCTGCAGCTGAGTTGCCTTTTTCGATCAGCGCCTTGACGTCATCAGCCGGTGCGGC
>JAURHM010000056.1 GCA_030833315.1 Burkholderiales bacterium
CCCGCACCGGATGGGGTAACGGAATCCCCGGCACCCGCGGCGGCGACGGTAACTTTGCAAGCACCTTCAGCGGTGAAGTAGTCCCGGAACCGGCTTCAGCTGCTGCTGGAGGCGAGCTTAAGTCCGAATATTCCGGTAACGATCAGCCCGATGCAGACGATTCGGGCTGCAGTGGCGGCTTCGTTGAACAGGATGATGCCGAGAATCGCGGTGCCCACGGCACCGATGCCCGTCCACACCGCATAGCCGGTGCCTACCGGAATCGACTTTAGTGCCATGGCCAGCAGCCAGACGCTGGCGATCATGGCTGCGATGGTGATTACGCTGGGCACCAGCCGGGAAAACCCTTCGGTGTATTTCAGGCCGATCGCCCACACCACTTCCAGCAGTCCCGCGGCAATCAGCAGCAACCAGGCAGTGGACATGGGGCCTCCTCAGGCGGCAGATGCGTCGCGGTATTTGTCGTAGAGCACGCCTTCGGCAAACAGCGTTTCAATGTCGCCGTCAGCCATGCCGATGCTGCGTGCGGTTTCCGCGGAATGTTGGCCCAGCCAGGGCGCGGGCTGGCGGACCGACGTCAGTTCACCACTGGATTTGACCGGGATGCCGATGGATTTCATGCGGCCGATTTTCGGATGGTCATATTCGATGACCATATCGCGTGCCTTGATGTGCGCGTCGGACAGGATCTGCTTGTAGGTGTAGACCGGGCCGCCGGGCACCTGCGCCGCGTCGAGTTTTTCGACCCAGTGGGCTGTTGGTTGGGTGGCAAAGACCTTTTCGATTTCGACTTCCAGTGCGTCGATGTTTTTCAGGCGCGAGGGCAGGTCGGCAAAACGCGGATCGGTCAGCCATTCCGGTTTGTTGCAGGTGATGTTGCAGAAGTTCGACCACAGCTTGTTGTTGTTCGCGCCGACGGTGACATAACCGTCCTTGGTCTTGTAGGCCTGATAAGGCGTGGAGCGGCGGTGCCGCGTGCCGGTGGCCAGTGGCTCTTCGCCGCCGCCGAAAAACGCGCCTGATTCCCAGTGCGTCCAGGCCAGCCCGGCTTCGAGCAGCGAGGTTTCGAGATACTGGCCTTTGCCGTGACGCAGCTTGCCGATATACGCGCCGAGGATGGAGTAAAGCGCGGTAACCCCGCTGGCGATGTCGTTCATCGCGATGCCGACCTTGGCGGGACGGCCACCGGGGTGGCCGGTCATCATCATGACGCCGGACATGCCCTGGGCGACGATGTCGAAACCGCCTTTATGGCCGTAAGGACCCGTCTGGCCGAAGCCCGACATCGATGCATAAATAACGCCGGGATTGATGGCGCTGACTGCGGCATAATCAATGCCCAGTTTCTTGACCACACCGGGACGGAAGTTCTCGGTAATGATGTCGGCTTTGGCGGCGAGTTTCATGAAAATCGCCTTGCCGCGCGGATCCTTGATGTTGATGCCGATGCTTTTTTTGTTGCGGTTCAATACGGCAAAGCAGTAGGACTCGCCGTTGATTTTGGGTTCAAAGCGCCGGGAACCGTCGCCCTCCGGGAAGTTCTCGACCTTGATCACTGTGGCACCCATATCGCCCAAAACCATGGTGCAATAGGGTCCGGCCATCACGGTGGTCAGGTCGAGGACGGTTACACCTTCAAGCGGTAAGGGCATATGCAGGCTCCGGAAAGCGGTAATGCCGCGCCGGGCATTACACGTAAATTATCGTAAAAAGCAATTTTATCCTGCGTCACTGCTCAGGGGTAAATGCGGTTGATCAGGCGGGAGATTTGCGTCGATAATGCCGGTCCCGCATGCCATAAAACAACCCGGAGGAACTCATGCGCAAAGCCCGGCTGGTCGCGCAGAAGCTTACCGAGAGCACCGGCGCGCGAATTGATTGACTAATTAATAAGTGCCGGCTGATTTTCCATTGGCCGGCATCAATCCGTGGAGAAAACATTGAAAAAACTGAATATGAAGCGAACACTGCTGTGGTGCGTGCCGGCCGTAATAGCGGCGCTGCTTCCGGTGGCAGCACAGGCGCAGGCCTATCCCGCGAAGCCGGTGCGGATGATCATCGCCTGGCCTCCGGGCGGCGCCAACGACATCGCCGGCCGCATTGTTGCGCAGAAACTTACGGAGACCACGGGTCAGCAGTTCATCGTGGATAACCGCGGTGGCGCCTCAGGCATCCTCGGTTCCGATGTCGTCGCAAAAAGCCCGCCCGACGGTTACACCATCCTCGTGCATTCCGCTGCGCATGTGTCGAATCCGCATCTTTACAGCAAGGTGCCTTATGACACGTTGAAGGATTTTGTAGGCATCTCGCCGCTGGGGCGGCAGGTAGGCATGCTGGTGGTGCATCCCTCGCTGCCGGCGAAGACGGTCAAGGAACTGCTGGATCTCGCACGCAAGCAACCCAATGCGATTACCTATGCATCCTCCGGTTCGGGCAGTTTCGTTCATTTGGGGATGGCGCTGCTCAATTCGATGGGCGGCGTGAAAATGGTCCATGTGCCGTACAAAGGCGGTGGCCCGGCCGCAGTGGCGATTTCCTCGGGTGAGGTGCAGGCGATGACGGCGACGGTCGGATCGGTGATTCCGCATGTGTCGTCGAAGCGGCTGCGTCCAGTCGCGGTGACTTCCGAAGACCGTATTCCGCAATTCCCTCAGGTGCCTACGATTGCCGAAACCGTCAAGGGTTACGAATTTACCGCCTGGGTCGGCGTGCTCGGACCGGCGGCGATGCCGAAGCAGATTGTTGATCGCCTCAATGCCGAGATCCAGAAAGCACTCAAGGACAAAGGTACCGCTGACAAGCTGACTTCGCAGACGCTGGATCCGATGTTGATGAGCCCGGAGCAGTTCGCGACCCGGCTGAAGTCGGACTATGACAAGTACGCCCGGCTGATCAAGGAGACCGGCGCGAAGGCGGAGTAGAATCGTCGGCGGTATCCGAGATTGAATGATTTTTGACGCCCGGAACAGGGTGCCTCTGGAGGAGTGGTTGATGAGCAAAAAAGCAGCAGTTCTCACTGTAATTGGCGTGCTGGCAGTTGTCCCGGCCGCCGTGATGGCGCAGGCCTATCCCGCAAAAACCGTGCGGGTTGTGATTCCCTGGCCCGCCGGCGGATCGAATGACGTCGTCGGCCGTATCGTGATGCAGAAACTGTCGGAGTCGCTCGGCCAGCAGTTCGTTGTCGATAATCGCGGCGGTGCGGCCGGTTCGATCGGTGCTGATATCGTGGCAAAGGCGCCGGGCGATGGCTACACGATCATGGTGCATTCGACCACCCATGTCGGCAATGCGCATCTCTACGGCAAAAAACTGACCTATGACACACTGAAGGATTTCGCCGGCGTCGGCATGTTGTCGGCCCAGCCCGGCGTGCTGACGGTGCATCCGTCATTGCCGGTGAAAACGCCGAAAGAATTCATTGCCCTGGCGAAATCAAGGCCTGGGCAGATCAATTACTCCTCGTCGGGTAATGGCAGCGCACCGCATCTGCAGATGGCGCTGCTGATTTCGATGACGGGCATTGACATCACGCATGTGCCTTATAAAGGCGGTGCGCCGCAGGTGACAGCGCTGCTGGCGGGTGAGACCCAGGCGTCATTCGCCACGGTCGGTACGGTGATCAACCATATCCGCGGCGGCAAGCTGCGTTCGCTGGGGCTGGGGTCGACCAAGCCCAGTAAGGCGCTGCCCGGCGTGCCGACGCTGGCCGAGGCGGGTGTTCCCGGTTACGACATGAGTCCATGGATCGGCGTGTTTGTGCCCGCGGGAACGCCGAAGCCAATCATCGACAAACTCAATGCCGAGATCAACAAAGCGCTGGCCTTGCCAGATGTGGTCAAAAGCCTGGAGAACCAGGCGCTTGATGCGGCGCCCAGCACCGTCGACCAGTTTAATACGGCGCTGAAGGTCGATTATGAAAAATACGGCAAGCTGATCAAACTGACGGGCGCAAAAATCGAGTAAGTTCAAAACCGGATCAGGTTCAAGGATTCCGGGCGACCGAAAGCCTCTCAACCGGGAACGCGGCGTACCATTGTGGATACGCCGGCTCCCGGTGTTTATTTTCAGGAGTCATTCAGATGGATCTGGGTATCAAGGGCGAGACCGCGCTGGTGGTCGGCGCCAGCGAAGGCATCGGTTATGAAAGCGCGAAGGGTCTGCTCGAGGAGGGCGTGAACGTGATGATCTGTTCACGTAACGCGGAGAAGCTGAAGGCCGCGGCGGCGCAGCTGGAGAAGGCCACCGGACGCATCGTGCGCTGGTTTGCCGCTGACGTTACCAAAAAGGAAGATGTGGCAGGCCTCAAGACCTGGATTGCGAAAGAGGCACCGGTGCTGGACATCCTGATTTCCGCGGTCGGCGGCAGCCAGCGTGCGTTGTTCGAGGAACTGGATGACGACGCCTGGTATGCCAATTACGAATTCAACGTGATGGGCGCCGTCAGGACTATCCGCGCCGCGCTTGAGCCCTTGAAACATTCAAAGACTGGCGGTCGTATCGTCATTCTCGGTGCAGCCGGTCCGCGCATGCCGTATCCGCACCAGCTGGTTTCGAACGTGCACAAGGCCGGTCTGATTGCGATGGTGAAGACGCTGGGTGTTGAATTCCGGCCCTTCAATATCCGCGTCAATTCGGTGTCGCCGGGACGGACGATGACTGGACTGTGGACTACCCGCATCGACAAGTTGTCCAAGGAGCGGGGCGAACCGGCGGAAAAAATCATTGACGAATTCAGTCATGAAATTCCGATGGGCCGTTTCGGCCGTCCCGAGGAAATCGCCCCGATGGTGGTGTTCCTGTCCTCCCACAAGACCAGTTATGTCACCTGTCAGTCGATCCTTGTCGATGGCGGCATTGCACGAGGCCTGATCTGATGGCTGTCTGATTGTCCGTATTATGGCGCAGGCCATTTCATACCCGTGCGCGGTTGCCGCGGACCTCTGTTTTGGGCATTATCTGCGGGCGCGCCGCTTCACCAAAAACAATAAAACAACCAACGGCGCGCTTCCGGAGGATTAATGAAGCGTATTAGATGTTTTTGCAGTGTTGTTGTGGCTTGCGGGCTTGCATCCGTATTCGCGGATGGGCTCGCGCAGAATTTCCCAACGCGCCCTTTGCGCGTGGTCAATCCTGCAGCACCCGGTGGCAACAGCGATGTGTTTTTCCGTCTGCTCCAGCCGAAGATGGCCGAGGTGCTTGGCCAGCAGCTGGTCATTGATTACCGGGTTGGTGCCGGCGGCACCATCGGCGGTGAAATGGTCGCCAAGAGTGCCCCCGACGGCTACACCACGGGGCTGATGGCGGCCAGTTTTGTCATCAATCCGGCAATGATCAAAAAAATGCCCTTCAATACACTAAAGGACTTCACCGCCCTCGGTCTGATTGTTGACGTGCCTTCGGGGCTGGTGGTTCATCCCTCGTTGCCGGTGAGGAACCTGAAGGAGTTCATCGCGCTGGCGAAAAAGCGCCCCGGCGAGCTGTTTTATTCGACCTCGGGCCGCGGCACCGTAGGCCACCTGTCCGGCGAACTGCTCAACAGCATGGCAGGTACAAAACTGGTGCATGTTCCGTATAAGGGCGCGGGTCCCGCAGTGATTGATCTGGTGGCGGGGCAGGTGCAGTTGCAGTTTGCCAGCATGCCGCTGCTGACCGGCTATATCTCCGCAGGGCGCTTGCGCCTGATCGCGCAGACCGGCGCAAAACGTTCCGAATACGCCCCGGAAATTCCGACCATGGAAGAAGGCGGTCTGCCGGGCTTTGTCGTGCGCAGCGGCTTCAGCTTTGTCGGCCCTGCGGGCCTGTCCAAGCCGATTGTCGATAAACTGAATCTGGCGATGGTCACTGCGGTCAAGGATCCCGAAAACCGCAAAACCCTGATCAAGCTCGGTGCTGACCCGATCGGCAGTTCGATCGAGGAACATGATATGTATATCAAGACGGAAATCCCGAAATGGATCAAGATGGCGCGCGACGCCGGTATTGAACCCCAGTAACCCCAACCAAGGACGCATTTTCATGTATGACTTGCAACTGACGGCCGAGCAGATCGAGTTTCGCGATGCCGTGCGCGATTTTGTTACTCAGGAAGTCCAGCCCGCCGCCATCGATCCGAAGCGGCTGGAGCCTTTCGAGAAACCGCTGATGACGGATTTCCTGGACCAGCTGTCGCAGATGGGCCTGCGCGGACTGGCGCTGCCGGAAGCGGCAGGCGGTGCCGGGGCGGATTTGCTGACCTGCTGCGTGCTGCTTGAAGAAATTGCCGCCGGCGACGTCGATCTGGCGATGGTGCTCGGCGAGACCGCGTTGCTGGCGCGTGCGGTGCACGACGCGATGAATGACAGCCAGCGCAAGCGCTGGTGGCCGAAGTTTGATGCCGGTGAACGTTTCCATCTGGCGCTGATTGCGCGCGATGACGATGCCGAGCTGGGTTGGAGTTATCACCACGCTGTGCCGGCGGATGCCGATGTCATCGGCGCGCCGGAAGTGGTGGCCGAGCGTGACGGCAAGGGCTGGACGATCAACGGTCTCGCACCGTTTGTGTCGAATGCGCCGGTGGCCGGCCTGTTCATTGTGCAGGCAAAGATTGCCAACGGCTCCGGAACCGTCACTCTGCTGGTGGGCCGCGACACTAAAGGCCTGTCGATTGATGACGATCTGCCGGCTTTTGGCGGCGGCGGGGAACGTTCACGCTGGCACCATGGCGCGATGGCCGCGGTTACGCTGAAGGACTGCAAGGTCGGCGAAGAGGATGTGCTGGCGGCCGATGCCGTGCACCGTCTGCTGCAAGGCCTCGTTGCACGCCGTTCGATCCAGACTGCCGCGGTGAATGTGGGTGTGGCGCGTGCCGCGTATGAGGCTGCGGTGGATTACGCCAAGATGCGCTGGCAGGGCGGCGCTTATATCGTCCAGCACCAAGCCATCGGCATGAAACTGGCTGATGTTGCCATCCAGCTGGAGGCCGCACGCGCGCTGACGATGAAAGCGGCGTGGATCACCGATCATCCCGAAGCCGTCAGCGAGCGCAGCGTCAACGATCTGCCATGGCATGTCGTGGCGCGGACCTTTACCGCGCAGTCGCTGCATCGTGCGACGCTGGAGGCAACCGAATGTTTCGGTGCGATGGGCGTGATGCGCGATATGCCGCTGCAGAAATATGTGCACGACACGCTGGTGCTCCAGCACTCGGCGGATTGCGATCTCGCATCGCCGCTGACTGTGGCCGAGGCCGTTGCCGGATACTCGCGCAGCTGAGCGCGATTGATCATAAATTATTGATTAATTTAATAAATATTAAGGATTCATCATGGATTTTTCACTGAATGAAGAGCAGCGCCACTGGCAATCGGAAGCGCGGCGGTTTTCTGACGAGGAAGTTCGTCCGATATCGCTGGCGCGTGACCAGATCGCCGATCCCCGCGCCACCTTTGACTGGGACATCATCAAGAAGGGTTCCAAGCTTGGCTTCCGCACGCTGGCCGTGCCCAAGGAGTGGGGCGGTCATGAAGCCGATTTCGTGACGCAGACGCTGGTGATGATTGAATTGGCCCGCGGCGACAGCTCGGTGTCCAAGACTTTCAGCCAGTGCTGGAAATGGAGCCATCTGGTGGCCGCCTCCTGCACCAAGGAACAGAAGGAGCGTTTCCTCAAGCCCTTCATGGAAGATGACGGTTTTCTGCTGGGCAAGGGCGGCACTGAAGCCAATGCCGGTTCCGACAACCGCATGCCGCCGGAAAACGATCCCAAGGCCGGCTGGAAACTGCGCGCCGAGCGCGATGGCGATGACTGGATTCTCAACGGCAGCAAGATGTTCATTGCCAACGGCAGCGTGGCCAAGTTGTTCTTCGTTGACGCCCGCACCAATCCCGATGTCGGCATCCGTCAGGGCACGACGATGTTCATCATCCCCAAAGACACCCCGGGATTCCGTATCGGCAAGGTGTTCAACAAGCGTGGCTGGCGCTTCTACCAGAATGGTGAATTGATTTTCGAAAACTGCCGCGTTCCCAATTCGAGCGTAATGGGCGAGGTCAACGGCGGTGTCAAGGCGCGCGCCAATGACAAATCCGAGTTCGGTGACATCGAACTGGCGGCCAATGCGCTGGGCATCTGCGAAGACGCCGTCGGCATGGCCATGCATTTTGCCAAGACCTATAAACGCGCCGGCAAATACGTGATCGACCACCAGCTGGTGCAGCTGAAACTGAACGAGATGTACATGCTCACCGAAGCGCTGCGTTCCTTCGTGCTGCGCACCGCCTGGGAACGCGACCGCAAGCTGCCGGATGTCGGCAACAACGTGCTGGTGATGAACTACTCGCAGGAGGTCGTGCAGCGCGTGACCAAGGCCAATATGGAAATCCACGGCCCCGAGGGTTGCATGATGCATGCCCGCGTCGACAAGCTGATCCGCGATGCGCTGGTGTGGACCCACCTCGCCGGCGACACCGTGCAGCGCGTGAAAGTCGTCAAGCGTTTGCCGGACATGCCGCTGCCGATGTAAGCGGTTTTCAGTCCTCAGGAAAGAGGCGCCGCAGAGCGCCTCTTTCCGTTTATAAAGCAGTTTTACGGCGCCCCCGGTCATCGCCTTGAGAGGGAGCGTTATCATTCCCGAATGGTGAATGAATCGGGTGTATTTCCGGAATTGTCCATGCAAGGGGAAAAATTGAACAAGACGGCAACGGAAAGCGACGACCTCGTCGTTGTCCGCATTGATCAGCGAGGCGATGCAGGGCACATCGCCCATGTGACGATCAACAATCCGGAAAAACGCAACGCCCTCGGCATGGCGGGCAAACGGGCCATTGCCAATGCATTCTCCAGCCTGTCGCGGGACGAAAAGCTGCGCGCCGTCGTGCTGACCGGAGCGGGCGAAAAATCCTTCATCGCCGGGGCGGACCTCGCGGAAATGAAGGATTTAAGCGTCGAGGAGGCTGAGGAGGAACATACGCTCACCCATTACGCCTGTGATTCGATACGCCGCTGCCCCGTTCCCGTCATTGCCCGCGTGAACGGGTATTGTTTTGGTGCGGGAATGGAACTTGCCGCATCATGTGATATGCGGGCTTCGGCGGATCATGCGAAATTCGGTATGCCCGAGGTGCGCGTCGGTCTGCCGTCAGGCATGGAGGCTGCACTGCTGCCGTCGCTGGTGGGCTGGGGGCGTGCGGCAGAACTCGTTCTGACGGGCGATGTATTCGATGCCAAAGAAATGTATCAGTCCGGATTTTTGCAAAAACTCGTCCCTGCCGCCGAACTGGACGCCGCGGTGGAAAAGTGGATCCAGTCCATATTGATCAGTGGTCCGCGGGCAGTGCGCTTGCAGAAGTCCTTATTGCGCGATTGGGAGCGCCTGTCCTTGGCCGACAGCATCCGTCGCGGCATCGAGATGTGTGTCGAGGCCCGTCGCAGCGATGAGCCGTCCAGACTGATGGCGGCATTTCTGGCGCGCAAGAGAAAATAGCGGGAACGAAAAAGCGGATCAATTCCGGAGTTGAACATGAAGAGAGATCAAATGAGGAGATGCCGGCAGTGACGAATCAGCAAGGTCCCTTGCAGGGGATTACGGTTCTTGATCTGGGGCAGATCTATAATGGCCCCTATGCGACATTTCTGATGGGGATGGCCGGCGCCCGCATCATCAAAATAGAGCCGCTTGAGGGTGAGTCGATGCGCCAGCGCACCCTCATCGGCGGGGCGGCACTGCCTTTTGCCATGCTGAATTCAAACAAGCAGGCAGTCACCCTGAATCTCAAGACCAAGCGGGGGCGCGAGATTCTGCTGGATATGGCGCGTCGTGCCGACGTCCTGCTCGAGAATTTCCTGCCCGGAAAAATGGACAAGCTGGGTATCGGTTATGAGGTTCTGCGCGAGGTCAATCCCAGGCTCATCATGGCCTCAGGCTCCGGCTACGGCAGTACCGGACCTTATCGGGAATACCCGGCAATGGATATTTCGATTCAGGCCATGTCGGGGGCGATGAGCGTGACGGGCTTCCCGGACGGGCCGCCGACAAAAATCGGCCCCGCACTGTGCGACTTTTCCTGTGGTGTGCATCTCTACGGCGCGGTCGTGACGGCGCTTTATGAGCGGGAAAAAACCGGGCATGGCCAGAAGGTAGAAGTGGCGATGCTGGATGCCATCTATTTTTCGCTGGCCTCCAGTCTGGGCCTGTACTTCGCCTCCGGAAATTACGGCGGGCCGGTCAATTTCGAGCAGAGAACGGGCAACACGCATAGCGGCAGGGCATCGGCGCCGTACAGTGTGTATCCGGTAAAGGACGGATACATTGCCATCCTCTGCACCAATAACAAACACTGGATCTCGCTGACGAAAGTGATGGGGCGTGAGGATCTGGGGTCCGATCCCCGCTTCGATACCGCCAAGAAACGCGCCACGCTCAGTGAGGAAGTCGACCGGATTGTCGGGGAGTATGCGGCGCGCTACAAGCGCGATGAACTGTTTGCCATTCTTTCGCCGAATCACATTCCCTGTGCGCCCGTTCGCGATCTCGCGGAAATTACCAATGACCGGCATCTGCACGAGCGGGGCATGCTGGAGTGGATGCAGCATCCCAAATACGGCCGGATCGCGGCTGCACGCAGCCCGCTGCGCTTCGAGAATCAGACACCCCCGAAACTCAAACCCAGCGCGGAACTGGGTGCGAACAATGAAGAGGTGTACGGCGACTGGCTTGGACTATCCAGCGAAGAACTGGCGGTCTTGAAGGCGGAGAAAGTGATCTAGGCCTGAACCAGGCCGCTGCTGCGCGGCGGCAGTCTTGTTCGTGCCGATTTCGTGCCGGTCAGATGACGGATACCCGTTTCTGTTTCAGGGCTTCGCCGTGCGTCACGGTTGGTGCGACCAGCTGGTAAAGTGCGCGCCGCGTATTGCTGAACAGCGAGCGCATTTTTTCGGTCCACGGTGTCTTGCGCGCCTGCAGGGCGGCAGGGCTTTCCCAGACATCGGGGCCGGTCATCTCATAAGCCGTCAGGTATTTCGGGCCGTCCGATGTGCCGCCGAGAATCCCGGTCGACATGAAGCGCCGTGCACGCAATACGCCGGGTATGCCGACACAGCGCGGCAGGTGCTCCTTGTCATACCATTCGTTGTATTCATCGACGATATGGTCGGGGATGTCGGTGTGCACGATATACATCCACGGCGCATCCGGTGACGGCACATTGCCGACCTCGCACATCAGCCGGAAATTCATCCGTTCGCGTTTGTTGCCGTAGTGCTTGCGCATGCGCAGTGACCATGGCGTCGGATTGGTGACGATGTGCTGAAAGTCTTTCGCCGCTTCCACGCCGTCATCGGCGGTTTCATACCAGGCGAGATAACGGATGTCCGCTTTTTCACAAAAGTAACGCCGTGTGCGCACAAAGCCGGGCAGTGCCGTCAGCTGCGGCACATGTTCCAGCGTGTACCAGTCGTTGAATTCTGCGTCCTGTTCCGTTGCCACATCAAGGAGGACGGTGATCAGTCCGCCGGCCTGCGGCGTCATGCCGGGACTTCCAGGTCGACCAGCGGGCCATATTGCTGGCCACCGAACACGTCGCCGTCGTTGATGTCGCCGGAGATCACCGGGCGCGGAATGGTGATCTTGATCGCCGAGGCGGCGTCGTAATTGATGATGGCGACGACCTCGGGTTTCAGCCGGTAGGTTTTGGCGAACCAGTCGGCGTTGATCAGTTTCACATCGCGCACTTTTTCGTAGGTGGCGTGATCCTTGAAAATGATGTCGAAGGTCAGCTCGAATGGGCCCGAATTCTTGCTGCGGATCAGCTTGGTGACTTGCCAGAGTTTGTTGGCCATGATCAGAGGTTCTCGTAGTTGAGGCGGAACATCTCCAGCGGAGAGTCCGGTTCGACAACGTGGTTCATGTTGAAGCGGTAGCTCGCGCCCTTGTCGATTTCCGCGGGGGAGTAGGGGAAGGCCACCGAGGTGATCAAGCCGGTCCACTCCGGCACCGGGTAATGCACGGCGATGTGGCTGAGCGATTTCGCCAGAGAGTTGGCCAGTTTCTGCGTCGGCGCGGTGATCTGGAACAGCAGGCCGACTTCATGACCGATGCGCATGTCCGGCTCCAGTACGCCCATCGCGGCGTTGCGGCCGAACTGGCGGATGTCGAGGCGGTATTGGCCGTCGATTGCATCACCCATCACTGCGCGGATGCGGTCCTTCGCCGCCTTGACCAGATTCTCCAGCCAGTGATCGAACTGGCGCAGGATGATCGGATCGCGCACCGACCCGAGGACGATGCTCTGATAGCCGGCGAGTTCGGCGCCTTCCAGTTTGATGGTGTAACGCTCGGCGTGTTTGAAGGTACTGCCGGAAACCTTCACCGCGCGATCGGAAATGGCTTCGTAACGCGCGTTGACGGTATTGAGGATGCCGGAAGGTTCGACCAGCTCATACGGCGTCGAGTTTTCGTAGAGGTTGTGCGAGGCCACGCTGGTAGGGTCGCAGCGATAGTCCGGATTCGGCGGCTCAATGATGAAATGGTCATCGGTGACGATGGCGAAGTTGCAGTCCGGGTATTTGCGCAGCACCACGCTGGCCGCGCCGCATTCCATGATCTTGGCCATATGCCAGACCGTTGCCGGATTGAAACCTTTCATCACCGGCATCGCGGCAAAGATCGAAGTGTCGCTGGAACGGCCGGCGATAACCACATCGGCGCCGTTCTGCAGTACTTCGATATAGGGCTCGGCGCCGCACATGCCGACGATATGGCTGCTGCGGTCGATTACGCCTTCGTCAAACAGCGGTGCATTGGCCAGCGGCTTGATGCGGCCTTCTTTCAGGCGGCGCTTCAGATAGGCGCGGTCCTGCTCGGAGTAAATCGTCGCCAGCTTGAAGTTGAGCTTTTCCTCACGAGCGATGTCGCGGACGATGCCGGCGAGGCGGTCGACCTGGGCATCGGTACCGGCGGTCATTGCCGAACCGACAACCACCGGGATCTTCGCTGCACGCGCCGCCATGATCATCAGCCGGATGTCGCGTTTGCAGGCGGCGTCGGAGAACTGCGGTTCGCCGGAGCCGAGGTGGTGCGGGCCGGGGTCGGTGGAGCCGGCGTCGGCGCCGATGAAGTCAGGCTTCAGCGACATCGCGCGTTTCAGGGTTTCCTCACGGAAGCCCGAGCCGAGGATGCCGGTGGCGGAGAGGATGCGGATTTCTTTCATGCGCGTACTTTCATGACAGTACTTTCGAGTCGGCGACAGCGGGACCGCGCACGGTGGTGCGGTAGAGCAGGCGCGGCAGCGGGTCGTAGTCGAATGTTGCCTTGTGCTGCAGGGCGATGTTGTCCCACATCAGCAGGTCGCCGGGTTCCCAGTGGTGGGTGTAGACGAATTCCGGGCTGGTGATGTGATCGTAAAGCTGGCGCAGCAGTTTGTCGCCTTCTTCCTGTGGCATGTCATACATATGCGAGGTATGTCCTTCGCTGACGAACAGACCCTTGCGCTTGGTCACCGGATGCACACGTACCACCGGCGTCGCCATGTCGGGTACGCTGGCCAGTTGTTCCGGCGTCGGCGCGTGCTCCTGCACGGTGCGGATGCCGAGGCGCATGTCCTCCTGCTGCGCGGCGTAGTTTTTGATGCGGTAGTCGCGGTAACTGTGGATGTTCTTCAGACCGTCAAGTTTCTGTTTCATTGCTTCCGGCAGCGCCTTGTAGGCCGCGGTGCTGCTGGCGAAACGGGTGTCACCCAGCGGCTTGCCGTCCTTGACCGGAATTTCAACGGCATACAGCGCGGAGAGCAGGCTGGGATGGGTTTTGTAGGACAGGTCGCTGTGCCAGAAGCGGCCGGCATCCTGGGCGCCAATGGCCTGGCCCTGGTCGTTGACCTTGTTCGACAGGATGAAGATTTCCGGATGGTCAGCCAGGCGCGCTTCCTTGCGCACGTGGTGTTCGAGCGTGCCGAAACGCTGGGTAAAGGCAATCTGCTGCGGCGGGGTCAGTTTCTGGCCCGGGAAAACCACGACCTCGTTGTCGAAAAACGCTTCGTAGACCTGGGCGAAGCTGTCGTCGTCCAGCGGTTTTGATAAATCGACGCCGGTGATGCGGGCGCCAAGATGTTTGCCGAGTTTGGTGACGGTAATCATGGAATTTCCGCTCAATGTGAAGGTGCCGGGGCATGGTAGCAGTGCCCTCAGGTCGGATAAAGCAACATTCCATGTTGCGGATGGAGCGGGCGGGGCAGGCGCCGCCGCCCTGATAGAATGCCGTTTTTGCCCACCCACTGAGGGAGTTGCAACACCATGAAGCTTTACGGTTCGCCCACATCACCTTACGTGCGCAAGGCGCGCGTGCTGATCCATGAAAAGAGCATGCCGGTCGAATTCGTCGTCGAGGATCCGTGGACCGACGACAGCCCGATCATCATCAAGAACCCGCTGTCGAAAATCCCCGTGCTCGAAATCGGCGCCGACAGCTATATGTTCGAATCCCAGCTGGTGGTGCATTACCTCGACCACAGCGACGGCAAGTCGCTGACCCCGCGCGATCCCGCCGGCTACTGGCAGTCGCAGTGGTGGCAGGCCCTTGGCAACGGCATCATCGACGCGGGCATCACCCGTGCCTTCGAAAACCGCCGTCCCGAAGAAAAGCAGATGGCGGAAAAGAAAGCGCGCGAAGAGAAGCGCATCGACCGCGCCATCGACCTCGCCGAAAAAACCATCAAGGAAGGCAGCGAGTTCCTGCTCGGCAACCGTTTCGGCCTCGCCGATATCGTGATGGGCGTGGCGATCCAGTACACCGACTTCCGCTACCCGAACGACTGGCGCAGCCGCGCTCCGAAGCTTGCGAAATGGGCTGCCGGCATCACCGCGCGTCCGTCATTCGAAGAAACGCTGCCGCCGGGGTTTGTCAAACCGGCCGGCGCCTGATCCGTCAGGCTGAAACAGCAAGGGGCGCCTCGGCGCCCTTTTTTATCGGCTGGTGTTTGTTGATCAGCGCAGCACGAAGGGATTCGGTACTTCCGTGGCTGTGGAAATCCACACGCTCTTGGTCTGCAGGTATTCGTAAATCATGTCCTGGCCGCTTTCACGGCCGATGCCCGAGCGCTTGTAGCCGCCGAAGGGCGACATGAAGGACACCGCGCGGTAGGTATTCACCCACACCGTGCCGGCCTGCAGTTTTTCGCTCATCAGGAAGGCGCGGCGCATGTTCTGTGTCCACACGCCGGCGGCAAGGCCGTAAACGACATCATTGCCGATGGCGATGGCTTCTTCTTCATCCTTGAACGGGATCACCGACAGCACGGGCCCGAAGACTTCTTCCTGTGCAATACGCATGGCATTGTTGACGCCGGTGAAGATCGTCGGTTCGACGAACCAGCCGCTGCCGCATTCCGGGCGCGTGGCCTTGGCACCGCCGAGCACGGCTTTGGCACCTTCGCCCTTGGCGATATCGATGTAGTCGAGGATTTTTTTGAACTGCGGCGGATTGGTGACCGGGCCGACCTGGGTGTCGAGGCGCATTGGATCCCCCATTTTGGCGGTCTTCGCCAGCGCCACCAGCTTGTCGACAAACTGATCGTGAATCGACTGTTGCACCAGCAGGCGCGAACCGGCGATGCAGGTCTGACCGGTGGCGGCGAAGATGCCGGAGATCACGCCTTTGACCGCATTGTCGATCTGCGCGTCATCAAAGACGATGTTCGGCGACTTGCCGCCGAGTTCCATGCTGACGCGTTTGAGTCCCTTGGCCGCGGCTTCGTAAATGCGCTGGCCGGTGGCGTCGGAACCGGTGAAGGCGACTTTGGCGACTTTCGGATGTTCGACCAGCGGCGTGCCGACTTCGGCACCGAAGCCGGTGACAACATTGACGACACCAGGCGGAAATCCTGCTGCTTCGATCAACTTCATGAACTCCAGCGCCGAGGCCGAGGTGTATTCCGACGGTTTGATCACCACCGTGTTGCCGGCGGCGAGGGCGGGTGCCAGTTTCCACGCCAGCAGCAGCAGCGGCGAATTCCAGGGAATGATCATCGCGATCACGCCCATCGGCTCGTATCGCGTGTAGTTGAAGGTGTCTGGCTTGTCGATCGGAATTACCGAACCTTCGATCTTGTCGGCGAGTCCGCCGAAGTAGTAATACCACTGCGCCATATAGGCGGTCTGCGCGCTCATCTCGGCATAGAGCTTGCCGTTGTCGCGCACTTCGGTTTCGGCGAGCGCTTTGGAATGCTCGGTGATCAGGTCGCCGAGCTTGCGCAGCAGTGCACCGCGTTTGGTGGCATTGCACTTGGGCCATTCGCCTGTGGTCAGCGCCTGGTGCGCCGCTTCAACGGCGCGAGCCGCATCGGCAGCGCCGCCGCGCGGAATCGAGGCCCAGGGTTTTCCTGTATAGGGATTGTCGCTGGGGAAATATTCGCCGCCGGCGGCTTCGACCCATTCGCCGCCGATGAACATGCGGTAGCGCTGCAACGCAGAGTTATTCATAAGTAATTGTTTTTATTAATTATTTCTGTGCGTCTGTGCCGAGCAGTGCAGTGCGGAAACGGTATTTGATTGCGGTGCCGTCGCGCAGCGGCAGACGCATCGGCGCGGGCGCGGCAGAAACCTTGATGTCGGCGAAAACCGGGCCGGCTTTTTTGTTCCAGGTGGGCAGCCAGCGCTGCAGCGAGGCCATTGACTGCAAGGTGGTTGCCGATTTGAAGCCCGAGGCCTTGGCGATGCCGGCGAGATCAACGCCGCGTGCGGTGTGTGCACGCTGCATGCCGGTCTCGCCGTAGTGGCCGTTGTCGATGACAGCGATGGCGAGATTCTTTGGCGCTTCGCAGGCGATCGTCGCCAGCGCACCGAGGCCCATCAGCATTTCACCGTCACCGGTGATCACCAGCACGCGGCGTTTGGGTTGTGCGAGGGCGAGGCCGAGGCCGGCCATTGCTGCGCCGCCCATGCCGCCCCAGAGATAGAAATTGAGGTCGTGGTCGCCGGCGGCGAACGTGTCATAGGTCGGTGAGCCGAGGCCGGTGACGACCAGCGCATCGCCGCGCTCGGCTAGCAGTGCGGCGACGACTTTGCGGCGGTCGAGTCCGGCAGGTTTTGTGCTGGCCATGATTATTTATTCCAATTCTTGAAACCGATGACGCGCTGCTGGATCAGCACCGCGACCGGCCGTTGGGTATTGAAGGCGAGGGCGGTGCAGGCATGGACTGTCTCTTTGATATCCTCCGCGCGATCCACTGAATGCACAATGACGCCGGCGTTCTCCAGCGCAGCAGCCGTGCTGCCGCCCATCGCCACCTGCCAGGGATTGAATTCGCCCCAAACCCCGCGCATGGTGACAATCATCAGCAGCGGCAGCCGGCATTCCTCATACAGTGACAGCATGTTGATGCAGTTGCCGACGCCGCTGGACTGCATCAGCAACACGCCTTTGGCGCCTCCCATCCAGGCGCCGGCGAGCATCGCGATACCTTCCTCCTCGGTGGTCAGCGATACCGCATGCATCGCCTTGTCGGCATGGCAGCGGTTGATCAGCTTGGCGTGGCCGGCGTCAGGCACATAGGCGACCTGGGAGACGCCGGCATCCTTGAGCACTTCATAGATCTGGTCCGGCCATACGGTGGCGCGGGTTTGCTGGTCGGTCGTCATCAATGTTTGTCCGGTCAGCGCACGTTCTTGTTGAGCCAGCCGGCGATCATTGCGGCGATGTCGAGGTTGTTCTTTTCGATCATCACCATATGGCCGTTGCCCTTGATGCCGGCATCTTCAAGACGGACGAAATCGGTTTTGACGCCGGCCTGCTTCAGATACTTTGCGGTGCAGTGGTCGTAGATGGCGTGATAGGAGGCTTCCGCCGCAAACACCAGCACCGGCACGTTTTGAAGATTGGTCAATTTGCGCGCAGGTTCAGCCTGCAGCATGCATTTCACCAGATTCGGGCCGTCGGCAGCGGCATCTTCCGCCTTGGCGATTTGCGCGGGATCGGTGACTGCGGGGGTATAGGCCATCGGCGTTTCGGTGATGCCCCAGGCCCGTGCCGCAGCAGTGCCGAACACGGCTTCGCGGAAAGGCGGGCCCGAGGGTTCCGCGGCGACGATGCCTTTGACCAGTTTCGGCCGTGCATCGGCGATGACCCAGCCGAAGGGACCCGACTGCGAATGGGTCATGATGATCGCCGGGCCGATCTTGTCGAGCAGCGCGGCGCCGGCTTCGCGCAGCAGTTTTTCGCTGACGCTGTTCGGGCGCAGCAACTGCACCTGGGAAGCATAGAACTGGTCGAACACCGGATCGCCGCGCAAACCCTTGTTCGGACCGTCGCCCGGGAACTGGGTATGCAGTTCCGCCTTGGGCCACAGTTTGAATTTGGCCGTCGCGGTAAAACGTTTTTCAATGATGTCCGCGGAAAACCGCGAAACCTCGCCGACATTGCCGGCATCGGCCGAGCGCCCGCGCGCGGGTTGATCGACGACATAGACGGCGTAACCCTGTTCGACAAAATAATCCGCCCAGCCCTTGCGGCCGTCCGGGGTTCCGGTGAAGTTGGTGCCGGTCTGCGCCGCACCGTGAATCATTACGATCGGATAAGGCTTGGTGACTTTGGCGGGGATGCGGTATTCGGCATACATCTGGCCGGCCATGATCTGTCCGGCTTTGGTATCGATATACTGGCCTCCGGCAAACAGATAGCCTTGTTTGACGGCATCCTGCGGTGCGGCGCAGCCGGCGATGGCGGCTATCAGCAGGGACCCGATGGCGATGCGGCGTGTCAGCATTGTTTTCTCCTCCGGAAACGTCAATAAAGGGACAATTCTAAGGCATCTGCCGGTCCGGGACGGAAGCTGTTCCAGTGAATCGCCGGGAAAGGTTCCACCCGGTGCTCGCTTATAATATTGGCTGTAATTTCCTCAAAGCCGGTAAAACTTCCCATGAGCATTGGAATTGATCAAAGCCTGCACGCCGACATTCGCGAAGGTGTGCGCGCCGTGTGCAGCCAGTTCGACAGCGCCTACTGGCAGCAGGTTGATGATGTGCGCGGCTATCCTGACGCCTTTGTCAAAGCGTTGACTGAAGCCGGCTGGCTGTCGGCGCTGATCCCCGAGGAATTCGGCGGCTCCGGCCTGAGCCTGACCGAGGCCTCGATCATCATGGAAGAAATCAACCGCAGCGGCGGCAACTCCGGCGCCTGCCACGGCCAGATGTACAACATGGGCACGTTGCTGCGCCATGGCTCCGCGGAGCAGAAAAAGAAATACCTGCCCAAGATCGCCACCGGCGAACTGCGCCTGCAGTCGATGGGTGTCACCGAGCCCACCGCAGGCACTGACACCACCAAGATCAAGACCTTTGCTGTCAAAAAGGGCGACAAGTACGTTGTCAACGGCCAGAAGGTGTGGATTTCGCGCATCCAGCATTCGGAGCTGATGATCCTGCTCGCGCGCACCACGCCGCTCGATCAGGTCAAGAAAAAATCCGAAGGCATGTCGATTTTCATCGTCGACCTGCGCGAAGCCATCGGCAAGGGTCTGGAAGTCAAGCCGATCCGCAATATGGTGAACCACGAAACCAACCAGCTGTTCATCGATAATCTGGAGCTCCCGGCGGAGAGCCTGATCGGCGAGGAGGGCAAGGGTTTCAAATACATCCTCGACGGCCTCAATGCCGAGCGCATCCTGATTGCCGCGGAATGTATCGGTGACGGCTACTGGTTTGTCGACCGTGCAACAAAATATGCGAGGGACCGTGTCGTGTTTGACCGCCCGATCGGCCAGAACCAGGGTGTGCAGTTCCC